>CAZKTF010000132.1:0-10051 GCA_964555565.1 uncultured Planctomycetota bacterium | reverse complement strand
TCGTGCTCGACTTCGACTTCATCGAGCAGGGCGCCGCGCGCGGGGCCCCGAAGTCGGAGGGTTGACTGCCGTGAAAGACGCGGAAACGCTTGATTCCGTGGCAACGATCGTTTTTGCCTTGACCTTCACGCGGGGACGCCTAGAATCCGCGCCGTCTTTCGGCGTGGGCAAGCGCGGGTGTGCCGTGGGACTTCGCGGCGTCCTGAGATCCTGAAAACACAGAGATGATCCGTCCCCACCTGGCCCGGGTGGGGGCGCGGGGGGACGGGGGCATGGACACGTCGTCGCCGGCGAGCGACCGGCTCGCGGCCGTCCTGGAGTCGGTCCGCCAGGGCGTCAGCAAGCAGCAGTTCGAGACCTGGTTCAAGGCCCTGACCCTGGTCGAGGCGACCCCCGACCGGGCGGTGTTCGGGGTCGAGAACGCCTTCTTCCGCGACTGGCTCCAGACCTACTACTCCGACATCCTGCGGGCCGCCTGCCGGCAGGCCTTCGGCGGGAGCCCCGAGGTCGCGGTGGTCGTGGCGCCGCGGCCTCTCTCCTCCGGCGGCGGGTCCGGGGCCCTCCCCCCGTCCCCGCCCCCGGCCCGCCCGCGCCCCGAGCACGCCCGCAGCGGGGGGATCGTCGCCGACCCGCGCTTCCCGAACTTCTACAGCGACGTCCCGCTCAACGACTCCTACACCTTCGACCAGTTCGTGGTCGGCCCCGGCAACAGCCTCGCCCACGCCGCGTCCCTGGCCGTCGCCGAGAAGCCCGCGCTCGCCTACAACCCCCTGTTCCTGCACGGGGCGGTCGGGCTCGGGAAGACCCACCTCCTCCAGGCCACCTCCTGGTCGCTGCTCGAGCGGCGGCCGGACCTCCGGATCCTCTACCTGTCCTGCGAGACCTTCGCGAACCAGTTCATCCAGGCGGTGCAGAGCGGGGACCTCAAGAACTTCCGCTACCGCTACCGCGAGGTGGACGTCCTCGTCATCGACGACATCCACTTCCTGGCGAACAAGGAGCGGACGCAGGAGGAGTTCTTCCACACCTTCAACCAGCTCCACCAGTCCCGCAAGCAGATCATCCTCTCCTCGGACTCCCACCCGCGCGACATCCCCTCCATCGAGGAGCGGCTGGTCTCCCGCTTCCGCTGGGGCCTGGTCACCGAGATCGAGCCCCCGGGGTTCGAGACCCGCGTCCACATCGTGCGCCTCAAGTCGGCCCAGAAGGGGGCCCGCTTCCCGGACGACGTCTGCGAGTTCATCGCGAACCAGATCACGGCCAACATCCGCGAGCTCGAGGGGGCCATCCACAAGGTCTTCTCCTGCGCGGACCTGCTGCGGCGTCCCCTGGACGTGGTGCTCGCCCGCGAGGCCCTGCGCGACACGCTTGAGACGTCCCGCCGGCAGGTGACCATCGACGCCATCGTCCGGGCCGTCACGGTCCGCTACGGCGTGAAGGCCGTGGACCTCCAGGGGAAGAAGCGCAACCGCTCCGTGACCTTCCCCCGGCAGATCTGCATGATCCTCGCGCGCCGCCTGACCGACCACTCCCTGGTCGAGATCGGGGGGTACTTCGGGGGGCGCGACCACACCACGGTCCTCTACGCCATCGACAAGCTGGAGCGGCAGATGACCGTGGACCGGACGCTGAAGGAGGACCTCGACTCGCTGGTGCGCGAGGTCCGGGCGTCCTGAAGGCGGCCCTGAGCCCTGAGCCCCGGGCCGGAGGGCGCGTCCCACCCTCGTCGCCGTTCGTTCCCGCACCCGGAATCCGTGGGGAGAAGGCGGGGAAAACGGCTTCGGGGTCCGTGGGCGGACCTGTAGAATCCGGGGAGGAATCGAGCGCCGCGGACGGGCCGGGTGGACAAGTCGCCGGTTCTCCTCATGTCGTCGTCCCCTCTCCACGCCGGGCCGCGCCGGGGCGACGGCCGCAAGCGGGCGCGTGGACAGGGAGTTGCACCCTCCGGACGGATCTTCTCCCCACGCCCCACAGCCCTGACGGAGACGGAGAGAATCAGAATCAAAGGATCCGGAGACGCACCCCTCGAGGAGGTCCGCCCGTGAAGTTCACCTGTCCGCGCGCCCCGCTGGCCGAGGCCCTCCAGGCCGTCTCCGGGGCGATCCCGGCCCGCGGGGCCAGCATCAAGGACGTCCTCGAGAACGTACGCATCGCGGCGTCGAAGGACGGGCTCGACCTCTTCGGGACCGACCTCGAGGTCTCGATGCGGTACTCCATCCCGGCTTCGGAAGAGGGGCTCAGGATCTCGGAGCCGGGCTCCTTCCTCGTCCTCGCCCGCCGGCTGTCCGCCATCCTCCACGAACTCCCGGACGAGCCCGTCACCGTCTCCTGGAAGGGGGGGAACTGCTCGGTCCAGTCCGACGCCGGCTCCTTCCGCGTGACGGGGCAGGACCCGGACGCGTTCCCCTCCATCGAGATCCCCGAGATGAAGGGGGGGATCGAGATCGAGGGCCCGGTCCTCAGGGACCTCGTGGCCCGGACGGCCTTCTCGGCGGCCCGGGAGAAGATGAGGTACGCCCTCAACGGGATCCTCCTCATCGCGAAGGGGGACCAGCTCCAGGGCATCGCCACGGACGGCCGGAGGCTCTCCCACGTGGTGGCGAAGTGCCGGAACCCGGGGAAGGGGGAGCACCGGGCCATCGTCCCGACCCGCGCGCTCACCCAGGTCGTCAAGAGTCTCCGGGAGGAGGACGCCGCGGTGCGCGTCGCCTTCTCCGAGAGCCAGGCGGCGGTCGCGGCGGGCCGCGCGTCGATCCTCGCGCGGCTCGTGGAGGGGACCTACCCCAACTTCGAGGAGGTGATCCCGGGCAACTGCGAGCGCCGGGCCGTCCTCGACCGGGAGAAGTTCGCGGCGGGCCTCCGGCGGGCGGCCGTCCTCGTCACGCGCGAGGCGCCCGCGGGCGGGTCGGTCCTCCTCCGCTTCCGGGAGGGGGAGGACCTCGTCCTCACGGCCCAGGTGCCCGACGTGGGGGAGGCGACGGTCAAGGTGCCCTGCAAGTACTCCGGGGCGGACGACGAGGTGGGCTACAACCCCTCCTTCCTCCTGGACGCCCTCGGCGTCATCACGTCGCCGGAGGTGTCCTTCGAGTTCAACTCCAAGGCGAGCCCGGGGAAGCTCTCGGACGGGGACCGGTTCACCTACGTGGTGATGCCGGTGCACGTGGCTTGAGCGGCGGGTCCCCCCGGGGGCGCGTCCCCGGCCCGGGCGTGCGCGGGCCGGAGCGCCTGGGGCCCGTCCTCGACCGCCTGCTCCGGGACCTCCGCGTCCGCGAACGGAGCCGCGAGGGGGCGCTGGCGACCGCCTGGGGCCGTGTGGCTGGCCCGGACCTGGCGCTGCGGACGAGGCCCGTGGCGTTCCGGGACGGGGTCCTCGTCGTCGAGGTGGACGGGGCGGCGCTCCTCCAGGAGGTGCGGGGCTTCCGGGCCCGCGAGCTCCTGGCGGCGCTGCACGCGGAGGAGGGCGGACGGAAGGTGCGGGATCTGCGGTTCGTGCCTGTCGGCGGCGCTCCCGGGGCCTAGAGGGGAACGATGACGGAGGAGCGCGAGCCGAAGGCGGAGCCGCGGGAGGAGACCCCCCCCGACGGCGGGGCGAAGCCCCCGGCCAGGCGCCGGGGCGGGAAGGGGAAGGACGGCGCCTCCCGCGAGGACTACAACGCCGACGACCTCACGGTGCTGGAGGGCCTGGAGGCGGTCCGCAAGCGCCCCTCGATGTACATCGGGGACACGGCGGTCTCCGGCCTGCACCACCTCGTCTGGGAGATCGTGGACAACGCGGTGGACGAGGCGCTCGCGGGCTTCTGCCGGAACATCGTCGTGACGGTCCACGAGGACAACTCCATCTCCGTGGACGACGACGGCCGCGGGATGCCCGTGGACGTGCACGCGGGGACCGGGAAGTCCGGGCTCGAGGTCATCTTCACGCTCCTCCACGCGGGCGGGAAGTTCGACCACAACACCTACAAGGTCGCGGGTGGGCTCCACGGGGTGGGCGCCTCGGTGGTGAACGCCCTCTCGGAGTGGCTCCGCGTCCGCGTCCACCGGGACGGGGCGGTCCACGAGGTCGAGTTCCGCAACGTGAAGGGGCTCTCGGCGCCCGTGCGGGAAGCCGGCGCCTCCGACCGGAGCGGGAGCGTCGTCTCCTTCAGGCCCGACGCGACCATCTTCGAGGAGACCGTCTTCCACCACGACACGCTCTCCAAGCGCCTGCGCGAGCTCGCGTTCCTGAACAAGGGGCTTCGCATCCGCCTGGTGGACGAGAGGACCGGGGAGGACGAGACCTTCATCTACCAGGGCGGGATCCGCGAGTTCGTGCAGCACCTCAACGCGAACCGGGACCCGGTGCACCCGGACATCGTCCACCTCGAACGCGAGGTGGACGGGCACCAGATCGAGGTGGCCTTCCAGTACAACGACGGCTACACGGAGCTCCTCTACTCCTACGTCAACAACATCCACACCCCGGAGGGCGGAACCCACCTGGCGGGGTTCAAGACCGCGCTGACGCGGACCCTGAACCAGTACGCGCGGCGGGCCACGTCCCTGAAGGAGGAGGACCTCCCCACGGGCGAGGACTACCGCGAGGGCCTCACCGCCATCATCGCGGTCAAGGTGCCGGACCCGAAGTTCGAGGGGCAGACCAAGACCAAGCTCGGGAACCGCGAGGTGCAGGGATACGTCGAGACCGTCGTGGGGGAGATGCTCGGGGCCTATGTCGAGGAGCACCCGGCCACGGCCAAGGGGATCCTCGAGAAGGCGGTCACGGCCGCGCGGGCCCGGGAGGCCGCGCGGAAGCAGCGCGACCTGGTCCGCCGCAAGGGGGCGCTCCTCGGGGGAGGGCTCCCGGGGAAGCTGGCCGACTGCAGCAGCGGCGACCCCGCCACCACGGAGCTCTTCCTGGTGGAGGGCGACAGCGCCGGCGGGACCGCGAAGCAGGGGCGCGACCGGCGCTTCCAGGCGATCCTCCCGCTCCGCGGGAAGATCCTCAACGTGGAGAAGGCGCGCCTCGACCAGATGCTGCGGCACGAGGAGATCCAGACGATCATCCAGGCGCTGGGCACCGGGATCGGGGACGAGTTCGACCTCTCGCGCCTGCGCTACGGGAAGATCATCATCATGTGCGACGCGGACGTGGACGGGAGCCACATCCGCACGCTGCTCCTCACCTTCTTCTACCGGCAGATGGCGAAGCTCGTCGAGGGGGGCCACGTGTACGTCGCGCAGCCCCCGCTCTACCGCGTGAAGCGGCGCAACCGCGAGGAGTACATCCACAGCGACGAGGAGATGAAGGCGGTCCTCCTCCGGCTGGGAGCCGAGGCGGTGGCCTGCGAGGACATCGCGCGCAAGCGCACCGTGCGCGGCGCGGACCTCCACGAGCTCCTCGATGCGCTCACGGGGGTCGAGGCGCTCGTCGGCGCGCTCCGGCGGCGCGGGCTCCCCGCCGAGGCCTACCTCGCCGCGCGCCGCCCCGACGGCACGTTCCCGCCCCACGCGGTGGTGGGGGGAGGGCAGGCGGCCTTCGGGGCCGGCGCGGAGGAGGCGCGGGAGAAGGCCCGCGAGCAGGGCATCGGCGAGCACCTGGGCCACGCCGTGGAGGTGCGCGAGGCCCGCGCGGTGGAGAGGAGCGCCGAGCGCCTCGCGCGGATCGGGTTCCGGATGGACGAGTTCCTGGAGCCCCCGGCCTCGGCCCCGGGCGAGGACCCGCCGCCGCGCTTCCTCGTGCGGACGGAGCAGGGGGAGCCGCAGCCGGCGGCGAGCCTCGGCCAGGTCCTCGAGCGGGTCCGCGCCGCGGGGACGAAGGGGATCGACGTCCAGCGGTACAAGGGCCTCGGCGAGATGATGGCCGAGCAACTCCGGGCGACGACGATGCTCCCCGGGAGCCGGCGCCTGCTCCGGATCCAGGTCGAGGACGGGGTCCGCGCCGACGAGATGTTCACGACCCTCATGGGGGAGAAGGTCGAGCCCCGCCGCCTCTTCATCGAGCGGCACGCCCTCGACGTAAGCGAGCTGGACGTGTGACCGGACGAATCGGTCCTTGTCCGGGGCCCGGGGGCGATCTAGCATCCAATGGGGGTCAGGCCGCTTCGCCGTCCGTCCGATAGAGGGCGGAGGAGCCCCTGTCCCCCGGGGCGCCGGGAGACCGCATGGCGATCGACCGCAGGACCTCGGCTAAGAAACTGGGCGAAGTCCTCGCCAACGAGGGCGTCCTCACGAAGGCCCAGATCACCGAGGCCGCCAAGTACCAGAGCCAGCCCCAGGAGCCCCTCGGACCGCACCTCATCCGGTGCGGCTTCATCACGGGGTGGGACCTCGCCAAGGTGGTCTGCACGCACTTCGCGCTGCCCTTCTTCGACCTCCAGACGTTCTCGCCGAAGAAGGACCTGCTCGCGATCTTCGAGCCCGCCTTCCTCCACGGCTACGCCATCCTCCCCATCGACAGGTTCGGGAAGGCGATGACCCTGGCCGTGTGCGAGCAGCTCGCCCCGGAGGTCCTCCAGAGCGTGGTGGACCGGACGAAGTGCTCTCCCTACATGTACGTCGGGGTCTACGACGTCATCCGCGCGAAGCTCGACGAGTTCGCCCCCTACCAGCCCCCGCAGAAGGCCGCGACCGGGAAGATCGCGGCCACGGGCGTGTTCCAGGCCGAGGCGGAGGGCGGCGACTGGCTCTCCATCTTCGAGGAGGGCGAGAAGAAGGTGAAGGGCGGCGAGGGAACCCCCGAGGCGGAACCGAAGAAGTCCTAGTAGGGGCGGGGTTTACCCCGCCCGCCGTGTGTCTTCGGGGGGTAGGCGCCGGGCTTGCCCCGCCCGCCGTTGGCGAAGGCGGGGCCAGTGAACGGCGGGCGACCCAAGGGTCGCCCCTACAAAGGCGGGGGAAACGGGGCCGTTGTAGGGGCGGGGCTTGCCCCGCCCGCCTTGGGCGGGTCGGGCTTCGCCGGCGGCTCCTCGCGGCGCAACTCGTTCTCGACCTCGCGGAGGGGCTCCACGCCCTGCTGGAGGCCCTTGCGGAAGGAGTTCACCGATCGGCCGATCGAGCGGCCCACGTCGGGGAGCTTTCCCCCGAAGAGCATGAGGGCCACGAGCAGGATGAGCATCAGTTCGCCGGAGCCGACGTCGAACATGGAGACGACGATACCAGACGGCAGCCCGCCGGCGGGCCTCACCTCTCCGTCACCGTGGCCCGGACGCGCTCGCTGAAGAGCCTCCGGCGGTAGTCGTAGACCGCGCGGCGGTACCAGTGGGTCCCGGAGTCGTGCTCGACCCGGAACCGGGGGGAGCCTGCGGAGGACTCGAGGAGGACGGTGTCCCCGGTCGGGTCGATCTCGACGCGGGAGACGCCGGTCGCGCTCCACCCGGAGTCCTTCGACGCCACCGCGATGGAGCCCGCGGCCGAGGTGGCCACGGCCCGGGTCACGGGCCCGGGCCCCCCGCGGCCGCCCGCGGACGGGTGCAGGACGAGGACCTCGTCCGCGCCCTCGAGGCGCTCGCGCTCCAGGACTTCCCCCCCGACCCGCACGCGGCGGAGCACCTCCACGGAGCCCCCGAGCGTCGTCTCCTCCGGGTGGTGGACGAGGGGGCCGCGGCAGCGGGCCTCGAGCCTCTCCGGGGGCGGCGCCGCCTCCCCGGGCGCGGCGGGCGGCGGGAACCGGTGGCGGACGAGCAGGCCCCCCGAGGGGGCCCGGGCCTCGCGGATCTCCCCGTCCCGGGTGGAGAGCCACAGCGCCGGGGCCTCGCAGAGGTCCTCGAGCCACGGGCCCGCGGGGTCCCGTCCCGGGGGCCCCGCGGCCGCGACCACGCGCGCCGGCGCCCCGCGGAGGACGGCCTCCCCCTTCTCGCCGTCGTAGTCGAGCCGGTCCCCCTCGGCCCGCTCCGTCGCCCCGAGGAGGCGGACCGCGTCCCGCGCGAGGAGGGAGACGACGCGCGTCCTGCCGTCGGGGCGGCCGCGCCCCTCGGCGAGGACCCCCTCCGCGCGGCCCGCCAGCAGCCGCACGCTCCCGCCCGTGCGCCCGCCGGGCCCGGCCGGGCCGCGGTCCGGCAGGAGACCCTCCGCGTCCACGGGCCCCTCGACCTCGAACCGGCCGGTCGCGCGCTCGAAGGCGATCCGCGTCCCCTCCACGCGGAAGGGCCGCCCGTCCTCTCCCAGGAAGGAGCCCGCGGCGCGCCGACCTGCCCCCGCGAAGGCCACGGCCCCCTCGGGGTCCTTCCCGAGGACCAGGCGCTCGCCGGAGAGCGCGTAGCGCCTCCCTCCCTCCCCCTCGCCGCGCCCCTCGAGGGCGGCCCCGCCCCGCGCGTCGAGCGCGCGGAGGGCGCCCGACCCGGGAGCGAGGTCCGCGGCCACCGTGGCCGCCAGGAGGCGGTAGACCTCGCGCTCCCCTGCCACGCGGCGGAGAACCACGCCGTTCCCGGCGGTCACGCGGCCCCCGCTCCCGCGGTCCCCCTCGGGGGGGATCTCCAGCACGACCGTCTCGGGGCTCGCCACGAGCATCGTCCCGGGGTCGGCGGTCCCCGCGGCCCCGTCGGCCAGCGGGGCGACCGGGTCGAGCGCCCCCGCCGCGGGCCAGGAGGCCGTCACGTCCCCCGAGAGCCTGACCACCCGCCAGCCGTCGGGCCGCTGCTGGAGAACGGCGGTGCGGGCCCGGGCCGAGCGGGGCCCGTCGTCCAGCGCCGCGCCCCCCTCGCCGCGCACCTCGTCCACGAGGAGCCCCTCCGGCCGGCGGGTCCCCGCGAGCAGCAGCGTCGGGGCGCGGAGCGTGCGGACCGCGGGCGCCCCCTGCCCGTCCTGCGGCGGGACCGTCTGCACGGCGGTCGCTCCCCCGGTGAAGCGGCCCTCGACGGGGCCCCGGTCCGCGGGGAGGAGGAGCGTCGCGGGCCCGCGGCTCGCGACGTCGAGCGTCCCGCGCGGGCTGCCGTCGAGCGCCCGCTCCTCGGTGCGGAGCCGCGGCTCCCCCTCCAGGACGACCTCGGTCCTTCCGTCGGCGACCGCCCGGGCCGCGAGGCGCGAGGTGGCCGCCCCGTAGGCGCGCCCCCCGGTCCCGCCGGAGACCGTGACGACGCCCGAGGCGCGGATCGCCTCCACCACCGGCCCCTCGTCGCCGGCCCCGGGGCGGCTCGCCAGGTCCACCTCCACGACGTCGCCGCGGAGCGTCCCGTCCCCCTGCTCCAGCACCGCCTCGCGCTCCAGCCGGACGCGCGTGCGCGAGAGCCCGTCCGCCGCGGCGGGGAGAGGGGCCACCGAGAACCGGTCCGTGCAGCGGAACCGGATCTCCCCGCCCCCCCCGGCGCCCGGGACCCTGGCCCCGCGGCCTCCGGCCACCGTCCCGCGGGCCCCCTTCTCGAGCACGAGGGAGCGCGCGGACTCCGAGGCGGAGAGGTCGGTCCCCTCCACCGCGACGCCCGGGGAACCGATCCGGGCCGGGCCGGGGGCGACGACGGTGCGGCGCTGCAGGTCGGCTTCGGCCCGCTCCCGCGCGTCGAAGGTCCAGGGGGTCCCGCCCCGGTCGGCCCGGGCCGCGACGGGGCCCTCCAGGGAGAGGCGGAGCCCCTCGCCGGGCCCCCGCTCGAGCACGCCGCGCGGCGCCTCGATCCGGGTGGCGCCCTCCGTGGCCGGCCGCGCCAGGTCCGCGCGGGTCCGCGGCGCCGGGCGGAACAGGACCACCGGCCCCTCGATGGCCATCCGGTCCACGCCGCGGGCCGGGGAGGGGAGGGGGACTCCCCGGCGCGCGGTGAGGACCGCGTCCCGGAAGGGGACCTTCGTCCCGTCCTCGAGGGTGACCGGGCGCACCGGGGCGAGCTGGATCCCCTCGGCGCGCAGCAGCGTGAAGCCCGGGAGCGAGGCGGGCCCGGGGATGGCCGCGCCGGACTCGGGGACATCGACCACGTGGACCCGCGGCCTCGAGGAGGGCACCGTCGCCGAGGGGCCCCGGGCGAGGAGGTGGACGAGGAGGAGCCCGAGGCCGGCCACCGTCCCGAAGATGGCGACGGGCCGGAGGTTGGCGACCGGCACCCTCACCGGCCCCGCGGGGAGAGCCCCGGGAGCGCGGCGGCGAGGCCGCGGG
>CAZKTF010000131.1:0-10096 GCA_964555565.1 uncultured Planctomycetota bacterium | reverse complement strand
GGGAGGGCCCGGGGCGGGAGGCGCCCGGGGACGGGCGGGCCGCCCGCGGGGTCCCGGGGGGGGAGGCGGGGCCCAGCTTCCGGCGGCCGCCGCGACGCTCCTTCGCGCTCATCGATCGACTCCCTTCAGGCCGGCGAGCAGCCTCGCCGCGGCCCCCTGCGGCGTCTCGCGCCGCGCGAGGACCTCCTCCACGAGCCCCTCCAGGGCCCGGGCCCCCTCCCCGAGCACCCGCGCCCGCAGCGCGTCCTCCACCATCTCCCGGATCCGGGCCCGCAACCGTGCGCGCCGCCGTGCGTCGAAGGAGCCCGAGGCCCGCGCCCCCTCCCGGTGCCCGCGCACGGCCGCGAACAGCTCCGGGACCCCGCGTCCCTCCGACGCCACCGTCTGGAGGACCGGCGGACGCGCCCCCGCCGGGCGGAACTCGAGCACCCCGAGCACCTCCCGCACGAGCCTGTCGGCCCCGTCCCGGTCCGCCTTGTTGACGACGAGGATATCCGCGATTTCCATCAGGCCCGCCTTCATCGCCTGGACGCCGTCCCCCGACTCCGGGTGGAGGACGACCACGACGGTGTCCGCCGCCCCGGCGACCTCGACCTCGGTCTGCCCGACCCCCACGGTCTCGAGGAGGACCCAGTCCTTGCCCGCGGCGTCGAGGACGTCGCAGGCGTCCTGGGCCGCCGCCGAGAGGCCCCCGAGGTCGCCTCGGCTCGCCATGGAACGGATGAAGGCCCGGGGGTCCGCCGCCGCCCCCTGCATCCGCACGCGGTCGCCGAGGAGCGCCCCCCCCGTGAAGGGGGAGGTCGGGTCCACGGCCACCACGCCGACCGAGCCTCCCGCCGCGAGCGCCTCGCGCGCCAGCGCGTTCACGAGCGTGGACTTCCCCGCTCCCGGGGGCCCCGTGATCCCGACCCGGTGGGCCCGCCCGACGCGGGGGGCGAGCGACTCCAGGAGCGCCGCGCCCGCCGCGGACCGGTCCTCCACGAGGGAGATGGCCCGGGCCACGGCGAAGGTGTCGCCCGCGGCGACTCCCGCGGCGAGGTCCCCCGGGGGCCCCGCGGCCGGAGGGGACCCCGCCCGCGCCGTCCTCCGCCCGGTCGCCCGCGCCGCCCCGCCCACGCCGCCTACCTCAGCACGTGGCGGGAGATGACGAGCTTCTGGATCTCGGTGGTGCCCTCGTAGATCTCGGTGATCCGGGCGTCGCGGAAGTACCGCTCCACCGGGAAGTCCACGAGGTACCCGGCCCCCCCGTGCACCTGGACCGCCTGGCGCGCGCACCAGTTGGCCGCGCGGCTCGCCTCGAGCTTCGCCACCGAGGCCTCGAAGGTGTGGGGCTCGTCCCGGTCCTTCTTCCACGCCGCGTGGAGGATGAGCAGGCGGGCCGCCTCGATCTTCGCGGCCATCTCGGCGATCTTCCACCGGATGGGCTGGAAGTCGGCGATGGGACGGCCGAACTGCCGGCGCTCCTTCGCGTACTTGACCGAGGCCTCGAGGCAGGCCTCGGCGATCCCCAGGGCCTGGGCGGCGATCCCGATGCGGCCGCCGTCGAGCGTGTGCATGGCGACCTTGAAGCCCTCGTTTACGTCCCCGACGACGTTCCCCGCGGGGACGCGGGCCCCCTCGAACACGAGCTCCGTGGTGGAGGACGCGCGGATCCCGAGCTTGTCCTCCTTCTTGCTCACGCGGAAGCCGGGCGTGTCCCGCTCCACGAGGAAGGCCGTGATCCCCTTCGCGTGGGAGACCTTCGGGTCGGTGCGGGCGAAGACCACGAAGAGCCCCGCGTGGCTCCCGTTGGTGACCCAGAGCTTGGTCCCGTCGAGGACCCAGTGGTCCCCGTCGAGGCGCGCCGTGCAGAGGAGGGCGGCCGCGTCGGAGCCGCTCGCGGCCTCCGAGAGCGCGTAGGCCCCGAGGACCTCGCCCGTGGCGAGCCGGGGGAGCCAGCGCTTCTTCAGCTCCTCGTTCGCGTGCGCGACGATGGGCCCGCACGCGAGGCTGTTGTGGACGGAGATCGTCACGCCCGTGGAGGCGCAGGCCCGGTTGATCTCGATCAGCGCCAGGGCCAGGGCCATGTTCCCCATCCCGGTCCCGCCGTGCTCCTCCGGGATCAGGAACCCGCAGAAGCCGCGCTCCGCGGCCGCCTTGAGGTTCTCGACCGGGAACTCCCCCGTGCGGTCGAGCCCGGCGGCCCGGGGGGCCAGGACCTCGCGGGCGTACTCCCGCGCGGCCTCCTGCACCATGCGGTGCTCTTCGCTGAGCCGGAAGTCCATGGTCCTCCGTGCCGGCCGGCTACTTCGCCGCCGCGTAGTCGTGGAAACCGCGTCCCGCCTTGCGCCCGAGGAGCCCCGCCGCCACCATCCGCCTGAGGAGCGGGCAGGGGCGGTAGCGGTCGTCCCCCAGGTCGCGGTGCAGGACCTCGAGGATGGCGAGGCAGACGTCGAGGCCGATGAGGTCCGCGAGCGCCAGCGGCCCGAGCGGGTGGTTCATCCCCAGGCGCATCACGTCGTCGATGGCCTCCTTCGTCGCCACGCCCTCCATCAGGGCGAACATCGCCTCGTTGAGCATGGGCATGAGGACCCGGTTGCTGACGAAGCCCGGGGAGTCGTTCACCTCCACGGGGACCTTGCCCAGGCGCTTCGTGGCCTCCACGACCGTGGCCACGGTGGCGTCGATCGTCAACAGCCCGCGGATGATCTCGACGAGCTTCATGAGGGGGACGGGGTTCATGAAGTGCATCCCCACCACCCGCGCCGGGCGCCTCGTGGCCGCGGCGATCCGGGTGATCGAGATGGACGACGTGTTCGTGGCGAGGACGGCGTGGGCCGAGGACACGGCGTCGAGCGTGCGGAAGGCCGCCTCCTTGGCCGCGGCGTCCTCGACGATCGCCTCCACCACGAGGTCGCACGCCGCGAAGGCCTCCATGTCCGCCCCGAAGCGGATGAGCCCCAGGGTCTCCCGGGCGGCCTCGTCCGGGGACTTCCCGGCCTTCTCGGCCATCTTCCGGGCCGACTTCTCGATGGCGGCCCGGGCCCGCTCGATCGCCCCCGGGAAGGTGTCCACCACCGCCACGGGCACCCCCGCCTGCGCGAAGACCTGGGCGATCCCGTTGCCCATGGTCCCCGCCCCGAGCACGCCGACCTTCCTCACCTCCGCCATGGTCCTCTCCTCCGACCTGCGCCGGACGCGTCGAACGGCGGGCGGGGCAAGCCCCGCCCCTACAACGGCAACGGCCCTACAGCCGCTCCACCGAGAGCGCCACCGCGTTCCCGCCCCCGAGGCAGAGCCCCGCGAGGCCGCGCCGGAGCCCCCGGTCCTCCAGCGCGTGGAGCAGCGTGACCAGGATGCGCGCCCCGCTCGCCCCGATGGGGTGGCCGAGGGCCACGGCCCCGCCGTGGACGTTCACCTTCGCGGGGTCGAGCTCCAGGGCGCGGTTCACCGCCAGGGAGGCGGCCGCGAAGGGCTCGTTCATCTCGTAGAGGTCGAAGTGGTCGCGCCCCACGCCGAGCCGCTTCCAGAGGTTCTTCACGGCCTCCACGGGGGCCATCATCACCCACTCCGGGGGGAGGCCGCCCGCCGCGTACCCGGTGATCCGCGCGAGGGGCTTCGCGCCGAGTTCCTTCGCCCTCCTCTCCGAGGCCACGACGAGGGCCGCCGCCCCGTCGTTGATGGAGGAGGCGTTCCCCGCGGTGACGCTGCCCTTCGGGTCGAAGGCCGGGCGGAGCTTCGCCAGGGACTCGGCCGTGGTGTCGGCGCGCGGCCCCTCGTCCGTGTCGCAGCGGGTGACCTCGCCCTTGCGGCCCGGGATCTCGACCGCGACGATCTCCCTCAGGAACTTCCCCGCCGACTGCGCGGCGACCGCGCGCCGGTGGGACTCCGCGGCGAAGGCGTCCTGGTCGGCGCGGGAGACCCCCTTCTCGCGGGCGACGAGCTCCGCCGTGTTTCCCATGTGGAAGTCGTGGAAGCAGTCCCAGAGCCCGTCCGCGATCATGGAGTCCACCAGCGTCCCGTGGCCGAGGCGGTAGCCCGCGCGCGCCTTCGGCAGCAGGTAGGGCGCGTTCGACATCGACTCCATGTTCACGGTGAAGGGCGGGACCGAGGGGGGGAGCCCGGCCTTGATCGCCGCCTGCCGCGCCGGGTTCTGGCCCACGCCGGCCTGGAGGACGTTCCCCAGGATGACCTCGTCCACGGCATCGACCGGGACGCCGGCGCGGGAGAGCGCCTCCTTCACGACGATGGCGCCCAGGGCGGGCGCGGCGAGGCCGCCGAGGCCTCCCTGGAACTTCCCGATGGCGGTCCGGCAGGCGGAGAGGATGAAGGCGTCGGGCATGGTCGTGTCTCCTGCGGCGAGGGCCGTGGCCCCCGCCCCGAGGGATGCCGGAACGCCCATCGTACCCGGGGCGCCTCCGGCCCGGCAAACGCGGGCGGGGGAGGAGCGGGGGACCGGGGTCAGCGCGGGCGGTGGCCCGCCCGCGGCTTGCCGCCGGGCTTCCGCAGCGACCTCTCGAGCGCCTCCACGTCGAGCAGGTCCTGCTTCCTCCCGGCGAGCCGCTTGTTCTCCGCGAGGTCCTCTCGCGAGATGTACTGGACGTCGCACGCGCCGTACCGGGCGCGCGCGCGGCGCTCCCAGGCGGCGGGGAACTCCACGCCCACCAGGCTGGTGAGGATGTCGATGCGATTGGGGGGCAGGCCGATCTGGTAGACCATCCCGGGCCTCGAGAGGTCGCCGGGTTCCAGGTCGTGCATCGGCGCCCCGAAGGCCCGGAGCGCGTCCCATGCGCGGCGCGCGTTCTCCGGGTCAGCGTCGATCCAGACGTCCAAGTCCTTCGTCAACCGCGGCTTCGTGTGGAAGGTGACGGCGTACCCTCCCACCACGAGGTAGCGGACGCCGAGCCCGTTGAACGCGGAGAACAGATCTCTGAAGTCGGGGTTCACCACTGTTCTCTCCCCGGAGGGCCCGGACCTCCAGCACCATGTCCCACAGGGCCTCGACGCGCTTCTCGGGACCGAGGCTCCGCCAGAACGCATCATCGAAGGCGCGCTCGGCCTCCCCCTGGAGCACGAACGCCGCCGTCGCAATCCTCTTTCGGCCCGTGCTACGATCCATGGAGGCGATTCTACACCACGGGCGCGGGCAATCGCGATGAACACGAGGCCCATAAGACTCTTGGAGTAAACAACTTAGGACGTCAAGAGGCGGCTACTCCAGGTTCGTGTGCCGCTTCCGCATGGTGGTCTCGGTGGCGTGGAGGCGGCGCTTGAGGAGGATGACCACCGCGTCGAGGTAGACGAGGAGGGACTGCTCGAAGAGCGTCCCCAGGGGCTGCTTGCTGGGGCCGCCCTCGCGGACGGGGATCGTGGCGACGAGCTCGGACTTGCGGGCGAGCGGGGTCCCGGGGCTCATGGTGACGGTGGCGACCCGCCCGCCGGTGCGCTTCGCGATGCCCGCGTAGTGGAGGAGCGAGCCGGACCGGCCGAAGCGCGACCCCACGACGAGGAGGTCCCCGCGGGCGAAGCTCGGGGTCGTCGTGTCGCCCACCACGTAGGCCGTGAGGCCGAGCTGCATGAGGCGCATGGCGAAGGCCCGCATCATGAGCCCGCTCCGGCCCATGCCGGCGACGAACACCCGCCGCGCGCCGTGGACGGCCTCGGCGAGCGCGTCCGCCTGGGCCCGCGGGACCGTGCGGGCGATCCCCGTGAGCTCCCGGTAGATGGCGTCTAGTGGATGGAGCGGACGAGCTCCCACGCGATGGCCTCGATGGGGAACGTGGGCCCCTCCACGCAGGACTTCGCCCAGCGGACGCCGCCGGGGGTGCGGAGGGGGACGACGCAGCCGAAGCAGAGCCCGGTGCCGCAGGCCATGGGCTCCTCGGTCGAGACCTGGCAGGGCACGCCGCGCCCCTCGAGGAAGCGCGCCAGCGCGCCGAACATCGGGTTGGGGCCGCAGGCGAGGACCGTCGCCCCGGGCCCGAGCAGCGGATCCAGGTGGTCGGTCACGAGGCCCTTCCTCCCCGCCGACCCGTCGTCGGTGCAGAGCGTGACGGGGCATCCGAGGGCCTCCATCTCGCCGAGGAGGCACGCGGAGGCGGCGTCCCGGAACCCGAAGAGCGCGCGGAGGGCCCCCTTCGCCCCGCCCGCCCGGCGGGCGCGGGCCACGAGCGGGAAGGGCGCGGTCCCGATCCCCCCGCCGACGAGGACGAGCGGCCGCCCCGGGTCGCCGAGGTCGTAGGGCTTCCCGAGCGGGCCGAGCGCCGCGAGCGCCTCCCCGGGCCGGCGCCCGGCCAGGGCCTCGGTCCCGCGGCCCACGACGAGGACCGCGACGAGGATCCGCTCCGGGCTCCCCGCCGCGTCCGGGAGGACGTCGCACACGGAGAAGGCCCGGCGGAGGAACGGGACCCCCGAGGGGTCGCACTCGAGCATGACGAACTGCCCGGGGAGGACCCCGCGCGCCAGTTCCGGGCAGCGGAGCTCGAGGAGGAACGTCCGCCGCGCGACCGACCTGCAGGCGACGACCTCGGTGCGGTGCTCGAGCCTGCGCGGCGCGGCGCATTCCATGGGGAGAGGGATGCTAGCGCCCGCCGGGGAGGAGAGGGAGAACTCGCGGGTTGCCGGCCGTCGGCGGTTCCTCGCTGGGTCGAGTGGATGCGCTTCTCGCAGGGGAGGCGGGTAGGTGTAAGGGTACGGGCAGCCTTGCCGGGATTCTCCCCTGCCCCTACCCATACCCCTACCCGCCGTTCCTCCACGGCAGGCGACCCGCTCCTCATGGCGAGGAGCCCCGTCGGCCCTCACATCTCGTCCGGCGCCGCGATCCCCACGAGGTCGAGCCCCCTCTTCAGCGTCCGCTCCACCGCGCGCACCAGCGCGAGGCGGGACGCGGCCGTGGGGCGGTCGTCGCAGAGGACCTTGAGGGCCGGGTCGCGGTTCCCGAGGTCGTACCAGCGCGAGAACAGGGCGCAGAGGTCGAGGAGGTAGGTGGTCAGGTGGTACGGCTCGGCCTCCTCGGCGGCCTTCTCGACGCGGTCGGGGAAGTCCGCCAGCGCCCGGAGGACGGCGCCCTCCTCGGGGAGCGCGAGCCGGCGCGGGTCCGGCGGGGGGAGGTCCCCCGGGGCGCGCCGGAGGATCGAGGCGGTGCGGGCGTGGGCGTACTGGACGTAGGGGCCGGTGTCCCCCTCGAAGGAGAGCATCCGCTCCCAGTCGAACTCGGCGTCCTTCTCGCGCTGGGTGCAGAGGTCGGCGAAGACCACGGCGCCCACGCCCACCTGCCGCGCCACGGATTCCCTGTCGGCGAGCGCGGGGTTCTTCCGCTCGATCCGCTCCCGGATGGCCGCCGCCGCCTCCTCCAGAACCTCGCGCAGGAGGATCACGTTCCCCGTGCGCGTCCCCGTCTTCCTCCCCTGGAACCGGACCTGCCCGAAGGAGACGTGGCGCATCTCCTTCGCGAAGGGGAAGCCCGCCTTCTCGAGCACGCGGAACCACTGGCGGAAGTGGAGCGCCTGCCCGCGATCGACCACGTAGAGCGACCGGTCGAACCCGTAGTGCTCGTAGCGCCAGAGCGCGGCGGCGATGTCGCGCGTGGCGTAGAGCGTGGCCCCGTCCCGCTTGCGGAGGAGGCAGGGGGGCATCTTCTCGGCCGCGAGGTCCACGACCAGGGCCCCCTCGCTCTCCGTCACGAGCCCCTTGCTCCGGAGCATCTCGACCACGGGCTCGAGGAAGGGCTCGAACTCGCTCTCCCCCTTCACGAGGTCGAAGCGCACCCCGAGCATGTCGTAGACCTGCTGGAACTCCTCGAGGGAGACGCGGCGGAACTCCTCCCAGGCGCGGCGGGCCGCGGGGTCCCCGCCCTCGAGCGCCGCGAAGCGCGCGCGGGCCCTCTCCTCCAGCGCCGGGTCCTTCTTCGCCTCGGCGCGGAACCGCACGTAGAGGTCGTTGAGGAGGTCCACCGTCGGCGCCGCGCCGCCCCCCCACGCCTCCCAGGCCACGAGCAGCATCCCGAAGTTCGTGCCCCAGTCGCCGAGGTGGTTCACCCCCACGACCGTCCAGCCGCAGGCGCGGTGGAGGCGCACGAGAGCGTTCCCGATCATCGTGGACCGGATGTGGTGGTAGGCCAGGTGCTTGGCGATGTTCGGGGACGAGAAGTCGATGACGACGGTGCGCCCCTTCCCCCCGTCCGACTCCCCCCACCGGTCCCCGGCCTCCGCCACGAGCGCCAGGGCCTGCGCCGCGAGCGCCGCGGGCTCCAGGCGGAAGTTCACGTAGGGCCCCGCGGCCTTCACCTCCGCGAACCCCCCGGCCGGCTTGAACGAGGCCGCGACCTCGGCGGCGACCTCGGCCGGGTTGCGCCCGAGCGCCTTCGCCGCGGGGAAGCAGCCCACCGCGTAGTCCCCGAGGCCGGGGTTCGGCGGTTCCGTCACGGCGAACAGCGAGGGGTCGAGCCCTGTCCGCCCGGCCACGAAGGCGGCCGCCGCCCGGCGGAAGGGGTTGCGCATGGAGACGGAACCTACGTCGCTCGGCCGTCGGGGCGGAGTGAATCCGTCGGTGGCGCCGCGCACGGCGGCCGCATAGGCCCCGCCGTGTCCCGCACCCCCCGGCTATACTCCCTCCCCGAGTCTGGAGGAGCTCCATGGACGCCAACGCGCTGAAGCGCCTGATCGTCGAGGTCCCCGACTTCCCGAAACCGGGGATCTCCTTCAAGGACATCACGCCGATCCTCCAGGACCCCGAGGCCTACCGCTGGGTGATCGACCGGTTCGCGGACGAGTTCCGCGCGGCGGGCGTGGACCTGGTCCTCGGCGTGGAGTCGCGCGGGTTCCTCTTCGCGTCCCCCCTGGCGCTGCGCCTGGGCAAGGGGTTCATCCCGATCCGCAAGCCGGGGAAGCTGCCGCGCGAGCGGATCTCGGCCTCCTACGCGCTCGAGTACGGCGTGGACGCGCTGGAGGTCCACCGCGACGCCATCAAGAAGGGGCAGAAGGTCGTCCTCATCGACGACGTCCTCGCCACCGGGGGGACCATCGGCGCGTGCGTCCACCTCATCGAGAAGATGGGAGGCGAGGTCCTGGGCGTGGGCTTCCTCCTCGAGCTCACCTTCCTCATGGGCCGCGAGAAGCTCCGCGACCACAAGGTGTTCTCGGTCGTCCAGTACTAGCAGGGGCCGGGCTTGCCCGGCCCGCCGTTGCAGGACCGGCCGGGGACCTCGCCGGGGCGGTTCGCGTAGCGGAGCGCGATCGGCCCGCGCTTCCCCGTTACCAGGTCGTAGACGAAGCAGGAGTCGGTCTCCTTCCCGTAGGTGTGGATCGTGATCGTCTGCCGCTTCGTGGGGTTGGCCATCCGGTGGACGTCGATGCGCGGCGGGTCCACGACCTCGACCCGCCCCTCGCCGCTCTCGAGGACCTCGCGCTCGCGCAGGTGCGCGAAGGCGGGGTCCTTCCCGTCGTCGAGGCGGTCGTAGTTCGTGATCGCGATGGTGCTCTCGTAGGTCCCCATCACGCCCCAGGAGGCGTGGTCGTGGACCGGGCTCACCGTCTCGGGCTTCCAGAGGAGCGCGATGACGACGAACAGCCCGCGTGGGTCGCGGTGGACGAGGTTCCGCGAGTACTGCCCCGGGACGACCACCCGGAACTCGTCGCGCAGCGTGAGGCCGTTGCGGAGGACCGCCTCCATGCGCTCGCGGCACGCGGCGACCGCGGCGGCGGAGGGGGTGTCCGGACCGATGAGCCGGGCGAGGTCGGAACAGTACGCCTCGAGCCCGTACGCCATGGCGGCCTCCCGGGGGGAAGAGCGTACCGGGAGCCCCGCCCGCGGCGGGAAGGGAAAGGACGGGGACGCCCTACCCCCGCGACGCGCCCGCGCGCAGGGCGCGCTCCTCCAGGAGGGCCGCCCCGTTCGGGCGCCCGGAGGACAGGTCCACGGGCAACGGGCGCGCGAGGCGCACGCCGCGGCGGTCGAGCGAGGCGGCGAAGGCGAGGACGCGCACGCCGCTCCGCGCCGCCCACCGGAGCGCCCGGCCGTAGGCGGGGTCCACCGCGTCGGCCTCGCCGGTCACACCAGCGCTCGCGGATACCTTAACCGCCTGGCTGGACTCACGCCGTGAGGTGGCCGCCGCCCTGCG
>CAZKTF010000130.1:0-10130 GCA_964555565.1 uncultured Planctomycetota bacterium | reverse complement strand
GGGCCGCGGCCGCGCGCTCCCGGCGGTCGAGCCGGCCGAGGTCTGCGCCCTCCCCGAGGAGCCCGTCCCGGAAGTGGAGGACGCGCCCCGCGACGGCGTCCAGGCGGCGCCCCTCGAGCGCCGCGGCGAGGGAGCGCTCCAGCGTCGGCTCGCGGACGACGACCGTGGTGCAGGCCGCGGCCGCGGCCGCCAGCCCCAGCAGCGCCGCGCGGCAAAGGGCGGCCGTCACAGCTCCTTCAGCCGCCGGTCGGCCCCGATCACCCTGTCGAGGACCGCGTTGGCCGATTCCTCGATGGACTTGGCCGTCGTGTCGATCACCGGCCAGCCGCGCTGGCGGAACAGCTGCCGGCTCCAGCGGATCTCCTCGCCGATGCGCTCCAGGTCGTCGTAGTCGGTCCGGGCCTGCCCCAGGTGCCTCAGGCGCGAGGTGCGGATCTCGGCCAGGCGGTCCGGCTCGATCACGAGCCCGACGATGCGGCGCGGGTCCACCTGTTCGATCTCCTTCGGGAGGTCCTGCCCCGGGACGAGGGCCACGTTCGCCACCCGCCACCCCTCCAGCGCGAGGTAGACCGCCAGCGGCGTCTTCCCCGTCCGCGAGATCCCGACGAGGACGACGTCCGCGAAGGGGAGCCCCGCGGTGGCCTTGCTGTCGTCGTGCATCACGGCGAACTCGACCGCGTCGATCCGGCGGAAGTAGTCCTCGTCCACCTGGTGGAGGATGCCGGACTTCGACTCGGGGCGCATGTGGAGGAACTTCGCGAAGGACTGGATGAGCGGGCCGATCACGTCGGCGGTGGGGACCCCCCGGCTCTTCGCCCCCTTCTCCACCTGCTCCCGGAGCTGGTCGGAGCCGAAGGTGTGCACGACGAAGGCCCGCTCCTGCGAGGCGCGCTCGAGCACCCGCTCCAGCATCCCGAGGCTGCGCGTGTTCGGGAAGCGGGTCATCACGACGTCCTCGGAGAACGCCCGCTGCCCGCGGAACAGGACGAGCCCGGCCTTGACGAGCGCGGCCCCCGTCGCCCCCGTCCCGTCCGACACGATGAAGATGTGGAGGGGGTCCGCGGCCATGGCGCGCGGATCCTAAAGGAAAGGAAGGGAGGCGGTCACCCGTTCTCGCGTCGGCGGAGCCGCGGACGCGGGTCCCCGCTCTTTCCGCTCACCGCGCCCCCGCGCCCCACGTAGGATCGTCCCCCCCATGACCGACCCCGTGAGCGCGATCCGCTCCGACTCCCTCTCCGGCGCGACGGAGCTCCTCCTGCGCGGCGCGCGGGTCCTCAGGGAGCACGCGGAGAACAGCCGGGCGCGGTCGCGGCGCTCCTTCATCGCGGGCCTGGGGAAGGTGGGGGCCCTGGTGGCCGACGCCCAGCCCGCCATGGCGCCCTTCATCCACCTCTCGGACGCGGCCCTGCGCGCGGCCGAGGAGGCGGAGGACCTGCCGGGCGCGCGGGCCGCCGTGGTCCGGGCCCTCGGCGCCTTCGTGAAGCGGGCCTCGGAGGAGCGGGAGCGGCTCGCCGAGGCCGGCGCGCGCCTCGTCCGCCAGGGGTCGGTGGTCCTCGTGTACTCGCGCTCCTCCACGGTGGAGGCGGCGCTCCTCCAGGCGGCCCGGGAGGGGCGGCGGTTCAGCGTCCTCTGCCCCGAGTCCCGTCCCAACATGGAGGGGCGGATCCTGGCGAGGCGGCTCGCGGGCGCCGGGGTCCAGGTCACGGCCTTCGTGGACGCCGCGGCCTTCAGCCTCTTCCCCTCGGCGGACTTGATCCTCGTGGGGGCGGATGCCGTCGTCCCCGTGGGGCTCATCAACAAGGTGGGGACGAGCGGGCTCGCGCTCCTGGCCCAGGGCGCCGGCGTGCCGCTGTACTGCCTCGCCGGGACCCTGAAGATGCTCCCCTCCGCCGACCTCATCGACCCCAACCGCGAGGGGGAGCACCTGGGGGACGTCTGGGGGGAGCGCCCCGCCGGCGTGCGGCTCATGGACCGCTACTACGACCTCACGCAGCTCGACGCCGTGACCGCCTTCGTCTCCGAGGACGGCCTCAGGAAGCCCGCGGAGCTCCGCGCCCGGCTCCAGGCCATCCGGCTCCACCCCGCGATCCGGCGGACCGACCGGGGCCGCCGCGGAGTTCGGGGCCGCGCCCGCAGGTAGGCCGTGGCCGCCCTCGAGGCCGAGATCCTCGCCGTCGGGACGGAGATCCTCGAGGGCGACGTCCTCGACACCAACACCCACTTCCTCGCGCGGACCGTGACCGGCCTCGGCGGCCGGGTCGCGCGCGCCGCCGTCGCCCCGGACGAACCGGGGCCGCTCGAGGCCGAGGTCCGGGCGGCCCTGGCGCGCCGCCCGGGCCTCCTCCTCACGAGCGGCGGGCTCGGGCCCACGGAGGACGACGGGACCATCGCCGCCGTGGCGCGCGCGGCGGGGGCGCCTCTGGAGGAGCACCCGGCCGCGCTCGCGCTGGTCCGCGCCGCCTACGACGGCATGGCCGCGAAGGGCTGGGTCGCCGAGGGCGGGCTCACCCCGGCGCGGCGGAAGATGGCGCTCCTCCCGCGCGGGGCCCGGCCCGTGGAGAACCCCGCGGGCGCCGCGCCCGGCGTGGTCCTCCTCGCCGGCGCCACGACGGTGATCTCCCTCCCGGGCGTGCCGGAGGAGCTGCGGGGGATCGTCGAGGGCCCGCTCCGGCCGGACCTCCGGGCGCTCTTCGGCGCCTCGGTCTACCGGGAGGACCTGGTCCTCGTCTCGTGCAACGACGAGTCGCTCCTCGCGCCGATGCTCGCGGCGATCGCCCCGCGGCACCCGCGGGTGCGGGTGAAGAGCCGGGCACGGCGGTTCGGGCCCGGGATCCGGATCCGGGTGACCCTCTCGGCGCGCGGGGACGGCGAGAAGGTGGTCCGCGCCCTCCTCGAGGACTGCGCGGACGCCGTGGCGCGGGCGTGCCAGCAGGCCGGCCTCGCCGTCGAGACGACCTGCGGGTAGGCCTGCGACCGCGGTATCCTCCGCCCGCCGCGGGAACGGAGGCCCACGATGGACTCGAAGGCGCGCGAGGCCCGGCTCCTCGACCTCATCCGCGAGAAGGCACTCCGGCGCGGGGAGTTCATCCTGTCGAGCGGCCAGAAGAGCGACTACTACCTCGACGGGAAGCAGGTCACCCTCGACGGCGAGGGGGCGCTCCTGGTCGCCGAGGCGATCCTCGACCGTCTCGCGGGAGAGGAGTGCGACGCCGTGGGGGGGATGGCGATCGGCGCCGACCCCATCGCGGGCGCGGTGGCCGCGGTGGCGGCGGCGCGCGGGCGGCGGCTGAAGGCCTTCATCGTCCGCAGGTCGGAGAAGGGGCACGGGACGAAGAAGCTCGTGGAGGGCCCGCTCCGGCCCGGAGAGCGGTGCGTCGTCGTGGAGGACGTCTGCTCCACCGGCGCCTCGGCCTGGAAGGCCGTGGAGGCGCTCCATGCCTTCGGCGCGAAGGTCGTCCGCGTCGTCGCGATCGTGGACCGCGAGATGGGCGCCGAGCGCTTCTTCGCCGATCGCCGGATGCCCTACACGCCGCTCTACACGAAGACGCAGGTGCTGGGGTAAGCAAGAGGCGCTCGGAAGAGGCGCCCCGGGCCCTGGGCTGCGGCAGGCTCTTACACCGCGCACTCCCGCGCGGAGCCCTCCTCGGCGTCCTCGGGGAGGCAGAGGACCTGGCCCTCCCGGCTCCCGTAGCGGTAGACGGTGATCCCCTTGCACCCGAGGTCGAAGGCGAGCCGGTAGGCGCGGGCGACGTCCGCGGGGGTGGCGTCGCGGGGGAGGTTCACGGTCTTCGAGACGCCGCTGTCGGTGTGGGCCTGGAACGCGGCCTGGACGCGGACGTGGACCCCGGGGGGGACCTCCAGCGCCGTGACGAAGAGGCGCCGGAGCCCCGCCGGTATCGCGGCCCCGAGGGCGCGGAGCGAGCCCGAGCGCGCCACCCGGGGGATCCACTTCGCGGGGTCCCGCCCCGCCGCCGCGAGCGCGGGGCCGAGCGCCGGGTGGACCTCCGCCAGGATCTCCTCCCCCCCGAAGGCCCTCCGCGCGTGGACGAGGGCGAAGACCGGCTCGATCCCGGAGGAGCAGCCGGCGATGAGCGCGATGGTGCCGGTGGGGGCGACGGTCGTGCGCGTGGCGTTGCGCAGCGGGGGGCGGCCGCGGGCGGCGTCGCGGCTGAGGGGGAAGGCCGGGTAGGGGCCGCGCTCGCGCGCCAGGTCCTCGGAGGCCCGGCGCGCTTCGCGGGAGAGGAGCGAGGCCACCTCCCCCGCGAACCGGAGGGCCGCCGGGGCGTCGTAGGGGATCCCCAGCGCCAGGAGCGCGTCGGCGAAGCCCATGACGCCGAGGCCGACCTTGCGGGTGCGGAGGGTGGCCCGCCGCACCGCGGCGAGCGGGTGGCGCGTCGTGCCCACGACGTCGTCCAGGAAGCGCACCCCGAGCCGCACCGCCGCGGCGAACCTCCCCCGGTCGAACCTCCCCCCGGAGACGAAGCGCGGGAGCGCGAGGGACCCGAGCGTGCAGGTCTCGTGGGGGAGGAGCGGCTGCTCGCCGCAGGGGTTCGTGGCGACGATGCGGCCGAGCGACGGCAGCGGGTTCCGCCGGTGGACCGCGTCGAGGAAGAGCAGCCCCGGGTCCCCGGAGCGCCAGGCGGCCCGGGCGATCCGGTCGAGGAGGGCCGCGGCCGGGAGGGTCCGCACGGCCCGCCCGCTGCGGGGGTTCACGAGGCGCACGGTCCCGCCGGAGGCCGCGGCGCGCATGACCGCGTCGGGCATCCCCACCGAGAGGTTGAAGTTCCGGAGGATCCCTCCGTTGGCCTTGGCCTCCACGAACTCGAGGACGTCGGGGTGGCGCGCGTCGAGCACGCCCATGTTGGCGCCGCGGCGCCGGCCGCCCTGCTTGATGGCCTCGGTGGCCGCGTCCACGACCTGCATGAAGGAGACGGGCCCCGAGGCCGCCCCGTGGGTGGAGCCCACCATGTCCCCGCGCGGGCGGAGGCGGCTGAAGTCGAAGCCCACGCCGCCCCCGCTCTGGTGGATGAGGGCCGCGTCCCGGACGGCCCCGAAGATCCCGGGGAGCGAGTCCGCCACGGGGAGGACGAAGCACGCGGCGAGCTGCCCCACCGAGGTCCCCGCGTTCATGAGGCAGGGCGAGTTGGGGAGGAACTCCAGCGAGGACATCGCCTCCTCGAACCGGGCGGCCCAGCGCGCCCGCTCCCGGCGCGGCTCCGCGCGGGCCACCGCCCGCGCCACCCGGCGGAACATCCCCGGCGGGTCCTCGATGACGCGGCCCGCGTCGTCGCGGAGTAGGTAGCGGCGCTCCAGGACGCGGAGCGCGTTCGGGGTCAGGGGGGCGGGCACGCGGCGATTCTCGCGGCGCCCGGCGTCATTTCGCGTCGGGAATCGCCACCGACTCGAAGCGCTTGACCCCGTCGAGGACCTCGACGACGGCGCCCGGGAGGCGGCGCCCGAGACGGACCTTCCTCTCCTCGAGGTCCGAGGTGACGCGCACCACCCACACCACGGGCTGCTCCCCGCGCAGGGCCACGGCCGTCTCCGGCACCACGAGGACCTCCTGCACGCCGGTCACGAGGAGGAGTTCCCCCTCGCCCCCGGGCGCCGCCGAGTTCCCGGGCAGGTCCTCGGCCCGCGCCACGACCCGCCGCGTCCCCCCGGGCCCCGGCTCCCCGACGCTCTCGACCTTCCCGGTCCCCGGGAGGTCGTCGCCGGCGCGGAGGAAGACCTGGGTCCCCGGGGCGAGGCCGGCCGCCAGCGGCGCCGGCACCTCGGCGGTGAAGACCATCTTCGGGGGCTCGAAGAGGACCACGAGCGGGAAGGCCCCCTTCGGCCCCCGCATCGGCATCATCCCGAGTTCCGCGTCGATGCGGTGGACCCGCCCGGCCACGGGCGCGCGGATCTCCAGTCCCGCGAGCGCCCGCTCCGCCTTCGCGACCCGGGCCGCGTCCCCGGCCTTCCGCGCGGCGTCGCGCTCCTTCTCCCAGGTGCGCCCGTCCAGGCGCACGAGCAGCTCCCCCTTCTCCACCGCCTGTCCCGGCTTCACGAGGATCGCGGCCACCTGCGCCCGGGTCTCCGAGGTCACCGGGACCGGGTCGGGGCCCTCGACCTTCGCCCGGACCGACTCGGTGCGCGGGACCTTGAGGGGCTGGACCGCCTTCGCCTGCCACGCCTTCGGCGGCTCGGGCCCCTCCGCCCCGGCCGGGTGGTGCATCGTCCCGCCGGCGGGAGGGGGCGGCGTCGGCTGCGGGAGCGGGAGCCCCGCGTTCTCTCCCGCGACCGGCGCGGGACCGGACCGGTGGTAGAGGAGGGCCAGCGCGACGCCCGCGGCGACGGCCGCGACGGGGGGGAGGATGGCGCGGAGGTTCACGCTCCCCAGTGTAAGGGCGGCCGCTACCTCAGGAACTCCGCGTCCTCCGACGCGACCCACTCCAGGGCCCGCCAGGCCTCCACCGCGGCCTCCGGGAACGTCTTCCGGGAGAAGGCCACGGACCGGGGGCCGACGCGCTCCAGCCCCGGCCGCTTCATCGCCCGGTCGGCCATCCGGACGTCGTGGAAGGCGATCTCGAAGACCACGGGGGCTCTCACGGTGAAGGGCTTCGGGCGCTTCTTCCGGCGCAGCGCCCGGGCCGCGGCCTCGCGGATCGCCCGGGCGGTCCACTTCGGGGTGCGGCAGATCGCCGAGGCGCGCCCGACGGCGGTCTTCACGACGACGGTCTCCACGTCCGGGAGGAGCTCCTCGGCCTCCCGGGCCACCGCCTCGTCGCCGACCACGAGGACGACGGGCACGCCGTGGTGCCCGGCCACGGCCGCGTTGAGCGCGGTCTCGCCGAAGACCAGGCCGTTCACGGAGACCTCGTGGACGACGGCGCCGATCCAGGTGTGCGGGAGCACCGCCCCCGGCGTCCCGTGCCGGGCGTGGTACCCCACGAACATGGCCGCGTCGAAGGTGCCGTCGAGCCCCTCCATCTGGCAGAGGGCCCGGGAGGAGGCGGGCCCGACGACGACCTCCACCGCCTCGGGGAGGTCCTCGAGGAGGAGGTTGCGCATGGCGCCGTGGCCGTCGCACACCACGACCCGCTCCGCCCCGGCCTCCATCGCCCCCTCGCAGGCGGCGGCCACGTCCCCCGTGAGGAACTTCCGGGCCCGGGGGTAGTCGAAGCCCTTGTTCGAGAGCTGGTCCGGGTGGACGACCCCGGTCGCGCCCTCCATGTCGCAGGAGATGAAGACGTTCATGCCCGGGGCCTCGTTCCTCTCACTTCCACTTCTCGTTCAGCTCCGTCTGCCGCGACCGCAGCGAGACCTCCTGCCCGCGCACGAACATCGCCACGACCTTGCTGAGGGGTTCCAGGGGGTCCCCGTCGAAGACCACGACCGTCGCCTCCTTCCCGGGCTCGAGGGTCCCGAGCCGGTCTCCCACCCCGAGGATGCGGGCCGCGTCCCGGGTGATGGCCCGGTGCGCGGCGTCCCGCGGGAGCCCGTAGGAGACCGCGATCCCGGCGTGGTAGGGGAGGTTGCGGGCGTTGTGGGCGCCCCCGGTCATGAGGCAGAACAGGACGCCCGCGCGCTGGAGGATCGCCGGGGCGTCCATGCGCGCCCCGAGGGTCTCCATGGACTGGGGCATCGTGGTGACGGGCCCGTAGACCACGGGGACCTGCTTCGCCGCGAGCTCCCCGGCGATCTTCCAGGCCTCCGTCGCGCGCACGAGCACGAGGCGCAGCCTGTACTCCTCGCCGATCCGGAGCGCGGTCCGGATGTCGTCCAGCCTCTCGGCGCGCGCGAACACCGGGAGGTCCCCCCGGAGGACCTTCCCCAGGACCTCGAGCCCGCGGTCCACGGCCGGGGGGTCCGGGATCGAGGGCTTCTCCCCCTCCTTCGGCGGCGCCGCCTTCTTCTCCTCGTACCGCCGCTTCTTCTCCAGGTAGTCGCGCGCCCGGTCCAGCTCGCGGCGCAGCAGCGCCGCGAGCCCCATGCGGGTCTGCGGCTGCTGGTTCTTGGGGCCGAAGCGCGCCTTGGGCGGCTCCCCGAAGGAGACGTGCAGGCCGGAGGGCGCCAGCACGGTCTTCGCGGCGAGGGGGCCGTCCACGCAGTGCAGCAGCGCGCCCTGCCCGTTGATCACGTCCCCCTCCTGCGGGGCCACGAGGACCGTCGTCACCCCGTGGGACCGGGTGACGGCGAAGACGGGGGACTCCACGTTCACCCCGTCCCGCACGTCCAGGTCGGGCGCCGAGGGGACGGCACCCTCGTCGGAGTCGTTGGCCGACTTCACGAGGTCGATGTCGAGGAGGCCCACCTGCGTGCCTCCGTCGATGAGCCCCGGGGTCACGAGCCTCCCCGCGCAGTCCACGACGCGGACGCCGGGGGGGGCGGGGACGTCGCGGCCCACGGCCTCGATCTTCCCCCCCCGGAGGAGGACCGAGCCGCCCTCGACCGGCTCCCCGGCCATGGTGAGGAGGGTCCCGTCCTTGAGGAGGACCGGGGGAGGGGACTCCCCCTCGAACGCCCCCTCCGCGGGGCCCGGTCCCCCGAGGAGGAGGGCCGCCCCGGCCGCCGCGAGCCACGCCGCGCCGCGGTCCCTCATCGCGCGTCCTCCCGCCACCAGACGTTCACGCCGTCGATCCAGGTGGCGTCCACCCGCGTGGCCACGCGGAAGGGGTCCCCCGAGAACAGCGCCAGGTCGGCGTCCTTCCCGGGCTCGAGCGTCCCCACGCGGTCCTGCACGCCGAGGACCCGGGCCCCGTTGCGGGTGAGGGCCTTCACCGCCTCGGCGCGCGGGAGGCCCGCCGCGATCATCTTGGCCGCCTCCAGGGGGAGCCTCTGGACCCCCTCGGAGGAGTCGGAGTGGACGCAGACGGCGATCCCCGCGGCCGCGCAGAGGGCGGCGTTCTCCGGGATCCCGTCGTAGGCCTCGATCTTGAACCCCCACCAGTCGGCCCAGGTGCAGACGGCGGCGCCGTGGCGGGCGATCTCGGCCCGGCACTTGTAGGCGTCGAGCGCGTGGTGGATCGCCGTCACCTTCATCCCCTGCTCCTCCACGAAGGCGAGGAGGGAGAGGATGTCGCTGCGCGTGTAGCAGTGGACCTGGAGCCGGAACTCCCCGCGGAGCATCGCGGCGAGCGCCTCCTTGCGCGGGTCCTTGTCGGGGGGATCGGCGTCCTTGTCGCCCGCGGCGCCCTTCGCGCGCCAGCGGTCCCAGGCGGCCGCGTAGTCCCGCGCGCCGTCGAAGGCGCGCCGGAGGACCGCCAGGTTCCCCATGCGGGTCGAGGGCTCGTTCCCGCGCTCCCCGTAGACGCGCTTGGGGTTCTCCCCCCAGGCCATCTTCATGTTGCGGGGCGCGCCCTCGAAGCGCATGGCCTCCACGGTGCCCCCGGTCCGGAGCTTGAGGACCGCGGCCTGCCCCCCGATGAGGTTCGCGCTCCCGGGGAGGACGAGGACCGAGGTGACCCCGCCGGCCCGGGCGAGCGCGAAGGCCGGGTCCTCGGCGTTCACGGAGTCGAGAGCGCGGACCTCCGCCCGCACCGGGTCCGTGGCCTCGTTCCCGTCGGAGTTCGCGTCCACCTCGGGCCAGGGGTAGACCCCCATGTGCGAGTGCGTGTCGATGATCCCGGGCAGCAGCGTGCGGCCCGCGGCGTCCACCACGGGGGTCCCCGCGGGGACCGGGACCTCGGCGCGGGTCCCCACCGCCGCGATCTTCCCGTCGCGCACGAGGAGCACGCCGTCGGGGATCGCCCCCCGGTCGGAGGCGGTCTCGATCCGGGCCCCCACGATCGCGAAGTCGCGCGAGGGGCGCGGCGGGCCGCCCTCGAGCGCGAGCGCGGGGCCTCGCGCGGGCGCCGCGGCGAGGGCCAGCGCGGCCAGGAGGACGACCGGGGCGGGTCGCATGGGGCGCCCATCGTGGCCGTCCCGGGCGGCGAGGTCAAGGGGAAGAAGCGGCTCTCACCCCTCGTCCGACGCCGACGGCGCTTCGAGGAGCATCCCCTTCACCACCTCGCGCCCCTTGAGGGAGACCGCGTAGGTCCCGCGACGGCCCCCGGCGTCGAGCACGCACTGGTTGCGCTTCATGATCCCGAGCGTGTTGGCGAGGCTCTTCGGCCGCTCGAGGCCGAGGAGGTCGAAGCAGAAGTTGA
>CAZKTF010000129.1:615-10182 GCA_964555565.1 uncultured Planctomycetota bacterium | reverse complement strand
AGGGGCGTCCGGCGGACGCCGCGGCCTCCTACCGCGCGGCGGTCGCGTCCGCGGGGGGGCCGGCGCCCGGCCCCTTCCTCGTGGAGGCCCTGCGCGGGCTGTCGGAGACCTCGCCGGACCCGGCCGAGCGGGCCGAGGCCCGCCGCCGCGCCCGGGAGGCCGCGGAGGAACTCCGGGCCGGGGCCCTCCCGGCCCCCGCGACGGGGGCTAGACATTGATTCTCACCCTGCCGTGCGGCGATCATGTCGTCCCTGGAGGTCCGATGCCCGACCCGCAGGCCCGGCTCGTCCCCCGCACCTCGGACGCGGCCGGCGAGCCCTTCGACTGGTTCCTCCGGATCCCCAACCGGCTGCACCTCTTGAAGCCGGTCCGCGAGCTCGTGGCGGCCACCTGCCGCGCCCACGGGCTCGGGGAGGACGACATCCAGGAGCTCCTCCTCGCGGTCTCGGAGCTCGTGAACAACGCCATCGAGCACGTCCAGGGCCGCCGGCCGGACGGCTACCACGAGGTGGACGTCTCCTTCGGCGTCTTCGAGGGCCGGGCGGTCGGGCGGATCGTGGACGAGGGCGAGCAGAACATCTCCCAGGCGGACTTCGACGACGCCGGCAGGCCCGGGCTCGACGACTCGCGGGGGCGGGGCCTCTTCCTCGTGCGGAGCTACGTGGACTCGATCCGGGTCCGGCGCCTCGAAGGGGTGGGGACCGAGATCCGTTTCGAGAAGAGGCTGCGCGGCGGTGCCGCGGGAGGCGGGGCATGAGCGACGTCCGCTCGACAGGGGTCACGCTCGCGGGCGGGAACCCCCAGGAGACCTTCGCGGAGTTCCTGACCGGCGACCCCGCGCGCGACGCCCGCAACGTGAACATCCTCCTCCAGACGATCGCGGCGGTGAACAGCAACCTGGACCTTGAGTCCGTGCTCACGAACTCGGTGGACCTGACCATCGACCTCACGGGGGCGGAGCGCGGCATCCTCATGCTCTTCGAGGGGGAGGCGCTCAAGGTCAAGACCGCCCGGGACCGGCGGCGCCGCGCCCTCCCCTCCGGGATCGTCTACTCGCACTCGGTGCCGCTCAAGGTCGCGCGGGAGGGGAAGCCGATCTGCCTCCTCGACGCGGCGGCCCAGGGCGGCATGAACCTGGGGCAGTCGATCGCGGACCTGAAACTCCTGACCGTGATGTGCGTGCCGCTCCGCGTGAAGGACCGGGTGATCGGAGTCCTCTACGTGGACAGCCACGCCACCAGCAAGGAGTTCACCCGCTCCGACCTCACGCTCCTCAACGCCCTCGCCTACCAGGTGGCCATCGCCATCGACAACGCCCGGCTCCTCGAGCACTACGTGGAGAAACAGCGGATCCAGCAGGGGCTGTTCATCGCCCGCGACATCCAGCGCTCCCTCCTCCCGGGCGGGGCCCTCACGGTCCCGGGCTTCGACATCTTCGGGATGTCGGTGGCCTGCGAGGAGACGAGCGGGGACTACTTCGACTACATCCGCCTCGGCGAGAACCGGCTCGGGCTCGTCGTCGGGGACGTGGCGGGGCACGGCATCGGGGCCGCGCTCTTCATGGCCACGGCCCGCGCGCTCCTGCGGGCCTTCCTCTCGGCCAGCCCTGAGCCCGCCTCGGTCCTCGGCAACATGAACGACTTCCTCGGCCAGGACATGGAGACGGGGCGCTTCATGACCCTGTTCTACGGGGACCTGGACGTGCCCACGAGGACCCTCTCCTACGTCCGGGCCGGCCACAACGCCCCGCTCCTCTACCACCGCGCCGAGGATCGCGTGGAGGAGCTGGACGCCCCGGGGGTGGCGCTCGGGATGGTGCGCGGGTTCCGCTACCGGGTGGCCCCGCCCGTCCCCCTGAAGACGGGGGACATCCTCCTCCTCTACACGGACGGGATCATCGAGACGATGAACGGGCAGAAGGAGCAGTACGGGATCGAGCGCATGGTGGAGATCGTGCGGAAGGACCGGGACCGCCCGTCCCGGGAGATCGCGGAGACGATCCACCGCGCGGTGGCGGCCTTCGGCGAGCCGGCGGCACTGCAGGACGACCTCACGATGATCGTCGTGAAGGCCGGTCCGCTCTAGGAGCCCTCCCCCCCATGAAGATCGAGAAGACGGCCCAGGACGAGATCCTGCTCCTCGCCCTGGTGGGCGAGTTCGACACGCTCGACACGGACCGGTTCGCGGCGGAGGTGGCCGAGGCCCTCGACGGGGGCACCTTGCGGGTCGTCCTCGTCCTCGACCGGATGACCTTCATCAACTCCACGGCCCTCGGGTCGCTCCTCCGGGAGCAGAAGCGGCTGAACCAGAGCGGGGGCGACATGGCCGCGGCGGCGCCCTCGCGGCTCGCCCGGGAGATCTTCAAGACCCTCGGCATGGACCGGAGGCTGCACGTCTTCGACACGACCGCCCGGGCGGTCGAGTACCTTCGGGCCGGCGGGGGGCGGAGCCCGCCGGCGGGCGGGGGAGGGGGCGGCGGCAGGGTCGGCAAGGGGGAGGCGGCCGACGTGCGCGTGGCCTTCTCCTTCCCCGAGCAGGGCGGGGCGAAGGAGCGGACCGGCGAGCTGCGCGAGATCCGGACGGACGGGCTCGTCCTCTCCTGGGAGAACCTGGACGGGGTCGATCCGTTCGCGGTCTTCCGCCCCGGGATGGCGGTGCGGACGTGCTTCCGGCTGCCGCTGTACCACCGGACCCACGAGTTCCGCCTGGCGGGGACGCTGGCGGCGGCGGACGCCCAGCCCGGGAAGAAGGTGGCCCTCCACGTCGTCTTCGGGGACGTCCCCGACGTGGAGCGGAGCGCCATCGAGAAGTACCTCGAGGACCTCCGGTTCCTGGAGGAGGAGCTGCCGGGCCCCGGGGCGGCGCCGGCGAAGACTCCGTAGGCGGCGCACCTCCTCCCCGGCCCGGCCGTCGGGAGCCAAGGCTGTGGGCCCCGCGGAGTGCCTGTGCCTATAATCGCGCCGGCCCCCCCGGAGGACACGACCTTGCGCCACGCTCCCCTGTCGCGGCTGGCCCTCGCCCTCCTCGCCGCCTCCTTCGCCGCCTGCGGAGGCGGCGCCTCGTCGGGGACCCTCCGGATCGGCGTGGCGGGCCCCATCACCGGGGACCAGGCGAAGAACGGCGAGGACCTCGAGAAGGGGACCACGCTCGCCATGGACGACTGGAACGCCCGGGGAGGCGTCCTGGGCCGCAAGGTGGAGCTGGTGGTGCGCGACGACGAGCACAACCCCGCCAAGGCGAAGACCGTGGCCCTGCAGCTCCTGGCCGAGAAGGTGGAGGGGGTGATCGGGCACTTCAACTCCTCCTGCACGGAACCGGCGTCGGAGGAGTACGTCAAGCGGGGCATCGTGATGATCACCCCGGCCTCCACGAACCCCCACATCACGGAGCGGGGCTACGCGACGGTGTTCCGGACCTGCGGGCGGGACGACCAGCAGGGGGCCATCGGGGCGGAGTTCCTCGTGAAGGAGCTGAAGGCCCGGAAGGTCTTCGTCCTCGACGACAAGACCCAGTACGGGGCCGGGCTCGCCAACTACTTCGCGGAGGCCGCGAAGGCGGCCGGGGTCCAGGTCGTGCGGGACGGCTTCGCCTCGACGGAGATGAACTTCGAGCCCTGCATCAACAAGGTGAAGGCGGAGAACCCCGACGCCTGGTACTTCGGCGGGATCTACACGCAGGTCGTGCCCCTCCTGCGCCAGGGGCGGGAGCGCGGGGTGAAGCAGCCGCTCATCTCCGGCGACGGGGTCTTCTACCAGAAGGAGTTCATCGAGGCCGCGGGGGGGGCGGCCGAGGGGTGCTTCGTCACGTTCCCGTCCATGATCCCGCCCGAGTTCCTCGCGAAGTACAAGGCCCGGTTCGGCGCCGACAAGGAGCCCGGCCCCTACGCCATCTACTCCTACGACGCGGCGGACATCCTCTTCGGCGCGATGCAGAAGTGCGGGAGCACCGACGGGAAGAAGGTCGCCGGGGCCATCCGTGCCCAGCCGTGGGAGGTGTCGAGCGGCAGGCTCGAGTTCGACGCCCGCGGGGATCTCAAGAGCGGCGGCTACAGGGTCTGGGAAGTGAAGGACAACCGGTTCCAGCTCCGCTGGCAGCGGCCCTAGCCGCGGGCGGTATCCCCGTCCGGTGCGCGAATCCATCGCCGAGGTCCTGAGGCAGATCCCTTCCGGTGTGGTCCAGGGGGCGATCTACGCCCTGATCGCGCTGGGCTACTCGATGGTCTACGGCATCCTCGGGATGATCAACTTCGCCCACGGCGAGGTCTACATGGTGGGGGCCTACGCGGGGATCCTCGCCCTCGCCGCGGCCACGGGGCTCGGGCTCTCCCTCCCGGCGCTGGCGGTGGTGCTGCTGGCCATCGCGGGGGCGGTCCTGCTCTGCGCCGCCTACGGGGCCACCATCGAGCGGGTGGCCTACCGGCCGCTGCGGTCCGCGCCGGCCCTCTCCCCCCTCATCAGCGCCATCGGCGTGTCCACGTTCCTGCAGAACTACGTCCGGCTCGCCCAGGGGAGCGACAGCAAGCAGTTCCCGGAGCAGTACCGCGGGGCCTTCGGGACCGGCTCCGTCGCGTGGATCGATCCCCCGCAGCCGGTCCGGTCCCTCGCCATCATCGGCGTGGCGATCGCGATCATGGTCGCGTTCCACCTCTTCACCCAGCGGACGCGGACCGGGACCGCCATGCGGGCCTGCTCCATGGACCGCACCATGGCCGCCCTCGTGGGCATCGACGTGGACCGGGTCATCGGGCTCACCTTCGTGATCGGCTCGGGCCTGGCGGCGGTGGCGGGCGTCATGGTGTCGATGCACCTCTCCCAGGCGACCTATACGGACGGCTACCTCTACGGGATGAAGGCCTTCACGGCCGCGGTCCTGGGGGGAATCGGCAACCTCCCGGGAGCCATGCTGGGGGGCATGGTCCTCGGCGTCGCGGAGGCGGTCGGGGTGGGACTGTTCGGCGGGCCGTCCAAGGACGCCTACTCCTTCGTGGTCCTCATGGTCGTCCTCATCGTGCGGCCCCGGGGTCTCCTGGGGGAACGCGTGGCGGAGAAGGTCTGAGTGGGCGGCGCCCGGAGGATCGCGGGACCGGTCCTGGTGGCGCTCTGGTTCGCGCTCCTGGCGTTTCCCCTCTCGGGGCTGGAGCTGGCGTCCCGGACCGCCCCGGGTCCCGGGGGGACCGTCCGCCAGGAGTGGGTGGCCCGTCCCCATCCCGGGGCCCTGTGGATCGGCGCGGGGGTGCTCGGCGCGCTGGCCCTGGGGGCCTCGCTGCGGTGGGGCCGCTCCCGGATCCCGGAGGCGTGGCGGCCCGGGGCGCTGGCGGCACGGGCCGGGGAGGCCCTCACGTCCACGAGGGCGCGGACGGGCGCGGCCCTGGCGGTCCTGGCCGCCCTCCTTGTGGCGGTCCCGGACCTGGCCGGCTCCCAGGGGGACAAGTACGCCCAGATCGGGTTCGACGCCGAGATCTGGATCCTCCTCGCCCTCGGCCTGAACATCGTCGTGGGGATGGGTGGGCTCCTCGTCCTCGGGTACTGCGCGTTCCTGAACGTCGGGGCCTACACCTTCGCCATCCTCTGCTGCGGGACGGGGCTCGGGTTCTGGGCGGCGCTCCCCATCGGGGCGGCGGCGGGGGCCCTGTTCGGGCTCCTCCTCGGGCTCCCGAGCCTGAGACTGCGGGGGGACTACCTGGCCATCGTGACGCTCGGGTTCGGGGAGAGCCTGCGGTACTTCCTGTTGCTCCAGCCGTGGCTGACCGGGGGACCCGACGGGATCCCGTGCTCCACGATCCCGGGCTCGCTCACGGCGACCTCGGCCGTCCTCGGCTACGAGGGGCACGTGCTGCAGGACCCCGCCCTCGTGGAGAGCCTGCGCGGCAGCCTCGGAGGGAAGATCTACCTCTTCCTCCACGTGGGGATGGACGACCCCTTCGTGGCCTACTACATCGGGCTCGCGTTCCTCGCGCTGGGGATCCTGGTCGCGGTGCGCTTCTCGCACTCCCGTCTCGGGCGGGCGCTGTTCGCGCTGCGCGAGGACGAGGTGGCGGCGAAGTCCATGGGGATCTCCACGAGCCGGATGAAGATCCTCGCGTTCGTGCTCTCCGCCGCCTGGGCGGGGGTCGTGGGGGTCCTGGTGGCCGGCCGCAAGAACCAGATCACCCCGGGCGACTTCGAGTTCAAGGACTCCGTCCTCGTTCTCTCCATGGTGGTCCTGGGGGGGATGGGGAGCGTACGGGGGGCGGTCCTGGGGGCCCTCCTCCTCTACCTGATCCCGCTCCTCGTGCAGGAGTGGTTCCCCGGTTTCCAGGGCTACCGGCTGCTGCTCTTCGGCGCCGTCATGGTCGCCATCATGGTCTGGCGCCCGCAGGGACTGTTCGGCACGGGACGGAGGGCCCCCGTCCCCGAGGGGATGGACCGCGCCCCGGCGCCGGTGGCGGGAGGCGTCGCGTGAGCCTCCTCGAGGTCCGGGGGGTGAGCCGCCACTTCGGCGGGGTGCGCGCCGTGGACGGCGTGGACCTGGAGGTCCGGGAAGGGGAGATCCTCTCGGTCATCGGGCCCAACGGGGCGGGCAAGACCACGCTGTTCAACTGCCTCACGGGCCTGCTCCCCGCCACCTCGGGCGCCGTCCTGTTCCGCGGCCGGGACGTGACCCGGCTGGCCCCGCACAGGATCACGGCTCTCGGGATGGCCCGCACCTTCCAGAACATCCGGTTGTTCGGGGAGATGAGCGTCCTCGAAAACGTGATGGTGGGGCGCCACTGCCGGACCCGGGCGGGGGTGTTCGCGGCCGTCCTCAGGACGCGGCTCGCGCGCGAGGAGGAGTCCGAGAGCGCGCGGCGGGCCCGGGACCTGCTCGGTTTCGTGGGCCTCGGGGACCGGATGATGGCCGACGCCCGCAGCCTCCCCTACGGCGCCCAGCGGCGGCTGGAGATCGCCCGCGCGCTGGCGACGGAGCCCGGACTGCTCCTGCTGGACGAACCGGCCGCCGGGATGAACCCGCAGGAGACGGGAGTGCTCATGGACCTGATCCGCCGCGTGCGGGACCGCGGCATCACCGTCCTGCTCATCGAGCACCACATGAAGGTCGTCATGGGGATCAGCGACCGCGTCGCGGTCCTGGACTACGGCGTGAAAATCGCCGAGGGCACCCCGGCGGAGGTCCGCGGCGACCCCCTGGTCATCGAGGCGTACCTCGGGAAGGAGCGCTCCCGGTGAGCGGCGGTGGCGCCCCGATCCTCTCCCTGCGGGACGTCCACGTCGCCTACGGTCCGAGCGAGGTGCTCCACGGGGTGAGCCTGGAGGTCCGCGCGGGGGAGATCGTCACCCTCATCGGCAGCAACGGCGCGGGGAAGACGACGACCCTCACGACGATCTCCGGTGTCCACCGCCCCTTCCGCGGCGCGATCGAGTTCGAGGGGGAGAGGATCGACGGGCGTCGGCCCCACGAGGTCGTGTCCCGGGGACTGGCCCTGGTGCCCGAGGGGAGGAGGATCTTCCCCCTGCTGACCGTGCGCGAGAACCTCGAGATGGGGGCGTTCCTGGTCCGGGACGCGGCGCGCATCCGATCCGGGCTGGAGAGGGCCTTCGAGTGGTTCCCGATCCTGCGGGACCGCGCGGACCAGCTCGGCGGCACGCTTTCCGGGGGGGAGCAGCAGATGCTGGCCATCGCCCGCGCGCTGATGGGCGGCCCCCGCGTGCTCCTCCTGGACGAGCCCTCCCTCGGGCTGGCCCCCATCGTCGTGGAGAGGATCTTCGACTTCATCGCGGGGCTCCGGGACGCGGGGACGACGATCCTCCTCGTCGAGCAGAACGCGCTGGCGGCGCTGCGGCTCGCCGACCGGGCCTACGTCCTGGAGACCGGGCGGGTCACCTGTACCGGGACGGGGAAGGACCTCCTGGCGGACCCCCGCATCCAGGAGGCGTACCTGGGGGAGTAGAGTAGGGGACTGTCCCCGAAGGGGACTGTCCCCGCCGTTGCCGTTTCCGGGGCAGTACGGTGCCAGGTCCCCTACGGGGACAGTCCCCTACGCTACGCCACACGCATCCACGGCGGGCGGGGCAAGCCCCGCCCCTACAGGGCCGCCCTGCACCCCTCCACGAAGGCGAGCGCGGCGAGGCCGTCCTGCAGCGTGGCGGCCACCCCGGAGGGTCCCCCGCGGGCGGCGGCGACGAAGTCGCGAAGGAGCGGCACCAGTCCCGGCCCCGGGGGCGGGAGCGGGACGGGGACGCGGGCGCGGCCCTCCCGGCGGTGGAGCTCGTGGGCGTAGTAGTCCCCCTCGACTTGGCCCCCGTCCCCCCAGGCGTCGAGGCCCCCGCGCCGCGACGGGGCCTCCTGGCTCACGTCCACGAGCAGGGTCGCCCCGGAGTGCATCCGGGCGAGGGCCGCGGCCGCGGTCTCCGCCCGGCCCGGGGCGGCGTGGACCTGGCAGGCGAGGACCCCCTCGATCTCGTCCCCGGTGGCCCAGCGCGCCAGGTCGGCCATGTGCGTCGCGCAGCCGAGGAGCGCCCCCCCCTCCCGGGGGTCCCCCTGCCAGGGCTGCTCCACGCGCTCGTGGCGCATGGAGAGGGTGAGGTGGCGCGGGACCCCGCCGGAGGCCACGGCGTCCCTCCAGGCGGCGCAGACGGGGTTGTAGCGCAGGGAGTGGCCGACGAGGACGGGCACCCGGGCCCGGCGGGCCTCCCCCATGATGAGCGCCCCGCCGCGCATGTCCGGCGCCACGGGCTTCTCGATGAGGACGGGCTTGCGGGCGCGCAGCGCCGCCACGGCGTGGGCGGCGTGGGCGGCGGGGGAGGAGGCCACGACCACCGCGTCCACGGACGGGTCCGCCGCGAGGAGGAGGGCGTCGGTCTCGAACCGGACCCCCCGGGCCGTCCACGCGGCCGCGGCCTCCGGGGAGCGGCGGGAGACGCCGGCGAGCCGTGCCCCGGGCACGTCCCCCCGGAGCAGGTGCTCCGCGTACCGCGACCCGTGGATGCCGACCCCGAGGACGGCGACCGCGAGGTCAGCCAATTTCCCTCAGCCGGAAGGTGACCGGGACGCGGACCCGGCAGCGGAGGGGGACGCCGTCCAGCATGGCGGGCGTGAAGGCCCACTGCCGGACGGCCTCCTCGGCCACGCGGTCCAGGCGGCGGTCGCCGGAGGACTCGACGACCTCCACCGAGGCCACGGCGCCGTCCTCGGCGATCTCGACTTCGAGGAGCACGCGCCCCGCGATCCCCTCGGCCCGGGCGTCGGCGGGGTACTCGGGGAGGACGCGGCGGGCCACGCCCGCCCCGCGCGTGACGCCGGGCGGGGAGGCGGGTCCCGGCTCAGGGGCGCGGGCGGCGGGGGAGGCCCCGGCGTCCCGCCCGGGGCGCCCCGCGGCGAAGTCGAGCCGGTCCCCCAGGGCGGCCCCGGGCCCGGGGATCGGGGAGTCCCCGAGGCCGATGGTGCCGGCCTCGGCGTCCTCGTCCCTCCGGTCGGCGACGACGGGGAGGGGCTCGAGCGCCTCCTCCGGCCCCGGGAGCGGGGGCGCCGCGTGCTGGGGGTAGGCCCGCGGGGGCGCCGGCTCCTCGAGCGGCCGGGACTCCTCCAGCA
>CAZKTF010000129.1:0-556 GCA_964555565.1 uncultured Planctomycetota bacterium | reverse complement strand
CGCGCTCCCGCTCCACGCCGCCGGGGGCCGGCGCGAGGAGCGCCGCCGCCGCGGCGGCGTGGAGGCCGAGGGACAGGGCGAGGGCCAGGGCCCTGCCGCGCCGCGGGCGGGGTGCGCGATCGATCACGGATCCATTGTACGTCGCGGAGGCCCGGAGGTTCGCGGAGGCCCGGCAGGACCGCCGGGGAACGCTACCTCCTCAGGACCTTCTCCTGCACGTGGGCCGCGCCCTGGGGGGTGGCCCGGAAGGTGGCGTGGAGGACGCCCGGGACCACGAAGCTCGTGCGGGCGGCGAACTTGAGCAGGATCGGCTTGGGCTTGAGGGCGCTCGTCGGGAACCCGTGCTTCAAGAGGTGGCCCAGGACGTCGGAGGGTCCTGCGTCCCGCTTCCCCTCCAGCGCGAGGAACACGAGGGCGGTGAGGACCGCGCCCTTCTCGCCGCGCCGCCCCTCCTGGGAGGCGATGCGGGCGTAGATCCCGCGGGGGTCGAGGCTCGTGGGGAGCCCCAAGGAGCCGGTCGGGCGGCTCGACGGGGCGGGGGCCGGGGAGGCCGGGG
>CAZKTF010000128.1:0-10229 GCA_964555565.1 uncultured Planctomycetota bacterium | reverse complement strand
TACGGGGGGAAGCCCGCGGCCTTCCTCCGGGGGTTCAAGGCGTTCCTCCTCGCGGTGCCCTTCAACTGCCTCCTCGTGGGGGGGATGCCGCTGCTGGCGATGGTCAAGGTCCTCCAGGTGACCGCGGGGATGGACCCGGGAGACGCCCACGCGGGGGAGGCGACGGCCAAGGCGCTCGCCATCGCGGTCTCCCTCGGCGTGGTCCTCGCCTACACCACGGTCTCGGGGCTCTGGGCGGTGGTGGTGAACGACCTCGTCCTCCTCGCGCTCGCGCTGGCCGGCGCGGTCACCCTCTCCTGCTACGCCGTGGGCGCGGTGGGCGGGCTCGGTGCGCTCCGGGAGCGGGTCCTCGCGCACGACGGGGGGAGCGCCTGGCGCACGGACTTCCTCCCGTCCGGGGGGGACGGCCCGGGACTCGCGCTCGGGGTCTTCCTCGTCTTCGTCGGCTTCCAGTGGTGGGCGCACCGGACGGCGGACGGTGGCGGCGTCGTGGTCCAGAGGATGCTCGCCTGCCGGAACGAGAAGCACGCGGTCGGGGCGACCCTCTGGTTCAACGTCCTCAACTACGCGATCCGCACCTGGCCCTGGGTGCTCACGGGGCTCGCGCTGGTCCTCCTCTACCCGGAGACCCGGGACGCCGAGGCGGCCTACCCCATGGCGATGCGGGACCTCCTCCCGGCGGGCGTGAGGGGGTTCGTCCTCGCCTCGATGTTCGCGGCCTTCATGTCCACGGCGGACACGCAGCTTCACTGGGGCGCGTCCTACCTCGTCAACGACCTCTACCGCCGGTTCCTCCGCAGGGACGCGCCCGAGGCGCACTACGTGGCCGCCTCCAGGCTCTCCATGGGCCTCATGGTCCTCGGGACCGCCCTCGTGGCCTTCCTCGCCACCTCCGTGGAGTCGGTCTTCGGGTTCCTGCTCACGTTCTTCGCGGGCACCGGGACCGTGTTCCTCGGCCGCTGGCTCTGGTGGCGGGTGAACGCCTGGAGCGAGATCGCCGCGGTGGCCGCGGCGCCGCTGGCCTCGCTGGCCGTCAAGGCGCTCGCCGGGGAGGGGGGCCCTCTCGCCGGCGTCCCCGTCGCCTACCACCTGGTGATCGTGGCGGGGTTCACCACGGTGGCATGGGTGGTCGCGACCTTCGCCACCGCGCCGGTCCCCCTGGAGCGGCTGGCCGCCTTCTATCGGAAGACCCTCCCCCCGGGCTTCTGGGGACCGGTCCGGGCCGCCTTCCCGGACCTCCCGACCCCCCCTCCCGTCGGCCGCGCCCTCCTCCGCTGGGCCGCGGGCCTGGCCCTCGTCCTCGGCGCGACGCTGGGGATCGGGAAGGCCCTCCTCGGGACGCCCGGCGAGGCGGCCCTTGCCCTGGCCGCGGCGTCCGCGGGCGGGATGTTCCTGTGGCGGGACCTGGGGCGGGCGGGGCGGGGGCCCGCGGCCGCCGCGTGAATCGACCGGGGCCGGCGGGTCACCCCGCCGGCCCCGGCGTCCGGCCCCGAAGAGACGCTACTTCGTGTCGAAGGAGACCTGGGCGGAGTCCACCACGGGCCGGGCGCAGCCCGTGGCCGGGGACGGCGCGGCCAGGCGGAAGACCAGCCGGAACCAGCGCATGCCGTCCACCAGGTTGTAGTTCCCGGCCAGGGAGAGGTCGATCTCCCCGGTCGTCGTCGGCGACTGGCCCCCGTTGAGCGTGGACTGGGCTCCCTCGAGGTAGACCTTGAAGTTGGCGAGCCCCACCTGCGCGGAGGCCGTGAAGTCCGGTGCGAAGCCGGAGGTGGTGCCCGCGAGGGCCTTCGCGTCCTGCCACTTCGTGAAGCCCACGTTCCCCCCGCCGAGGTAGGTTACGCCAGTGTAGGAACCGGTCGTCGCCGAGAAGCCGAGAAGGTTCCCCGTGTTGAAGAAGCTCGGGGCGTTCACGGTCTCGATCCGGCTGCCGCCGAAGCCGCCGGTGCCGCCGGTCGAGCCGTAGTCGTAGTAGGCGAGGTTGTACATCTTCGTCCCGCGGCCGCCGCTCGTGTCGATCGTCGGCCCGGACCCGGTCACGCTCAGGGTCGTCGCGCGCACGAGGACCGTGCCGCCCGAGCCGCCCGCCCCGCCGCCGCCGCCCGACGAGGTGTAGCCGGCTCCGCCGATGCCGCCGACCGTCAGGATCTTCCCGGTGGTGCCCATGGTGAAGGTCCCCGGGGTCTCGATGGAGATGGCGCCGCCGCCCCCGCCGCCGTTCCCGGCGCCGTAGAAGTAGGTGTAGTTCCAGGCGGCGTAGTTGGTGTTGAAGTAGACGTAGCCCCCGTCCATGCCGGCCCCGCCGCCGCTCCCGCCGGTGATGGTCGAGGTCGTGAGGGCCTCGGGGTCCATGAAGGGCGTCCCCGCCGCCCCGCCGGCGCCCGGCTTGTAGTACCCCCGGTAGAGGGAGCAGCGATCCCCCGCCTTGCCGGAGTCCCCGAGCACGTTGGAGCCGCCCCCGCCGGCGCTGGGGTAGTAGAGGAAGGTGTAGCCCCACGTCCCGTAGGACTGGAGGTAGCCCGAGCCCGTCTGGCCGCCCTGGCCCCCGCCCGTCCCGACGCCGGCGCCGCCGTTCTGGTGGCTCGTGCTGCCCGAGTTGTGGGAGATGCCGCCCGTGCCGCCGCCGGGGCCGGCCGTTCCGCCGGTCGCCGTCCCGGCCGAGTTGAACGAGTAGGCCCCGTTGGTGCCGATGCCGCCGGGGGCCGAGAGGACGCCGTTGATGGTGAACCCGCTCGTGAACCGGAGCTTCGCCGGGGCGGTGCCCACCAGGGTGACGGTCACGCCCGAGGGGATCGTGCCGGTGCTGTAGTTGAGGAATCCGGAGGCGTCCATGAGGCCGTCCACCGTGACGTTCGTCGTGCTCCCGGGGAACGCCCCGAGGGCGCCGGTCCCGCCGGAGATGCTGCCGGAGGCGACGGTGTTGAAGGCGGCCGCCCCCATGAAGTTGACCAGGTCGGTCTGGCAATCCGGGCCCTCGATCCGGACCCGCCCCGCAGAGCCGTTCCCGCCGCGGGTCCCGTTCGGCGCCAGCGAGGAGCCCGAGTAGTAGAGGTACCGGCCGCCGATCCCGCCGCGGACGTCGATGATCCCGTTCAGGGTGAGGGTGCTGCCCGCGAGGATCCAGACGCCCCCGCCCGCAGCGCCGCCTCCGCCGCCCGAGTAGTAGAACCCGGTGCCGCCCCGTCCGCCGTGGGCGTCGATCGCGCCCCGGCCCGCGAGCTTGAACGTCCCGCTGCAGGCGATCCGGACGGCGCCGCCGCCCGCCCCGCCGCCGCCGCCCGGGATGGCGTAGGTGGTGCCGGACAGGGAGCAGCCGCCGCCGCCGCCGCCCGCCCCGGAGGTCAGTCCGGTCGAGAAGGCGCTGTCGCCGTAGAGGGTCCCCCCGGCCCCGCCGGCCCCGACCGTGGTCGAGGTCGAGTTGGCGTACTTGTAGCCGGTCTCACCGTTCTGGGCGTGGGCCCCGGCGCCGCCCCCTCCGTGCCCCGAGGTGTAGGTGGTGCCCTTGAGGCCCTTCCTCCCGTAGCCTCCGGCCACCGTGGCGACCGTGAACGGGGACGTGGTCTGGATGCTCTTCCCGACCAAGCCGTCCTTGCCGTCGTAGACGCCGTTGGAGGCGGTGGGCGTGTTGTCGGAGTCCCCGCCCGCGCCGCCCCCCGCGATCCCCGTGCCGCCGGCCCGCTTGGTGAGGGTGGTCGTCGGCTGGGTCGTGCTGGTCGTGGACGGGTTGTCGTGGACCCCGTCCTGGCCGTCCTGGCCCGAGACGTCGAGCTTGCCGCTGATGACCGCGTTCCCGACCACGAGGATGACGATCGGGTTGTTCGACGCGGTCCCGGTGAACCGCCAGGTCTCGCCGGCAGGGATCGTGAGGGCGAGGAAGTTGTAGACGTTCTTCGCCGAGAAGGTCCTCAGGGTCCCCACGTTGCTGTCGCCCGTGGTGGGGGTCCCGTCCGACCCGGTCCCGCCGTCCCGGAAGTCGGTCAGGACGCCGAGGTAGGGAGACACGTTCCAGAGCGCGGTCGTCGCCGCGTCCTTGTTCAGGCTGTCCGAGAAGCCCTCGAGGAAGGTGCTGGAGACCGTCGTGCTCCCGGTGGTGTCGAAGTACTTGACGGTGCCCGCCACGACGATCCCGTCGCCGGCCGTCATCCCCGTGAAGGAGACGAGGATGCGGCTGCCCGTCGGAAGGGTGTAGCCCGGAAGCGGCGTGAAGGTGAAGGTCGCCCCGTTCGTGGCGTTCGGTCCCGCGGTGTTCACCAGCGTCAGCGTGCCCGGGATGATCGAGTCGGCGCTGTCGAGGAGGCCGTTCCCGTTGCGGTCCACGACGATCCGGAGGACGCCGTAGTTGAAGGTCGTCTGCGTCGCGCCGGGGTTGATCGACTCGGCCGAGACCGGGTGGTCGAAGGTGATCGTGAAGGTCGAGTTGGTCGCGTTCCCGGTGCTGGCCTGGGTCGGTGTGACGGTGCCGAACAACGGCGTGACGCCGTAGGCGTAGTAGGCGCCGGAGCCCGCCGTGGCCGTCATGTTCAGCCCGGGGCTGAAGGTCCGGCTGACGAGCTGGACCAGGCCGCCCGTGCCCTCGGAGGCGATCGGGTTGAACTTCTTCAGCACCGGCGAAGTGACGGGGTTCGTCTTCGCGACGTAGGCGGGGATGTTGATGGCCGCCACCGCGCTGCGCGTGAGGACCGTCGGGTTCTCCGTCCCGTTGTACTGGAGCGCCCCGTTCGCGAGCCCGTTGGTCTGCGGGTAGAAGTAGACGTTCCGCCGGTCGGCCGGATCGACGAAGTAGGTGCCGAGGATCGTCCGGCCCCCGACCTGCACCGGCAGCGTGGTCTGGCCGATGACGCCCGGCTCGACGGAGGTCGGGTCCACCGCCACGTTGAAGGTGAACAGGATGGCCTGGTCGAGCTTCACCGCGGCGAAGGGCCCGTTGCCCGTCGTCGGCGTGACCCCGATGGGGCCCCACTGCGTCAGGAAGAGGCCCGTCGGGTTGATGACGAGGGAGAAGTTCCCGTTGGCGACGCCGGGGCCGAGGATCGCCTGGCGGCCCTTGGTCTCCGCCGGGTCGCCGGCCGGGCGGTCGTAGGGGGTGACGCGGACGAAGACGTTGCTCCAGGTCGTGCCGACCGGCGGGGAGCCCACGTCGAAGACCGAGTCCCAGTTGAAGGTGTGCCAGCCGGCGGCGTCGATGTAGGGGCCGGCCGCGCTGTACCCCGTCGTCGCGATCAGCGTGTACCCGGCGCCGAGGCCGTCGTCGCCCGGGGCCTCGGTGCAGGTCTGCCAGGTCTCGCCGTCGATGGCCAGGATCTGCCCGTTCCCGTTGGTGTCGAGGCCGTACTCGAACTCGACCCGGGCCGTGTCGGGGTCGGGGTCCTGGAGGTGGTAGTCGATGACGACCGTCCCGTAGACGCTCGCGGCGAAGGGCTTGAACCGCGGGATCATGCGGGAGTTCTTGATGATCCTGAAGGCGTTGGTCGTGGCGGAGAGGCTCCGGGCGGCGCCGAAGGGGATGACGCGGACCCTGACCGGGTCGTAGTCGGCCCGCGCGAGGTCGGCCGCCATGTCCCAGATGAACAGGTGGTCGCCCGGGGTGTTGCGGAGGACCGGGTCCACCGGGAGGGCCGAGTTCGTCGTCGTGGTGGAGAGCGCGGCGATGCCGTCGTTCACGTCGCCGGCGATCGTGCCGGGCTTGCTCGTGCAGGCCTTGAAGGGGCCGGTCCCGATGGCGTACTGGAAGATCACCTTCGCCGCGTTGCCCTCCGGATCGATGAGCCGGTAGGCGAAGAGGCCGCCGAAGGCCCAGGACTGCGGCTCCGTGGGCGACACGATGACCGCGGTCGGGGCGAAGTTGAAGCCGCCGTCCGGAGTGAAGATCTCGATGGAGGCCGTCGGGGCCCCGGCGGCGTCGGTCCCGCCCACGATGAGGGCACGGCCGTTGTTGAGGATCGCCGCCGCCGCGTCCCGGCGGGCGAGGAACATGTCGCCGTTGGGGGTGTCGTAGGCGGCGCTCACCGGGTTGTACTGGGTCGCGGTCCCGACGACTGAAGTGCCGTTGCTGCCGCCCGCCGCGAGGACCTTCCCGTCCCCCATGAGGATGCCGACGTGGCCGGCGCGGGCCGTGGACATGGCCGGGAGCGCGTTGTTCCACGTGCTGGTCAGGTAGGAGAAGCTCGCGATGCTCGCGAGTGCCCCGCCGCCGGTGGTCACGCCGCCCGTCACGACCACCGAGCCGTCGGTGCCCCCCGAGACGGAGTGTTCGGCGCGCGCCGCGGCCATCGCCGGCCCGGCCGAGAAGGCGTCGGTCGTCGGGTTGTAGATCTCGACCGAGGCCAGCGCGTTGTTCGCGGTGTCCTTCCCGCCGGGGATGAGGAACCGGGCGTCGGGGAGGAGCGCCCCCTCCACGGAATGCCGGGCCGCGGCCATCGGCACGCCCACGGTCGTCACCGTGAAGTTGGCCGGGATGGGGTCCACGTGGACGACCACGGCCGTGTTGAGGGCCGTCCCGGCGGAGTTGCTGACGCCGCCGGCCACGAGCACGTTGCCGTCGGCGAGGAGGACCGCCGTGGCGCGCGCGCGGGCCGTGCCCAGGCCGGCCGGGAGGTTCGTCCAGGTGTTCGCCACCGGGTCGAAGACCTCCATGCTGGAGAGCGGGTTGCCCGAGGCGTCGAAGCCGCCGGTCACGAGGACCCGGTCGTCCTGGAGCCGCGTCTGGGTGTGGTAGGCGCGCGGGGAGCCCATGGGGTTCCTCGAGGCGACAGCGCCGTAGGTCGTCTGCCCGATGCCGGGGAAGAACACCTCGGCCGCCACGACCGAGGGCCCGGTGGCCGTGGTCCGGCCGCCGGTGATGAGGACGGTGTCGTCTCCCAGGGTCGTCACGCGGTGCCCGACGCGCGGGGCGGAGAGCACGCTCCTGGAGTCGGTGAAGATCGTGTAGTTGTCGAGCCGGAACCGCTCGGTCATCCGGACCGTCGGGCCGAGCTCCTTCTTCGAGTCGAAGGGGGTGATCCGCAGGATGTAGTCCCCGTTCACCGTGCCCACGTCCCTCACCGAGTCCCAGGTGAAGGTGTTCGCGGCGCCGGGGGTGACCGCGGAGGCGAGGCCGGTGTCGGCGGTCCCGGGGAAGGTCGAGGCCGGGGCCCACACGAGGGCGAGGATCGCGCCCGGCGGGACCGGCGCGTAGTCCACGGCGACGGCGCCCGGGTCGGTCGAGAAGCCCGCGTCCGCGTCGATGTAGTTGAAGTTGAGGACCACGTTCTCGTCCGCGGCAGTGCCCGTCGGGTTGGGGGTGACGCCGTTGAGGCCGGTGGTCGCGATCGTGATGGAGGGCTGGCTGTTGTTGTTCAGGTCGAAGGCGTCGCTGTAGTTCCAGGGACCCCAGCGCGCGGGGTCGCCGCCGCTGTCGTTCGCCCGCACGCGGATCTTGATGCCCGGGGTGTTCCCGAACAGGGGCTGGCCGTTGGAGCCGATCACCTGCCGCCCGGTCGGGGTCCAGACGTAGTCCTGGGTCACGAAGCGCCTGCCGGGCACGTCGGCCGTCGAGTTCCACACGAAGAGGTGGCCCGCGCCCCCGAGCGTGCTGTCCAGGTTCCTGAACCCGTCGCCGACGCCCGCCTTCCGGGTGGCCTCGAAGTACTCGTCGTCGGGCACGGGGTTCTCCGTCCCCACGCCGGGCTCGATGAGCGTGTCGCCGTCCACGTCCCAGCCGTACTCGATCTGGATGTCGGACTGGTTGAACTCCGTGTCCTTGATGTTGAAGGACACGAAGACGTTCGGTCCCGAGCCCCGGCTCCCCGCGAGTCCGCTGGGGGTGGTCAGACTGGCGATGAGGGGCCTGCTCCCGAGGAGGAACTGGGGGCCGGGCCGGCCGACGCCCTGGCCGCCGCCGCCGCCGCAACCGGCGGCGAGGGCGAGACCTCCGAGAGCCAGCGGGGCGAGGAGCGCGCGCGACAGCGTGAGGCGGGCCATGTCTACCTCCCGACGGTTGCCGCGACCTGCGCGGCGAGGGATCGAAGGCGGGGCTGAGCGGACGAGGCGAGGCTGGAAGGGGGGGGTGGAGCGGACGCGACTCGTGGACGCGGCGAGGGGATGGGACGGGGGAACGGGAACACCCGGCCTCCTTCGGTCCGCTGGCCCACTCCGCGGCGACCCGTGGTCAGATTGGGGCGACCCGTCGTCAGACTGGACATCGGGTGCGCACTGCCCTTCCAGCGAAACCCCCGGGCCAGCCCCGGTCCGGAGGTCCTCGCCTCGGCCTGACCCGACATTCCCTGACCCGGCCCCCCAGGCCGGGATCGATCGACCCGCTTGCGACTCCGGATTATGGCCCCCCCGGAAACCGATGTCAACAGGGATTCCGGGCACCTCCGGGAGGGGGGGTCGGCCCGTCAAACGCGGGATTCCTCGCCTCCCCCACCCGGGGCCGCTACAGTCTCGGCCCTCTCGCCCGGAGCTCCTCCCATGAAGCTGCACATCCGCCACAGCAACACCAAGCGCCGCCGCAAGGTCGGCTTCCTGCGCCGCAACAAGACCCGGAAGGGGAAGAAGATCATCGCCCGCCAGCGCCGCAAGTACGGGGCCTACAGGGGCCACAAGAGGTAGGCGAACTCCAGAGGGGTCAGACCCCGGGCGCCTCGCGTGACGTGCTGCGCCGCCCCATGGGCGCCCGAGGTCAGACCCCTGTCCCTCAGGCCCCCTCCGTCATCTCCCGGACGAGCCCCGCGTACCTCTCCATGACCGCCCGGCGGCGGACCTTCAGCGTCCCGGTGAGCAGGCCGTTCTCGACGGCGAAGGGCTCCGCGAGCACCCGGACCCGGACCACCCGCTCCCAGGGGTGGAACCCCGCGGCGGCGGTCAGCAGGCGGGCGCACTCCCCGTGGAGGAGCCCCTCCATCTCGCCGGGGGAGACGGGTCCCGGGCTCCCCCTCAGGCGCCGGACCTCCTCCTCGGACGCCTCCCGGCGCGGGACCAGGAGGGCCCCCAGGGTCCTCTCGTCCTGGCCGACCACGAGGGCCTGCTCGATGAAGGGGCTCGACGCGAGTCGCTCCTCCAGCGGCTCGGGCTCCACGTTCTCCCCGCCGCGGAGCACGATGGTCTCCTTCGCCCGCCCCCGGAAGTGCAGGTCCCCCTCGGCCGTCCGCGAGACCAGGTCCCCGGTGTCGAGCCACCCGTCCGGGGAGAGGACCGCGGCCGTGGCCTCCGGGTCACGCCAGTACCCCGCCATCACCTGGGGCCCGCGCACCCGGAGGACCCCGACCTTCCCCGGGGGGAGGGGGCGGCGGGTCTCCCTGTCGAGGACCTCGACCTCGGTCTCGGGGATCGGGCGCCCGATGCTCCCGAGGAGGTTCGCCTCCGGGCGTCGCACCGAGACGACGGGCGCGGCCTCGGTGAGGCCGTAGCCCACCAAGAGCCGCACCCCGGCGGCGGCGTAGGCCTCGTCGAGCGCCCCGGGGAGGAGGCCGCCGCCCGAGATCCCGCAGCGGAGGTTGCCCCCCAGGGCCGCGGCCAGCGGCGTCCCGGCCAGGCGGGCGGCGTGGTGGAGGGCCTCCCAGACCCTGGGGACGCCGGCCATCCAGGTGGGCCTCACCGAGACGAGGTGGGCGCCCAGCCTCCTCCGGTCGGTGAAGACCGTCTCCGCGCCCACGAGGAGGGCCACCGCCTCGACCACGCGCTCGTAGCAGTGCCAGGGCGGCAGCAGCGAGAGGAAGACGTCCCCGCGGCGGATCTCGAGGACCTCGGGGAGGACGCGGAGCTGGTGGTCGAAGTTCCGGTGCAGGAGCGTGACCCCCCGGGGGTGCCCGGTGCTGCCCGAGGTGTAGACGAGGGCCGCGAGGTCTCCGGGCGCGCTCCGCGCGACCTGCCCCTCCGCGAGCGGGCCGCCGCCCCGGGCCCGGACCTCCGCCGCCGCGAGGACCCCCGGGGCCGGCGGGCCCCCGTCGTCCAGCCGGACGAGGGCGGTGAGCCTCTCCCGCGCGCCCGGGGCCTCGAGGACCCGGCGAAGCGCCGCCTCCCCCGCGCACAGGCAGACCCGGACGCCGCCGTGCTCGAGGATGGTCGCGATCTCGGCCGGCGTCGAATCCGAGCCCCGCGGCACGTCGGCGGCCCCCGCGGCGAGGATGGCCAGGTTGGCCTCGGCGAACAGCGGCCCGCCGTCGGCCAGCAGCCCCACCCGGTCCCCCGGCCCCACCCCGAGGGCGCGGAGGCCCGCGGCGAGGCGGAGCGCGTCCTCGCGGAGCGCCGCG
>CAZKTF010000127.1:0-10278 GCA_964555565.1 uncultured Planctomycetota bacterium | reverse complement strand
GCCGCCACCTCGCGCCGGAGGGAGGCCACGTCGGCGGCGGTCTCGGGGGCCCCGGCGCCGGCCGGGGGCAGGGCGCACGGACCCGCGCCTCCCGAGGCGAGGACCGCCACGCCGGCGGCCACCAGGCCTGCCACGAGGGCCGAGACGAGGAGACCGGCGCCGCCGCTTGCGCTCACGAGGGGATCCTACCCGGGCCGGGCCCCGCCGGTTCCCGCGAGGAAGACCCACCCGGCGTCCCGCGGGGTGGACACGCGGCCCTGCGGAGCCGACAGGCGCCCCGGCGGAGCCGACAGGCGTCAGGGGGAGGTGCGCCGAAGGAAGCGGGGGTTACTTCTTGGAGAAATAGGGATGAGGTGGAAGTTTTACGCCCGTTGAGGGCAACCCCCGCTCCTTTGTTCCGTGCGCCGCGTGTTCCTTTCCAGGTCTCTCCCGTGTCGCCTGCTGGGTCGCCTTCTGGGCGGCCTTCTGCCGGATCCCACCGGCCGTGGCACCGTCCCGGTCCCCCGGGCCCGACCGAGTCTCCCGCGGGACCCGATCCTCTATGGCCGCCGACCGCGAGGATCATCCGATCATACCGCACCGAAGTCAAGGGGACAGGTCGGGGCGGGTCACTCGCCGGGACCGGCGCACGGGACCCGGACCCGCGCCTACCCTCCGCAGACACACGGCGGGCGGGGCAAGCCCCGCCCGTACTAAGGCTTCCCGAAGGAGAAGTCGTCCTGCGGGCCTCCCCCCCCCGTGGACCCTCCGGACCCGCCATGGGGTCCGCCGCCGGGGGACGGCACCGCCGCCGTCCCCGCCGCGGCCGCCTTGTGGCTGCTCTCGTCCACCCGCCGGGCGTGCTCCATGAGGAGCTCGGTGGTGGGGGTCCGGATCCGCTTGCTCATCTGGACCCGGTCGAAGGCGGCGCGGAAGTTCCCGTCCTTCATGCGCAGGACGGCGTAGACCGCGTCGTCCCCCTCGCGGCAGATCCCCGAGCGCTCGCTGACCGTGCAGTGGACGATCTCCCCGGCCACGAAGAAGAGGCGCGCCGTGGAGTCGGGCGTGGAGACCTCGAGGAGCCCCTCCTTCTGCCCCATGAGGAAGAACTGGACCAGGTCCACGACCTGGAGGTCCCCGAGCTTCCCCTTGGTGAGTTCCCCGACGCGGGTGGTGGAGGCCCCCGCCCCCGCCGAGCTCACCCCGACCGCCCCGCCGGCCCCGGCGCGCGCCAGGCACCGCTTCACGCGGGCGAGGAGCTCGATGGTGTTGAAGGGCTTCGGGATGAAGTCCTCGACGCCCTCCTCGAGGAACTTGGCCCGCTCCACGGGGGTGGTGGCCGCGGACATCATGAGGATCGGGATCTGCTGGACGACCCCCTGCATCTTCAGCTTCTGGAAGACCTGGAAGCCGTCCATCTTCGGCAGGTTCACGTCGGTGAGGATCACGTCCACCCCGCTCGCGAAGACCTTCTTCAGCCCGTCCTCGCCGTCGAAGGCGGTCTGAACCTGGAACCCCTCGCGCTGGAAAAGGATTCGCAGCGTCGAGAGGATGTTCAGATCGTCGTCGATGATGAGGATCCGCGGGGCGGCCAATGGACCTCCGGTGCCCTGCAGGGACGTGTGGGCTTCCCGAGGGCGATTCTAAACCGCGGAAGCGGCCGGCCAAGCGTTTTCCACAGCGCGCCGCCGCCGCCGGGGGCACAACCGCTTGCCGCAAAATGGCTTGCGAGGAGCCGTCCGGGGGCGCTCCGAATCGACACGGGGGGCCCCTCCCGGTAGGATCCCCCCGGGCGAGAGTGGCGGAACGGCATACGCGGCGGACCTAGGCTCCGCCGGGGAAACCCGTGTGGGTTCGACTCCCACCTCTCGCACCAGCCAGGGGGGGTTCCGGCCAGGACGGCGGCCGGGTCCCCGCGGGCGTAACCCCGGTCACCGGGGGGGGCTGCAAAAACTTGAGTAAAGTGTCAGGTTTCCGGCATAAGGCAGTCGTCGGCGGCCCCCGGAGAGCCCCTCGGAAGCCATGAGCACCCCTCCCCTCCTCGAGATCCAGGACCTCACGGTCGAGGTCGATGGGAAGCCCGTCGTCTCCGGCGTGAGCCTTTCGCTCCCCGCCGGCGAGGTCCACGCCCTCATGGGCCGCAACGGCTCCGGGAAGAGTTCGCTCTCGGCCGCCATCATGGGGCACCCGAGGTACGCGGTCACCCGCGGGCGCATCCTGTTCCGCGGCGAGGACGTGACCGGCGCCGCGCCCGAGGTGCGGGCCCGCCAGGGACTGTTCCTCGCCTTCCAGTACCCGTCGGCGATCCCGGGGGTGAGCGTCCACAACCTGCTCCGGCAGTCGCTGAAGGCGGTGCGGGGGAAGGAAGTGGCCCTGCGCGACTTCCGCACCCTGGTGAAGCAGAAGCTCGCGAGCCTGGGAGTGGACCCGGCCTTCATGACCCGCTCGGTGAACGACGGGTTCTCGGGCGGGGAGAAGAAGCGCCTCGAGGTCCTCCAGATGGCCCTCCTGGAGCCGGTCGTGGCCATCCTGGACGAGACCGACTCCGGCCTCGACGTGGAGGCCCTCAAGGTCGTCGCCGACGGGATCAACCTCCTCAGGCGCCCCGACCGTTCGATGCTCCTCATCACCCACTACAACCGGATGCTCGACTACGTCAGGCCCGATCGCGTGCACGTCCTCATGAAGGGCCGCCTCGTACGGAGCGGCCCCCCCGGCCTGGCCGGGGAGGTGGAGGCGAAGGGCTACGAGTGGCTCGAGCCGGCGGCGGCGGGACAGGGAGGCTAGCCATGGCCGAGGCGACGGGCAGCGGCGCGCGGAACGACGGCCGGACGGCCGTGCAGGCCAGCGGCGACTACAAGGAGAAGTACGGCTTCCACGACGAGGAGAAGCCGGTCTTCAAGGCGCGTCGCGGCCTCGACGCGGAGGTGGTCGAGGGCATCAGCCGGATGAAGGGGGAGCCGGACTGGATGCGCGAGTTCCGGCTGCGCGCCTACCGGACGTTCCTGGCCAAGCCGATGCCGCGCTGGGGGAACACGGAGCTCCTCGACAGCATCAAGTTCGACTCGATCTTCTACTACCTCAAGCCCAGCGACCGGGAGCAGCGCTCCTGGGACGACGTCCCCGCGGACATCAAGAAGACCTTCGACCGCCTCGGGATCCCGGAGGCGGAACGGAAGTTCCTCGCCGGCGTCACCGCCCAGTACGAGTCCGAGGTCGTCTACCACTCCCTCCGCGAGGACCTGGTGCGCCAGGGGGTCGTGTTCCTCTCCATGGACCAGGGGCTCAAGGAGCACCCGGACCTGGTGCGCCGCTGGTTCGGGACCGTGATCCCCCCGGAGGACAACAAGTTCGCCGCGCTCAACAGCGCCGTCTGGTCGGGCGGCTCCTTCATCTACGTCCCCAAGAACACCGAGGTGAAGGTCCCGCTCCAGGCCTACTTCCGGATCAACGCCGAGAACATGGGCCAGTTCGAGCGGACCCTCATCATCGCCGACGAGGGCGCCTCGGTGCACTACATCGAGGGCTGCACCGCCCCCACCTATTCCAGCGACTCCCTCCACAGCGCGGTCGTGGAACTGATCGCGATGCCCGGGGCGAAGCTCCGCTACACCACGATCCAGAACTGGTCCACCAACGTCTACAACCTCGTGACGAAGCGCGCGATCGCCCACGCGGGCGCGCGCGTGGAGTGGGTGGACGGGAACCTCGGCAGCAAGCTCACGATGAAGTACCCCTCCATCTACCTCGTGGGCGAGGGGGCCCAGGGGGAGGTCCTCTCCGTCGCCATGGCCGGGAAGGGGCAGCACCAGGACGCGGGCGCCAAGGTGATCCACGTGGCCCCGCGGACGACCTCGACCATCACCTCGAAATCGATCTCGAAGCACGGCGGGCGCTCCTCCTACCGCGGGCTGGTCAAGGTCCACAAGGGGGCGACGGGCTCGCGGGTGAACGTCCGCTGCGACGCCCTCCTCCTCGACGCGCAGTCCCGCTCGGACACCTACCCCACGATGGAGGTGGACGAGCAGCAGGTCTCCATCTGCCACGAGGCCACGGTGAGCAAGGTCGGCGAGGAGCAGCTCTTCTACCTCCGGAGCCGCGGGCTCACGGAGGCGGAGGCCACCCTCCTCATCGTGAACGGCTTCATCGAGCCCTTCACGAAGGAGCTCCCCATGGAGTACGCCGTGGAGCTCAACCGGCTCATCCAGCTCGAGATGGAGGGCTCGGTCGGCTAGGGAGGTGGCCGAGGCCCGCCGAGGAACCGCACCGTGACCGCCATCGCCGACGGGACGCTCTCCGCCGAGGTCGAGAGGCTCGCGGCCGGGGGGCCCCCCGCGCTCGGGGAGCGCCGCCGCGCCGCCCTCGACGCCTACCTCGCCGCCCCGCTGCCCCCGCGCGCCCTCCACCTCTGGCGCTACACCGACCCGGCGCGCCTCCTTCCCGAGGGGTTCCATCCCTCCGGGCCGGAGGGGTTCCATCCCGCCGGGCCGGAGGGGCCCGCCGGGCCGGAGGGGCCCTCCGGGCCGGAGGGGCCCTCCGGGCCCGAGGGGTTCCGGCCCGACGGGAGCGGCGCCGCCTGCGAGGGCGGGGACCAGGCGGGGGTCCGCGTGTCCGGCCTCGGCGAGGCCCTCACGGGGGACGAGGCGATCCGGCGCTTCGGGTCCCTCTCGAACGGGGACACGGGGAAGTTCGAGGCCCTGAACCTCGCGCTCTTCTCCGGGGGCTCCCTCGTGGAGGTGGCGGCCGGGGCGCGTCCCGGGAACCCCGTCGTCCTCCTGCACGCGGCCCCGCGCGGGGCGGGCGCGCTCCGCTGCCCGCGGACGCTCCTCGTGGTGGGGGAGGGCGCCGAGGTTTCCGTCGTGGAGAAGTTCGAATCCGACGCGGACTCCTCCGCGCTCGTCCACGCGGTGACGGAGGTCTTCCTCGCCCCCGGGGCGCGCCTCGTCCACACGGTGCTCAACTCCTTCGGCATGAGGGTGCGGGCGAACCTCGTCCAGCGGGCCCGGGTGGAGCGCGGGGCGCTCCTCACGAGCCTCTCCGTGGGGCTCGGCGGGAGCCTCGTCAAGACGGACGCGAGCGCCGTCCTCGCCGGCGACAACGCCCGCAGCGAGGTCCTGGGGCTGTCCTTCGGGACCGCGCGCCAGCAGCTGGACAGCCACTTCTTCCAGGACCACGCGGCCCCGCGCACCCACAGCGACCTCCTCGTGAAGGTGGCCCTGTCGGGGCGCGCACGCGCCTCCTACACCGGGCGGCTCCGGATCGCCGAGGGGGCCCCCGGGTGCGACGCGCACCAGGAGAACCGCAACCTCCTCCTCTCGCGCGAGTCCCGCGCGGACTCGATCCCCGAGCTCGAGATCCTGACCCACGAGGTCCACTGCTCCCACGCCGCCTCCACGGGCCCCGTGGACCCCGAGATGCTCTTCTACCTCCGCAGCCGCGGGCTGGACCTCGCCGAGGCGGAGCGCACGATCGTCCTCGGGTTCCTCGAACCGGTCCTCGCGCGCGTGCCGGGGGAGACGCACGCGGCCTCGCTCCGGGCGGCGGTCCTCGCGCGCCTGGGGGAGGGCTAGCGTGCCGCGCTGGGTCGAGGTCCCCGGGGCGGCCGGGCTCGCGGAGGGGACGCTCCACCCGGCCGTCGTGGACGGGGCCGGCCTGGTCCTCGCCCGCTGCGGCGGCCGGTGGTTCGCCGTCGAGGACCGCTGCAGCCACGACGACGGGCCGCTCGGGGAGGGGCGCTTCGTGGAGGGGTGCCAGGTGGAGTGCCCGCGGCACGGGGCGCGCTTCTCCCTGGAGGACGGGCGGGCGACGCGGATGCCCGCGGCCACCCCGATCCGCTCCGTCCCGGTCCGCGTCTCCGAGGGGCGGGTCTTCGTGGACGCCGAGGCCCTGTGAGCGCCGCCTTCGATCCGCGCCGGGTCCGGGAGGACTTCCCGATCCTCAGCCCGCGCCCGGGCCTCCCGCCGCTCGTCTACCTGGACAACGCGGCCACGACGCAGAAGCCGCGCCAGGTCATCGCCCGCCTGGTCCGCTACTACGAGGAGGAGAACGCCAACGTCCACCGGGGGATCCACCGGCTCGCGGAGGCCGCCACGGCGGCCTACGAGGGGGCGCGGGCGACGGTGGCGCGCTTCGTGCGGGCGCCGGGCCCCGCCTCGGTGATCTTCACCCGCAACGCCACGGAGGCGCTGAACCTCGTCGCGCGCGCCTGGGGCGCGCGGCACCTGGGCCCCGGGGACGAGGTCGTGCTCACCGAGATGGAGCACCACAGCAACCTCGTGCCGTGGCAGCTCGTGGCGCGGGAGCGGGGCGCGGTCCTCCGCTTCGTACCCGTGCGCGAGGACGGGACGCTCGACCGGGAGGCCTGGGGCCGGCTCCTCGGCCCGCGCACCCGCCTCGTCTCCTTCACGGCCAAGTCGAACGTCCTCGGGACCGAGAACCCGGTCGCGGCCATGGCCGCCGAGGCGCGGCGGGCGGGCGCCCGCGTGGCGGTGGACGGCGCCCAGTCGGTCCCCCACGGGACGACGGACTTCGGGGCCCTCGGGGCCGACTTCCTCGCCTTCTCCTCCCACAAGATGCTCGGGCCCATGGGGGCCGGGGTGCTCGTGGTCTCCGACGAGGCGCGCGACGAGATGGAGCCCTTCCTCGCCGGGGGCGAGATGGTCCGCCGGGTGACGCTCGAGCGCGCCACCTGGAACGACCCCCCCTGGCGCTGGGAGGCGGGGACCCCGTCGGTGGCGGACTGCGTCGGCCTGGCGGCCGCGGTGGAGTACCTCGAGGCGCTGGACCCCGCCGCGGTCCGCCGCCACGAGGTCGCCCTCACGGCCCGCGCGCTGCGCGCGCTCGAGGGGATGGAGGGGGTGCGCGTCCTCGGCCCGCGCGACCCCGAGGCGCGCCCGGGCGTCCTCTCCTTCCACCTCGAGGACGTCCACCCGCACGACCTGGCGCAGATCCTCGACGCCGAGGGGATCGCCGTGCGGGCGGGACACCACTGCGCGCAGCCGCTCATGGCCCGCTTCGGGCTCACGGCCACGGCCCGGGCCTCGTTCTACCTCTACAACCTCGAGGAGGAGGTCGATGTCCTCTGCGCGGCCCTGGACCGGGCCCGCCGCCGCTTCCGGACCCCCGTCCCGGCGACCCGGTGACCGGTGCGATGCTGGAAGACCTCTACCGCGAGCTCATCCTGGAGCACTACCGGGACCCCCACGGGTCCGCCGCGGTCCCCGGCGCGAACCGGAGGGCCGAGGGGCAGAACCCGCTCTGCGGGGACGAGTGCTCCGTGGCCCTCGAGGTCGAGGGGGACCGCGTGAAGGCCGTGGAGTACCGCGCCCGGGGCTGCGCCATCTCCGTGTCCTCGGGCTCGATGATGGTCGAGGAGGTCCGCGGGAAGTCGCTGGCCGAGGTGGCGGCCCTCGGCGATGCCGTGAAGAGGATGCTCCAGGGCGGGGGGCGGGACGCGCGCGCCGACCTCGGGGACCTCGAGGCGCTCGAGGGCGTGTCCCGTTTCCCGGTGCGCGTGAAGTGCGCGCTCCTGCCCTGGGTCACGCTCGGGGACGCGGTGGCGGGGAAGCCCTGCGTGCCGCGGAAGGTCTCGACGGAGACGGGAGGGGAGTGATGCAGGAACGGAACGACGGGAACGACCAGGCGGGCAAGGGTATGGGTAGGGGTACGGGCACCGGACAGACTCCTGCGCCTGCGCCTTCATCTGCCCCTGCCCCTGCCCCTACCCCTACCCATGCCCCTGTCTCCGCCCGGGACCTCGTCCTCGGGAAGACCACCCCGGACTCGGTGATGGAGGCGCTGCGCCCCATCCAGGACCCGGAGCTCATGATCTCCATCGTGGACCTGGGGCTCATCTACGGCGTGGACGTGAGCCCCGACGGGAAGAAGCTCGAGGTGCGGATGACCCTCACGGGGCCCGGCTGCCCCATCGGCCCGGAGCTGATGGCCGCCGTGGACCATACCGCGCGGACGATCCCCGGGGTGGAGGACGTGGAGGTGCGGCTCGTGTGGGAACCCGCCTGGGACCCCACGAAGATGGCCTCCGAGACCGCGAAGGAGATGCTCGGGATCTGGTGAGGCGGAGGACGGGAGGCATGCCATGAAGATCACGGCGCTCGAGGAGTACGGCCTGCGCTGCCTGGTGCAGTTGGCCCGTGTCCGGGCCCCCGGACCGCTGACCGCCCGCGAGATCGCCGCCCGGGAGGGGATGACCGCGGAGTACGTCACCCAGCTCCTGGTGCGCCTGCGCCACGCGGGCCTCGTGGGGAGCGTGCGCGGGAGTCGCGGGGGATTCCTGCTGACCCGTCCCGCGGCGGAGATCACCGTGGGGGACGTGACCCGGGCTCTCGGGGAGCCGCTGCTCGAGCGGCACTGCGCCTCCTTCACCGGAACGCGGGACGTCTGCATCCACGAGCAGAGCGGGTGCGGGATCCTCGGATTCTGGACGGAGCTGGCCGAGAAGGTCCACGCCGTCCTCGACGGGTACACCCTCGAGGACCTGGCCCGGTCGGAGGATCGCGCGGGGGAGACGCCCCCGGCCCCGGACGCGGGGCCCGGCGGGGGGGACGCCTGCGGCGGGGGGGCCCGGCCCTCGGTCGTCCAGATCGGCCGGCGGGGCGGGGCCTGAGCAGCCTCGGCGTCCATGCACGGGGTCAGACCCCCGTCCATGCACGGGGTCAGACCCCGCGCGCTTCGAAGATCAGCGCCAGTGCGCCACGTCGTGAGCGCGCGAGGTCAGACCCCTAGGGCGCCCAAGGTCAGACCCCTGGGAGTCCGGTCCGGAATTTGTTGAGGGTGCGCGGGGAACTCCCTAGGCTTGGCCTCTTTACGACTCGGGCGGGGTCTATCCCCGTCCCGTGGCGGCCCGCGTGGCGGGCCTCGTGGCGGGATGGTGGTGCCGGGCGGAGCCGGCGCGGGCGGGCGTAGCTCAATGGCAGAGCCCCGGCCTTCCAAGCCGGATACGCGGGTTCGATTCCCGTCGCCCGCTCCAGAGGCCCGCACGGCCTGGGAAGGGCCGGGAGCGGAGGCGGGCGGGCCGGCGACGCTGCAGTAGCTCAGCTGGTAGAGCACGTCCTTGGTAAGGACGAGGTCACGGGTTCAATTCCCGTCTGCAGCTCCACTGCTGCGGGCTGACGGAACCCGGCCGCGGGCCGGGGGCTGCGGGCTGACGGAACCCGGCCGCGGGCCGGGGGCGGGGCGAGGCTCCGGGGCGGGCAGGGCCCGCCGCGGGACGGGACGCGGGACAGGGCGGGAGGAGGAGGATCGTCCGATGGCGAAGGAAGTCTTCCAGCGCACCAAGCCGCACGTGAACATCGGCACCATCGGCCACGTGGACCACGGAAAGACCACGCTCACGGCGGCCATCGCGCGGACCCTCGCCTGGAAGAACAAGACCAAGGCGAAGGACTACGCCGAGATCGCCAAGGGCGGCACGGTCCGCGACGAGACCAAGACCGTCACCATCGCGGCGGCCCACGTCGAGTACGAGACGGCGAAGCGCCACTACGCGCACGTGGACTGCCCCGGGCACGCCGACTACGTGAAGAACATGATCACGGGCGCGGCCCAGATGGACGGGGCGATCCTCGTCGTGTCCGCCGCCGACGGCCCGATGCCCCAGACGCGCGAGCACATCCTTCTCGCGCGGCAGGTGGGCGTTCCGGCCCTGGTGGTCTTCCTCAACAAGATCGACCTGGTCGATGACCCCGAGCTGCGCGACCTGGTGGAGATGGAGGTCCGGGACCTGCTGAAGCAGTACAAGTTCCCGGGCGACACCATCCCGATGGTCCGGGGGAACAGCCTCGCGGCCTACAGGGCCACGGAGCCCCTCGGCCCGGACAACGCGGCCGTGAAGTGCATCTACGAGCTGATGACCGCGGTGGACGCCACGATCCCGCAGCCGGTCCGCGAGGTGGACAAGCCGTTCCTGATGCCCGTGGAGGACGTCTTCTCCATCAAGGGTCGCGGCACGGTGGCCACCGGGCGCATCGAGCGCGGCAGGGTCAAGATGGGCGAGGCCGTCCAGGTCATCGGCCTCCGCGAGGAGATCCGCGACACCGTCTGCACCGGTGTCGAGATGTTCAACAAGACGCTCGATTCGGGCGAGGCGGGCGACAACGTGGGGGTCCTCCTCCGCGGCATCGAGAAGGAGGACATCGAGCGGGGCATGGTCCTGGCGGCCCCGAAGTCGATCACCCCGCACAAGAAGTTCCTGGCCGAGGTCTACGTCCTGAGCAAGGAGGAGGGCGGCCGGCACACGCCGTTCTTCAACAACTACCGGCCGCAGTTCTACTTCCGGAC
>CAZKTF010000126.1:0-10279 GCA_964555565.1 uncultured Planctomycetota bacterium | reverse complement strand
CGCCCCGGCCCGGGGGGGGTCGCGGCGATGAGGGCCTGGCCGGCGCTCCTCGTGCTCGCCGCGGGCTGCGCGGGCCCCGCGCCGTCCGCCGCGCCCGCCGCCGCCGGGTCTCCCTGGGAGGGGCCCCCGGTGGCCGAGCCTGGACAGGGCGCCTCCTTCGCTCGCACGATCGTCCACGCGGACCGCGTGCGGCTCGTCGTCCCCTCGGCGCGCGCGGCGGAACTGCTCCGGGGCCGGAGGGCCGGGCGGCCCGCCGCGCGGCTCCCGGGGGACCACTCGATCGCGAACCCGGACCTCGTGGTCGTGGTCCCGCGGGAGGGCGCGCTCACCGTGGAGGTGGGGGGCGAGGACCTCACGATCCTCGCCGAGGGGGTCGAGGCGATGGTCAACCAGTCCCTCGGCTGCTCGGTCATCGGGGGCCCCTACCGGACGCTGGTCTGGAAGAACGGCCGGATGATCACGCGGTGAGGTTCCGGGTCCTCGGTTCGGGCAGCGCGGTCCCCACGGGGCGGAGGGGATGCCCCGGGCACCTCCTCCGCGGGGGCGGCGAGGTCGTCCTCCTCGACCCGGGGTCGGGGGCGGTCCGGGCCGCCGCCTTCGCCGGGACCACCCCGCGCGACGTCACGACGGTGGTGCTCTCCCACCTCCACATCGACCACCACCTGGACCTGGCGACGCTCCTGTTCGCGCTCCGCGACCCGCGGTTCGAGGGGCGCAAGCCCCTGCGGGTCGTGGGGCCCCCGGGGCTCCAGCGGATCTACTCCCTGTGGCGCGCCGCCTACGGGAAGTGGGTGGAGGCCCAGGGCTACGCGCTCACCATCGAGGAGGCAGCGCCGGGCCCGCGTGCCCTGGGCGGGCTCCAGGCCGAGGCGGTGGTCGTCCCGCACGGGGACGCCACGGCCTACGGCTGGCGGTTCCGGGAGAAGACCGGGGGGCCGGTCCTCGCCTACTCCGGCGACACGACCGAGGGGCCCGGCGCGGTGGACGCCGGCCGGGGGGCGGACCTCTTCGTCCTCGAGTGCACCCTCCCCGAGACCGCCACCGCGGGGAAGGAGAGGCACCTCACCCCCTCGGCCGCGGGCCGGATCGCCTCCGCGGCCCGGTGCCGTCGGCTCCTCCTCGTACACTTCTCTTCCGCGGTCGAGGGGACCGACGTGGCGGGCGTGGTCCGCAAGTCCTACGCGGGGCAGGTCACGCTGGCCGAGGACGGGACGGAGGTGGAGGTGTGATGCGGGAGGCGGGGGCTTGACCCGGGGGTCCGTTGCGGGGATCGCGGTCGCCGGCGCGGCGCTCGCGGTCGCCCTGGCGGCGCTCCCCGCGGCCCCGGCGCGCGGCGAGGACGGGGGCCCGTCCCTCGACGAGGCGGTCGAGCACCTGTTGGCGGTATCGGGCCTCCCGCGGGACCGGGTCGGGGTCGCGGTCCTCGACCCGCGCGACGGGCGGGTCCTGGCCGACGCCGGGGCCTCCCGTCCCCTCACCCCGGCCTCCTGCCTGAAGGTCGCGACCACCGGCGCGGCCCTGCTCGCGCTGGGAGAGGAGTTCCCCCTCCGCACGCTCCTCCTCGCGGTCCCCCCGGCCCGCGGCGAGGACCCCTCGGTCGTCGCGGGGGCCCTCTGGCTCCTCGGGCGCGGGGACCCCGGGCTCTCCGAGCACGGGCCCGAAGGGGACACGCTGCGCGCCCTGGACGCCTTCGCCGGGCAGGTCGCCGCGCGGGGGGTGCGCAGCGTGAAGGGGGACCTCGTCTTCGACGCCTCCTGGTTCTCCGGGCCGCGGCTCCATCCCTCCTGGACCGACGCGGGGACCGGGCGCTGGTACGCGGCCGAGGTGGACGCCCTCACGGTGAACGACGGGTGCGTGGACGTGTCCGTGGAGCCGGGGCCCGGGCCCGGGAGCCCGGGGAAGGTGGACCTCCGCCCGACGACGGGGATCCTCGAGGTCGCGAACCACGTCCTCACCACGGGCGCCCGGAAGGAGCACGGCTTCGCCTTCGCGCTCGCGGGGGCGGGGGGCGTTCTCGAAGTCACGGGCCGGGTCTGGACCGGCTCCCGCGGGGCGGTCCTCCCCGCGGCCGTGCGGGACCCGGCGCTGCTCTGCGCCGAGCAGGTGGGCCGGGCGCTGGCGCGGGCCGGGGTCCGCGTGGAGGGGGTGATCCGCCGGCCGCGCGAGGCGGAGGCGCCGCCGGCCGGGGCCTCCCTCCTCGCCGAGCACCGCACGACCCTGGGCGCGGCTTGCCGGGTGGCGAACGAGCGGAGCCAGAACCTCTGGGCGGAGACGATCCTGCGGGTCCTCGGCCGGGAGCGGAGGGGGGAGGGGTCCTTCGCCGCGGGGGCCGCCGCCGTCCGCGAGGTCCTCGCCCCGGCGGGCCCCGGGGTCGAGGCCCTCCTGCCTGTGGACGGTTCGGGCCTCTCGCGCGAGGACCGCGCCTCGGCCCTCGCCCTGGCCCGTGTCCTGGCCCTCCTCCACCGCTCCCGCGCGCGGGACGCCTTCTTCGGGGGGCTCGCCCGGCCCGGCACAGGGACGCTGGACGACCGGTTCCGCGAACGCAGGTTCGAGGGGCGCCTCTTCGCCAAGACCGGGACGCTCCGCGGCGTCTCCGGCCTCTGCGGCCTGGCGCTGGGCGCGGGGGACCGTCCCCTCGTCTTCGCGGTCCTCGCCGAGGGGGTGGACGTCGGCCGGGCCCGCGCCCTCCAGGACGCGGTCGCGGGGGCGCTCGTCGCCCCGGCGGCCACGGGGTTGCGGGCCCGGTGACGGGGGACCTCTTCGCCCGGGGCGAGGCGCCGCCTCGGGCGGGGCTCCCCGGAGCGGAGCTGCGCCCGCCGCTCCCGGAGAGGATGCGTCCCCGGGAGCTGGAGGAGGTGCTCGGGCAGGACGAGGCCCTCGGCCCCGGCACGCTGCTCCGCCGCCTCGTGGAGGAGGACCGGGTCCCCTCGCTCATCCTCTGGGGCCCGCCCGGCACCGGCAAGACCACGCTCGCGCACGTCCTCGCGCGCCGGAGCGGGGCGGAGTTCGTGGCCCTCTCGGCGGTGACGAGCGGCGTCCCGGAACTCCGGCGGATCGTGGAGGCCGCCGCCCGGCGGCGGCGGGCCGGGGGGCGGACCCTCCTCCTCGTGGACGAGATCCACCGGTTCAACCGGGGGCAGCAGGACGCCCTCCTCCCGCACGTGGAGGCGGGGACGGTCACCCTCGTGGGGGCCACCACCGAGAACCCCTCCTTCGAGGTGAACGCCGCCCTCCTCTCCCGCTGCCGGGTCGTGGTGCTGAAACCCCTCGACGAGGCGGCGCTCCGGGGCGTGCTCGCGCGCGCGGTGGCCGACCCCGCGCGCGGCTACGGGGCGCACGGGCTCCGGGTGGAGCCGGAGGCGGAGCGGGTCCTCCTCGGCGCCGCCGACGGGGACGCGCGGCGGCTCCTCAACGCGCTCGAGGCCGCGGCCGAGGGGGAGCTCGCCGCCGCGGCGCCCGGCGCGCCTCCGGTGGTGACGGAGGCGCTCGCCCGGGGCGCGGTCGAACGCGCCCTGCGCTACGACCGGGCGGGGGAGGAGCACTACAACGTCGTCTCGGCGCTCCACAAGTCGCTCCGGGACTCCGACCCGGACGCGGCGATCTACTGGCTCGCCAGGATGCTCGAGGCCGGAGAGGACCCGCTCTACGTGGCCCGCCGCCTCGTCCGCTTCGCCTCCGAGGACGTGGGACTGGCCGACCCGCGGGCCCTCTCCCTGGCGGTGGCGGCGAAGGAGGCGGTCCACTTCGTGGGGATGCCCGAGGGCTCGCTCGCGCTGGCCGAGGCCTGCGTCTTCCTGGCGCTCGCGCCCAAGAGCAACTCGCTCTACGTCGCCTACGGGAAGGCCGCGGCCGCGGCGCGCGAGCACGGGTCCCTGCCCGTGCCCCTCAACGTCCGCAACGCCCCGACCGACCTCATGAAGGGCCTGGGCTACGGGAAGGGCTACGTCTACTCCCACGACGTCGAGGGGGGCGTCTCGGGCCAGCCGCTCCTCCCGCCCGAACTGGAGGGTACGACCTTCTACGAGCCCGGCGAGGCCGGCGCCGAGAAGGCGTTGCGGGAGCGCCTGGAGCGGGTCCGCCGGAGGCGGCGCGGGACGCGGGGGGGCGATGCTCCCGGAGCGTGAGTTCGCCGAGCGGACGGCCCGGCTCGCCGGGGAGGAGCTGCTCCGCCGCTACCGGGTCTCCGGCCAGGCCGAGGTCCGGACCAAGGGGCGGCCCCGGGACCTCGTCACCGACGCCGACCGCGCCGCCGAGGAGATCGTCCTCGAGGCGCTGGCCCGTGAGTTCCCGGGCGACGGGGTCGTGGCCGAGGAGAGCGCGCCCGCTCCCCGGCGGGAGGGGCGGGTCTGGTTCGTGGACCCCCTCGACGGGACGGTGAACTTCGCCCACGGGATCCCCGTCTTCGCGGTCTCCATCGGGTTCGCCGTGGACGGGGTCCCGCGGGCGGGGGTCGTCCACGCTCCGCTCCTCCGGGAGACCTACGCGGGGTCGGCGGGCGAGGGGGCGACGCTCGACGGCGCCCCGATCCGCGTCTCGGGGCAGGCCGACCTCGCCAACGCCCTCCTCGCCACGGGCTTCGCCTACAGCCGGAACGAAGTGGCGGAGAACAACCTCGACAACTTCTGCCGGCTGGCGCTCTCGACCCGCGGGGTGCGCCGCCTCGGGAGCGCCGCGCTCGACCTCTCCTTCGTGGCCGCGGGGCGCTACGACGGCTTCTGGGAGTTCTGGCTCTCGCCCTGGGACGTCTGCGCCGGGGCCTGCATCGTGCGGGAGGCCGGCGGCCTGGTGACCGGGATCCCCGACGGCGGGGACGTCCTCTTCGGCGGGGCCATCCTCGCCGCGAACCCTGCTCTCCACGGGGCGCTGGGGAGGGCGCTCACGGGCGTTCCGCGGGGGGCGGGGAGGGCCTGAGCCTCGACCCGGCGCTGGCGGCACCCCTCCCCGCCGCGCTATGCTCGCCGTTGCGGGGCGACGCCGGGCCCCTTTGCCCTGGAAGGGAGACACCCATGCACGCGCCGCGTCCGTCGTCCCGCCGCGCCCCGGCCCCGTGGGCCGCGGTCGCCCTCTCGCTCCTCGCCGTCCTCGCGACGGCCTCGGCCGCCGGGCCCGCGGGGCCGGAGATCGTCTCCGTGACCGCCGGAGGCATCGCGGGCGACGGCGGCTCCTCGGCGGGTGCCGTCACGCCCAACGGCCGCTACGTGGCCTTCACGTCCGACGCCACGAACCTCGTCCCCGGGGACACCAACCAGGTGCCCGACGTCTTCGTGCGGGACCGGGGGACCGGGACGACGGCGCGGGTCTCCGTGGACTCCGACGGGAACGAGGGCAACAGCGGCTCCTCCTCCCCGTCGATCTCGGCCAACGGGCAGTTCATCGTGTTCTCCTCAAGCGCCACGAACCTGGTACCGGGGGACACGGGCAGCTGGACGGACGTGTTCGTCCACGACGCGAAGACGGGGGTGACCACCCGGGTCTCAACGGCCGAGGACGGCACGGAGGGGAACCGAGGCTCCTACGTGGTCGGCGCCACGATCTCCTCCAACGGGCGGTGGGTGACCTTCTTCTCCGACGCCACGAACCTCGTCCCCGGGGGCTCGAACGGGGCCAGAGCCATCTTCGTGCGGGACCTCAAGAGGGGGACGATCATGCGCGTCTCGGTGGACTCCGACGGGAACCAGGGGAGCGCCGGCGGCTCCCAGCCCTCGATCTCCGCCAACGGCCGCTTCGTCGCCTTCTACGCCTTCGACTCCAACCTGGTCCCCGGGGACACGAACGGCGCGCGGGACACCTTCGTCCACGACCTCCGCACGGGCGAGACCCGCCGCGTGTCGGTGGACTCCGCGGGCCAGCAGGGGAACGGCGACAGCTACGATCCCGCGCTCCCCTCGAACGGGAAGTTCGTCGTGTTCCACTCGGACGCCGCGAACCTCGTCCCGGGGGACACGAACGGCACGAGCGACGTGTTCCTCCACGACCTCCGGACGGGCGAGACGAGGAGACTCTCCGTGGATGCACAGGGCAACGAGGGGAACGACTACAGCTTCATGGACGCCGCCTCGCTCTCCCCGAACGGGAGGTTCCTGGCCTTCCACTCCGGGGCCTCGAACTTCGCCGCCGGGGACGTGAACGGCGCCTCCGATGTATTCCTCCTGGACCTGAGGTAGGCGCCGCGGCCGCGCGAGAGGAAGGGAGCACCCCATGCCCGCGAATCGTGCATCGTCCCGCCGCGCCCCGGCCCCGTGGATCGTGGCCGGGCTCTCGCTTCTCGCCGTCCTCGCGACCGCGAGGGCCGCCGGGCCCGCGGGCCCGGAGATCGTCTCCGTGACCCCGGCGGGCGCCCCGGGCAACGGCGGCTCCTACGAGGGCGCCGTCACGTCCAACGGCCGCTTCGTGGCCTTCTCGTCCGACGCCACGGACCTCGTCCCCGGGGACACCAACGGCGCCCGCGACGTCTTCGTGCGGGACCGGAGGGCCGGGACGATGGCCCGGGTCTCCGACTCCGACGGGAACCTGGGCGGCGACGGCTCCTACTCGCCGTCGATCTCGGCCAACGGCCGCTTGGTCGCGTTCTACTCCTCCACCACGAACCTCGTGCCGGGGGACACCAACGGAGCGACGGATGTCTTCGTCCAGGACGCGAGGACGGGGGAGACCACGCGGGTCTCCACGGCCGCGGACGGGACGGAGGGTGACGGCAGCTCCGGACTCGGCGGCGCGTCGATCTCCGCCACCGGGCGGTGGGTGGTCTTCTACTCCTCCGCCTCCAACCTCGTCCCCGGGGACACGAACGGCGCCCCCGACATCTTCGTGCGCGACCGGAAGACGGGGACGGTCACCCGGGTCTCGGTGGACTCCGACGGGAGCGAGGCCGACAGCTTCTCCTCCGGCCCCTCGATCTCCGCCAACGGCCGGTTCGTCGTCTTCTACTCCCGTGCCTCCAACCTCGCGCCCGGGGACACGAACGACGCGGAGGACGTCTTCGTCCACGACCTCCGGACCGGGACGACGACGCGCGTGTCCGTGGACTCCGACGGAAACCAGGCGGACGACCAGTCCTTCAGCCCCGTCGTCACGTCCAACGGGAGGCTCGTCGCCTTCGACTCCGGCGCTACGAACCTCGTCCCGGGGGACGCGAACGGCGCCTCCTACGACATCTTCGTCCACGACCTCCGGACCGGGGAGACCCGCCTCGTCTCCGTGGACTCCGCGGGGCAGCAGGGGAACAGCGACAGCTCCCAGCCCGCGCTCCCCTCGAACGGGAAGTTCGTCATGTTCTACTCGGACGCCTCGAACCTCGTCCCGGGGGACACGAACGGCTTCACCGACGTCTTCCTCCACGACCTCCGGACGGGCGCGACGCGGAGGCTCTCCGTGGACGCCCAGGGCGGCGAGGGGGACAGGTACAGCTACGTGTACGCGACGTCGCTCTCGGCCAACGGGAGGTTCCTGGCCATGGCCTCGTCGGCCTCGAACTTCGCCGCGGGGGACACGAACGGCACCTACGACGTGTTCCTCCTGGACCTGAGGTAGCCGCAGAAGCCCCGCAAGGGGAAGGTAGGCCCCATGCCTGAAACGCGTCCGTCCTCCCGCCGCGCTCCGGCCCCGTGGATCGGGGCCGGCCTCTCGCTCCTCGCCGTCCTCGCGACCGCGACGGCGGCCGGGCCCGCGGGGCCCGAGATCGTCTCCGTGACGCCGGCGGGCGCCCCGGGCAACGGCGCATGCTACGAGGGCGCCGTCACGCCCAACGGCCGATTCGTGGCCTTCTGGTCCGAGGCCTCCGACCTCGTCCCGGGCGACACGAACGCCGCGTCCGACGTCTTCGTGCGGGACCGGAGGGCCGGGACGACGGCGCGCGTCTCCGTGGACTCCGACGGGAACCCGGGCGACGACGTCTCCTACGTCCCAGCGATCTCGGCCAGCGGGCGGTACGTCGTCTTCCAGTCCGACGCCACGAACCTCGTGCCGGGGGACACCAACGGCGCGACGGATGCCTTCGTCCACGACGCGAAGACGGGGGAGACCTCCCGGGTCTCCACGGCCGAGGACGGGACGGAGGGGAACAACGACTCCTTTCTGGAAGGTTCGTCGATCTCCGGCAACGGCCGCTTCGTGACCTTCTACTCCAGCGCCTCCAACCTGGTCCCCGGGGACACGAACGACGACCGCGACATCTTCGTGCGGGACCTCCGGAGGGGGACGATCACGCGGGTCTCCGTGGACTCGGACGGGAACGAGGGGAACGACCGCTCCTACAACCCCTCGATCTCCGCCAACGGACGGTTCGCCGCCTTCTTCTCGAACGCCACCAATCTCGTCCCCGGTGACACCAACGGGCGTGAGGATGTCTTCGTGCGGGACCTCAAGAGGGGGACGATCGCGCGGGTCTCGGTGGACTCCGACGGGAACGAGGGGAACGACCCGTCCTACGACCCGTCGATCTCCGCCAACGGCCGCTTCGTCGCCTTCTGGTCCCGTGCCTCCAACCTCGTCCCGGGGGACACGGACGGCACTGCGGACGCCTTCGTCCACGACCTTCGCACGGGCGAGACCCGCCGCGTCTCCGTGGACTCCGCGGGCCAGCAGGGGAACGACGACAGCTACGATCCCGCGCTCCCCTCGAACGGGAGGTTCGTCGTATTCCACTCGGATGCATCGAACCTGGTTCCGGGGGATACGAACCTCAGCCGCGACGTCTTCCTCCACGACCTCCGGACGGGCGAGACGCGGAGGCTCTCCGTGGACGCCCAGGCCGCCGGGGGGAACGGCAACAGCTACATGTACGCCCCCTCGCTCTCCCCGAACGGGAGGTTCCTGGCGATCAACTCCGCGGCCTCGAACTTCGCCGCGGGGGACGCGAACGGCGCCTACGACGTGTTCCTGCTGGACCTGAGGTAGCCACGAGGTGGAGGCACGCATGGCAGTGAATCGCCGGTCGTCCCGCCGCGCCCCGGCCCCGTGGGCCGCGGCCGGCCTCTCGCTCCTCGCCGTCCTCGCGACCGCGACGGCGGCCGGCCCCGCGGGGCCCGAGATCGTCTCCGTGACGCCGGCGGGCGCCCCGGGCAACGGCGCATGCTACGAGGGCGCCGTCACGCCCAACGGCCGATTCGTGGCCTTCTGGTCCGAGGCCTCCGACCTCGTCCCGGGCGACACGAACGCCGCGTCCGACGTCTTCGTGCGGGACCGGAGGGCCGGGACGACGGTGCGCGTCTCCGTGGACTCCGACGGGAACCAGGGCAACCGCGAGTCGAACTACCCCGCCATCACGGCCAGCGGGCGCTTCGTGGTCTTCTATTCCGACGCCTCCGACCTCGTTCCGGGGGACGCGAACGGCAGCCGGGACGTGTTCGTGCACGACGCGAAGACGGGGGAGACCAGGCGGGTCTCCGAGGCCGCAGACGGCACGGAGGGGGACTCGGGCTCCATCGTGCACGGCGCCTCGATCTCCTCCAACGGGCGCTACGTGGCCTTCTACTCCGGCTCCACGAACCTCGTCCCCGGCGACACGAACGCCGCGTCCGACGTCTTGGTGCGGGACCTCAAGAGGGGAACGACCACGCGCGTCTCCGTGGACTCCGACGGGAACGAGGGGAGCGGCGACTCCTACTTCCCCTCGATCTCCGCCAACGGCCGCTTCGTCGCGTTCTGGTCCAACGCCTCCGACCTCGTCCCCGGGGACACGAACGGCGCGGACGACGCGTTCGTCCACGACCTCCGGACCGGGATCACGGCCCGGGTCTCCGTGGACTCCGACGGGAACCAGGCCGACAGCTACTCCTACGACCCCGTGGTCACTCCCAACGGGAGGCTCGTCGCGTTCCACTCGGGCGCCTCCAACCTCGTCCCCGGGGACACGAACGGCGTCTGCGACGTCTTCGTCCACGACCTGCGCACGGGCGAGACCCGCCGCGTCTCCGTGGACTCCTCGGGGCTGCAGGGGAACGGCGACAGCCGGGTGGCGGCGCTCCCGTCGAGCGGGAAGCTGGTCGTGTTCCAGTCCGCGGCCTCGAACCTCGGACCGGGGGACTCGAACGGGGCCATCGATGTCTTCCTCCACGACTTCCGGACGGGCGAGACGCGGCGGCTCTCCCTGGACGCCCAGGGGAACGAGGGGAACGGCGAGAGCTTCCTCTACGCCGCCTCGCTCTCCGCGAACGGGAGGTTCCTGGCGATCACCTCCCACGCCTCGAACTTCGCCGCCGGAGACACGAACGGCGCCTCCGACGCGTTCCTGCTGGACCTGAGGTAGCCACGAGGTGGAGGCACGCATGGCAGTGAATCG
>CAZKTF010000125.1:0-10324 GCA_964555565.1 uncultured Planctomycetota bacterium | reverse complement strand
CCCGGGCTCGGCCCGCCACTGGCGGGCCTCGAAACCCCCGGGGACCCCCGCCCCTGCTACGCCGCCGTCTCCCCCGGCGCGGCGCCGCGGCCTGGGAGGGCCCGCATCTCGGGGGCCTGGATCTCGCGGGGGGCGCGGTCCACGACCTCGACCTCGGGGATCTCGGTGGCGGACGGCACGCCCAGGTCCCGGAACTTCCGCGCCGTGACGAGGACGCGGGTCTCGAGCGAGCCCACGGCCTCGTTGTAGGCCCCCACCGCGCCCGCGAGGCCCCTCCCCACCTTCTGGAAGTGGTCGGCCAGGCGCGCGAGCCGGTCGTGGAGTTCCTGGCCGAGTTCGCTCACCTTCCGGGCGCTCTCGGCGATCCGGGCCTCTCCCCAGACTCGCGCCACCGTCCGGAGGACCGCCAGGAGCGAGAGGGGACCGGCGAGGACGACCCTCTGGCCCCCGACGTACTCGATGAGCCCGCGGTCGTGCTGGAAGGCCGCCGCGAGGAGCCCCTCGTTCGGGACGAACATCACCACGAACTCCGGCGTCCCCTCCAGCTGGTCCCAGTAGTTCTTCGCCCCCAGCTTCGTCGCGTGATCCCGCACCTGCCGCGCGTGGTCGCGGAACAGAGTCTCGCGCGCGGCCTCGTCGGCCGTCTCCATCGCCTCGAGCCAGGCGGCGAGGGGGACCTTCGCGTCTACGATGAGGCGCCTCCCGCCGGGGAGGCGCACCACGAGGTCGGGGCGAAGCCTCCCCTCCTCGGTGTCCACGCTCGCCTGGACGACGAAGTCGCAGTGCTCGACCATCCCCGCGAGCTCCACGATGTTGCGGAGCTGCACCTCACCCCAGGAGCCGCGGACCTGGGGCGCGCGCAGCGCCTTCACGAGGTTCGCGGTCTCCCCCGTCAGTTGGACCTGCCCCTGCCTCAGGGAGTGCAGCTGTTCGTCGAGCTTCCCGTAGGCGCCGGCGCGGTCCTTCTCCACCGTCTGGATGGTCGTTTCCACCTTCGCCAGGGCCTCTCGGACCGGCGCGAGCAGGGCCTCGATGGCCTTCTGCCGCGACTCCAGGTCCCCCGCCGCCCCCTGCTGGAACTTCGCGAAGACCTGTCCCGCGAGCTGCAGGAAGGATTCGTTGCTCCCCTTGAGGGCCGCCGCCGCGCTCGCCTGGAACTCATCACGCATCCGCTCGCGCGCCTCATCGACCGCCTTCCTCCCCGACTCGAGCTGCGCCCCCAGCGCGGCGTGCGCCTTCTCCACCGCCGCGAGGGACTCCCGGACCCCGCGGACCTCGACGGAGGCCCGCTCCCGCTCGGCCTCCGCCGCGGCGGTCCCGGCCCGGGCGGTGTTCGCGGCCCCCTCGGCCTCGGCCAGGACCCGCGCGGCCCGGGCGCGCGCGAGGAGCCAGCCCACGGCGGCGCCCGCGGCGCCGCCGGCGAGGGAGCCCACCAGGAGGGAGGTCCCGTCCACGGGGGGTGAGCCTACCACCCGCGGCCGACCAGGCTCTGTCTGAGAACCCCAGCGTCGCACCGAGGCCGAGCGAGACGGGGCCAGGCAAGGTGCGGGTCCCCGGGGACTCGTCGGGCTGCCGGTGGCAGCCCGACCCCGGGGCGACCGAAGCTGGGTCAGAGAGGAGACCCTGCGAGGGAGGCTCAACGCCGCATGGCCCCGTCGCAGCCGGCCGAATGCAGCGGGGGTGCTCAGACAGAGCCTAGGCGCGGGCTGCGACCGGCGCGCCGGTCGGGGCCGGCGGGGCGAGGACGTCGCGGAGCGCGGCCTCGAGGTCGGTGTGCCGGAACCGGTAGCCGGTCCGCTCGGCCACCCGCGGGAAGACCCTCTGGGAGCCGAGGAGGATCTCCGCGAACTCCCCCATCGCGAGCCGGAGCGCGAACCCGGGGACCGCGAAGAACGTGGGCCGTCCGAGGACCTTCCCGAGCGCACGGGTGAAGTCCGCGTTCCGCACGGGGGCCGGGGAGACGCCGTTCATCGGCCCCGAGACGTCGGCCTTCGACCCGGCGTGGAGGAGGAGGCCCACGAGGTCGTCCCGGTGGATCCAGGGCATCCACTGGGTGCCGCTCCCGAGCCGCCCGCCCGCCCCCGCGCGGAAGGGCGGGAGCATCTTCGCGAGCGCCCCCCCGCCCGGGCCGAGGACGATCCCGGTGCGCACCGAGACCACGCGCATCCCGAGGGCCGCGGCCTTCGCGGCCTCCGCCTCCCACTCCCGGCAGACTTCCGCGAGGAAGTCGTGTCCCGGCCCGGAGGTCTCGTCCAGCTCCTCCTCCCCGCGGTCCCCGTAGAAGCCAACCGCGGAGGCGCACACGAATACCTTCGCCTTCCGCGAGGAGAGCCTCGCCAGGCCTTCCACGAGGGTCCTCGTCCCCAGCACCCGGCTGTCCCGGATCCGCGCCTTGCGCGCTCGGGTCCAGCGCCCGCCCGCCACGGGCTCCCCGGCGAGGTGATAGACGGTGTCCACCTCCCGGAGCGTGAACGCGGTGGGCAGCCCCGCCTCGGGCTCCCAGAGGCGCGCCTCCACGTCGTCGCCGAGGATGCGGTGCGCCGCGTTCGAATCCCGGGTGAGGACGAGGGGGGCCTGGAGCGCCTTCACCAGCGCCCGCCCCACGAACCCCGTCCCGCCCGTCACGAGCGCCTTCATGGGACCCTTCCCCGGAAGATCGGCTTCCGGCCGGGGAGCAGCATACTTGTCCTGCGGTCGGTCCCGAAACCAGGAACACGCCTGTGGCCATCACGACGCGCCCGGGGCTCCCTCGCGAGGCCGGGATCCTCCCCCGTCTCGGGGTCTCCGCCTGCCTCCTCGGGCAGGAGGTCCGCTACGACGGCGGGCACAAGCGGGAGCCCTGGCTCGTCCGGGTCCTTGGGAAGCGCGCGACGTTCCTCCCGGTCTGCCCCGAGGTGGAGGCGGGGCTGGGGGTCCCCCGCCCGCCCATCCGGCTCGAGCGCCGGGGCCACGGGGTGCGGCTCGTGGAGCCGCGCAGCGGGACCGACCTCACGGCGCGGATGCGGGAGTTCGCCGCGCGGCGGGTCGAGGCGCTCGCGGGGCTCGACCTCGACGGGTTCGTCCTCAAGAGCCGGAGCCCCTCCTGCGGGCTCGCCCGGGTGAAGGTGCACGGGCGGCGAGGCGCGCCGCGCCGGGACGGGCGGGGCGTCTTCGCCGAGGCGCTGGTGCGCCGCCTCCCGGGACTCCCCGTCGTGGACGAGGAGGGCCTCCGCGACCGCGCGGTCCGCGAGGAGTTCCTGGGGAGGGTCTTCGCGCACCGCCGCGCGCAGGATGCCTCCTCCGGGAGGAGAAAACCGTGCCGAACCGCTGGCTCGTGAAGACCGACCCCGGCACCTACTCCTGGGCGGACCTGCTCCGCGCGAAGGGGGCGACCTGGGACGGGGTCGCGAACGCGCTCGCGCTCCGCCACCTGCGCGCGATGCGCCGGGGGGACGGGGTCCTCGTCTACGAGACCGGCGCCGTGAAGGCCGTCGTGGGGACCGCCCGCTGCGCCTCCGATGCGTACCCCGATCCGAAGGACGCGTCGCTGGCGGTCGTGGATCTCCGGGCCGGGAAGTCCCTCCCCCGCCCCGTCACCCTCGCGGAGGTCAAGGCCGACCCCGCCTTCGCCGCGTCCCCCCTCGTCCGCATGGGGCGGCTCTCGGTGATGCCCGTCGGCGCCACGGAGTGGGACCGGATCCTCGCGCTGGCCCGGGGCTGACCGCTTCAGTCGGCCCGGCGGATCGCGACCTCGACCAGGACCGTCCCGTAGACGCCCGCCCGGGAGCGGAGGATCCGGACCTCGAGCGGCTCGCGGCCGCCCGTGAGGGCCGCGAACTCCTCGGGCTTCCGGACCGCCTCCCCGTTCACGCCCTCGATGACGTCCCCGGCGCGGAGGCCGGCGCGGGCCCAGGAGGACGCGCCGTCGAGGGAGACGATCGCCACGCCGTCGGCGTGGTAGGCCGGCGCGGGGTTGCGGGGGACCTCGAAGACGTGGGCCTGGATCTGGATCCCGGGGCCCGTGTCCGCGCGGGGCCCCGGCTGCGGGTCGATGGGGGCGGCGCAGCCCGCGAGGAGGAGGACGGGGACGAGGACGAGGACGAGGCGGGGATCGACGAGCACGGGTCACCTCCTGCGGGAGGTTCGACGGCCTCCCGCGCCCATGGAACGAACGGGGGGGACTTCGTCCTAGGCGCTCTCACTCCTCCGCGCGGATCTTGATCAGGAACTTGCGGTCCGGGGCACCGTTGATGGAGACCACCCCGGTCGCCTTCGCCGCGAAGGAGAGCGGCCCGTCTCCCGCCTCGAGCCGGCCCGAGGAGCGAACGTCCGCGAGGGTGACCTCGACCGTGGAGCGGGTCAGCGCCCCCAGGTAGATCTCCATCGCGTAGCCGAAGGAGGTGGAGAGGAGCTGGAGCGTGAAGCGCGCGGAGGTCCCCGTGCGCCAGCCGAGGGGGGCGGTCCGCAGCGTCTCCCCGGTGTCGGGATCGAGGAAGAGGAGCACCCCGGGACCGTGGTCCTGGACGGGCGGCGGGGCGGCCTGGAAGATGAGGAGGAGCCGGACCGGGAACTCCCCGTCCGCCCGGTCGTAGGTGAGGCCCTTCACCCGCTTCACCGTGAGGGTCCCCCGGGCTTCCCGCACCTCCCCCGCCAGGTCCGCGGCGCGCGCGGCGCCGAGGAGGAGGAGGAGGGCGGCGGCGCCGGGGAGGAGGGCGCGGAGGCGGGCTCTCATCCCCCGAGTCTACCGCCCGGCACGCGAGGGGAGGGGTCGTCCCCGGTTCGGAACTGCCGGCCCTTCCACTTCTCGAAGAGGGGCTTGAGGCGGCCGCGCTGGTACTTGCCGGTGGAGGTGACGGGGACCTCGGTGCCGAAGACGACGACCTTGGGGACCTTGAAGGCGGGGAAGCGGGCGCGGCAGGCGGCGAGGACCTGCTCCTCGGTCACGGTGGCGCCGGGCTCGGGGACGACGTAGGCCCCCACCTCCTCGCCGTAGTAGCGGTTCTCGAAGCCGACGGCGAGGCCGGCCTTCACGCCCGGGACGTTCATCAGGACCTCGTCCAGCTCGAAGGGGCTGATCTTCACCCCGCCCCGGACGATGAGCTCCTTGATGCGCCCCGTGATGAAGTAGTGGACGCGCCCCTCCCCGTCCCTCCGCCAGAACCCCTCGTCCCCCGAGCGGAACCACCCGTGCGCGAAGGTGTCCCGGTTGGCGTCCGGGCGGCGGAAGTAGTGGCGCATCACGTTCTGCCCGCGGACGACGATCTCCCCCCGCTCCCCCTCCGCGAGCGGCGTTCCGGCCGGGTCGTGGATGGCCATGGCGTTGGCCTCGACGGCGCAGCCGATGGAGGGGAAGCCGCGGGCGGTGAGCGCCTCGCGGTGCTCCGCGGGGGTCATGTCCGGCGGGAGGAAGCAGGAGTAGCAGGTCGTCTCGCTGAGGCCGTAGCCGTGGAGGATGGGGACCCGGAACCGGTCCTCGAACTCCGCCGCGAGGTCGCAGGTGAGCGGCCCCGCGCCGCAGACGATGTGCCGCAGCAGCCGGAGGTTCCTCTTCCCCGTGTCCTCCCCCGCGTCGAGGAGGAACTGGAGGAGGGTCGGGACCACGGAGGCCACGTGGACCCCCTCCTCCTCGGCCCGCCGCCAGAAGGCGCGGGGGGAGAACTTCCGGTTGAGGACCGTGGAGGAGCCCGCGTAGAGCGGGGTGAGGAGCGTGACCACGATCCCGTTCACGTGGTGGACGGGGAGGACGCACATCGTGCGCGTCCCGGGCCCGATCCGCTGCCAGCGGGCGATGGCCCGGGCGTCCGCCAGGAGGTTCCCCTGGTCGAGGACCACCCCCTTCGGCGGCCCCGTGGTGCCGGAGGTGTAGACGATGAGGGCCTCGGTGTCCCGCGTGGGGCGCGGGAGGGCCGCGGGGTCGTCGGAGGCGGCGTCCGCCTCGGCCAGGGCGCGGAACCCCGGGGGCGGCGTCCCCCCGCAGGCCACCCGGTGGCGGAGCGCCGGGAGCCCGTCGGAGACCGCGGCGGCGCGCGCCGCGTAGTCCGGGTGGACGAAGAGCGCCACCGCCTCGCTGTTCTCGAGGACGAAGCGCACGCGCGCGTCGTCCTCCCCGACGTTGACGGGGCAGGCGCAGGCCCCCAGCCGCCAGGTCGCGAAGTAGATCGCCGCCGTGTCGTCGTGGTTGTGGTGGAGCGTCGCCACCCGGTCCCCGGGCCGCACCCCGAGCGCGTCCCGCATCCAGCGGGCGAGCCGCTGGACCCGCCCCGAGAACTCCCCCCAGGAGTGGACGCGGCGCACGCCGAGGTCGTCGTCGCAGTAGACGAGGAAGGGCCGCGCGGGGTCCTGCGCGGTCCGCTCGGCGAGCACCTCCCCCACGCTCGACTCCGGAGCGAGCGGGGCCTCGGCCGGGTCGCCCGTGACCGTCCGCGCCCGCGCGATCCGTTCGGCCGTCTCCGGCTCGCCGACGCTGTCGTGTGCGGTGCCAGGCACTCTCCTTGACCTCCGTACCTATCCGTACGCCCCCATCACCGCGTCGAACTCGTCCAGCGCGTGGCGCTCGCCGCGCGCGATCCGCTTCGCGCGGAAGCCGACCCGGGGCTCCAGGCCCGCCAGGTGGACCCGGGCCGCGGCCTCCGCCGAGGGGGTCCCGGCCGCGCCCCTGAGCAGCAGACGCCCCGCGAGGACGTCGATGGCCGCGTCCACGGCGTCCCGCGCATGGAGCTGGACGAGGGGCTTGTCCTCCCCCTTGGCCGCGAGGTAGGCGAGCGCGTCCCGGAGCCCGTCCGCCGCCCGCCGCACGATCTCCCTGCCCCCGGCGAGCGAGGCCGGCGGGTCGGGGTCCCGCTCCAGGTCGGCGAAGAGCAGCTCCACGCCGCCTTCGAGGAGCGGTTGCACCGCCGCCCCCACCTGGATCTGCGAGGTCCCCTCGTAGATGGAGGTGATCCGGGCGTCCCGCGCGAGGCGCTCCACGGGGTAGTCCCGGCAGTACCCGTAGCCCCCGTGGACCTGGATGGCCGTCGAGCAGACCCCGTTGACCATCTCCGTGGCGGCGTACTTCGCGAAGGGGGTGAGGAGGTTCTCGCGGCGCTCCTCGCGCCGGACGACCCCGCGCAGCTCCTGGCGGCGCTCCCCGGAGAGCCCCTCGACCTCGTCCAGCGTGCGGCGGGCCCCGCGGAGGCGGTCCACGCAGGCCGCGGCCTCGAAGACCACCGCCCGGCAGGCGCGGAGCCGCACCTCCGACGCCAGCAGCATCGCCCGCACCGGGCTGAAGCGGTCGAGCGTGCGGCCGAACTGCTTCCGCTCCCGCGCATACTTCACCGCGGCGGACTGGGCGGCCTGGGCGATCCCGACGGCCTGCGCCCCGACCTCGAGGCGGACCGCGTGGAGGAGCTCCAGCACGAGGGGGAAGAGCCCGCGGCCGCGGCGCCCGAGCAACCTCCCCCGCGCCCCCTCGAGGCTCACCATGGCCGTGGGGGAGCCGTGGAGTCCCATCTTCTCCTCGAGGCGCACCACCTTCACCCCGGGCTGCCGCTCGAGGAGGAACAGGGAGAGCCCGCGCCCGTCCTCGGTCCCGGGCTCCGTCCGGCCGAGCGCGAGGACGTAGTCCGCGCCCCCGTTCGTGACGAAGCACTTCTCCCCCTCGAGGCTCCAGAGGCCCGCGGCCTCGTCCACCGCGACGGCCCGGCAGCGCGCGGAGCCGAGGGCCGACCCCGCCTGGGGCTCGGTCAGGGCCATGGCGGCGCTCGCCTCCCCGGAGGCGAGCCGCGGGACCACCACCCCGGCCAGGTCCTCCGGGGCGTGGTGGGCCAGCAGGTCCCCGCAGGACTGGAGGGCGTAGAGGGTCATGAGGGAGGCGTCGGCCCGCGCGACCATCTCCACGACCGCGGTGTAGAGCGTGGTGGCGAGCCCCATCCCGCCGAACCGGCGCGGCAGTGTGAGGCCCATGAGCCCGGCCTCGGCGAGCTTCGAGAGGGCCTCCCGCGTGTGCGGCGCGTAGGCGACGCTCCCGTCCGCCTGGAGCCGGGCGCCGGCCGCGTCCACCGCGGCCGCGTGGGGGGCGATCTCCGTCGCGCAGAGCTCCCCGGCCATCTCGAGGACCATCCCGCAGGTCTCCCGGTACCCGGCCGGGTCGGCGGGGGCGGAGGGGTCGGAGGCGGCGTCCTTGAACCCGGCCTCGAGGAGGGGAGCCAGCTCCTCGAGAGGGGCGACCGCCAGGGTGCGGCGCAGGTCCTCGTTCTCCCTGAAGAAGTTGGCCAAGGGTCCACTCCGTCCGGGGCCACCGGGGAAGCCGGGGAAGCCGGGAACCGGGGGAACGGGGATTGCGTCCAACAACCCGTGCCGCCCGATCGTTCATAAGATTGTAGCGGCCCGCCGGAGGACACCTCGATGCGCGATTCCCTCGCACGCCTCTTCGGTCCGGCCTTGGCCGCGGCCGCCCTGGCCGCCCTGGCCCCCGCGGCCCTGGCCCAGAACATCGTCATCGACCGCCGGCCGCCGCGGCCGCCCGAGCCCGTGCCGATGCCCCGCCCGGGGCCGGGCGCGGCGGCGCTCGACGTCCGGAGCCTCGTGGTCGAGACCCGGGTCGAGGGACGCGTGGCCCGCACGTCCGTGGACGAGGTCTTCTTCAACCCCTCCGCCCACGAGCTCGAGGGGACCTACCTCTTCCCGCTCCCCGCGGGGGCCGCGGTGGAGAAGTTCTCGATGTTCGTGGACGGGGCCGAGGTGGCGGGCGAGGTCCTCGACGCCGACCGGGCGCGGGGGATCTACGAGTCCATCGTGCGGTCCCAGCGGGACCCGGCGCTGCTGGAGTTCGTGGGGACGCGCCTGTTCCGCGCGCGGATCTTCCCGATCCCGCCCCGCAGCGAGAAGCGGGTGAAGCTCACCTACTCCGAGATCCTCCCCGGGGACACCGGGTCGGTGACCTACCTCTACCCGCTCCGGAACATCATGAACGGCGGGCGCCCCGTGGGCCGCGCGGCCGTCTCCGTGGAGATCGCCACGCGCCGGCCCCTCACCGCGGTCTACTCCCCCACCCACCGCGTGGACGTCGCCCGCAAGGACGAGCGGCACGCCCGGGTCTCCTGGGAGTCCTCCGACGTCGCCCCGGACCGGGACTTCCTCCTCCTCTTCCAGGAGCCGGCGAAGGACCTGGGCTTCTCCTTCATGGCCCACCGGCCCGCGGGCGAGGACGGGACCTTCCTCGTGGTCCTCTCCCCGGCGGTCGCCTCCGACGAGAAGCCGATCCCCCGCGACATCGTGTTCTGCCTCGACACCTCGGGCTCCATGGCCGGGGAGAAGATCGAACAGGCGAAGGCGGCGCTCCGTTACGGGCTCCGGACCCTCGCCCCCGAGGACCGTTTCGCCCTGGTGACGTTCTCGACGGAGGCGCGGAAGTTCCGCGACGCGCTCGTCCCCGCCGGGAAGGACGAGGTGGCGGCGGCGCTCGGCTTCGTGGACGGGATCACGGCCACGGGCGGGACCGCGATCGACGACGCCCTCCAGGCCGCGCTCGGGACGCTCGCCGGCGGCGACGCCGCGCGGCCCGCCGTGGTCTTCTTCCTGACGGACGGCCTCCCCACCATCGGCGAGCGGGAGCCCCGCACCATCCTCGACCGCGCGAAGAAGGCGGCCGGGGACCGGGTCCGCGTCTTCACCTTCGGCGTCGGGAACGACGTCAACACGGTCCTCCTCGACCGCATGGCGGAGGAGCTGCGCGGGGCGCGGGACTACGTCGCCCCGCAGGAGGACATCGAGGTGAAGGTCTCGGCGCTCGTGGCGAAGACCTCCCACCCGGTCCTCACGGACGTCCAGTTCACCGTGGAGGGGGTCGGGACGAGCGACCTCTACCCGCGGCGGCTCCCGGACCTGTTCCGGGGGAACGAGCTGGTCCTCCTCGGCCGCTGGTCGGGGAAGGGCGGGAAGGCGGTCCTCCGCGTGAAGGGGCGGGTGCGCGACGCCACCCGCGAGTTCGTGGAGGAGGTCCAGTTCCCCGATCGGACCGACGAGGGGGCCTTCCTCCCGCGCCTCTGGGCGCTCCGGCGCGTGGGGCACCTCCTCGACGAGATCCGCTTCTTCTGGGAGCGGCGCGGCGGGAACCCGCGCGACCCGCGCCCCGAGGTCCCGCCCGAGATGCGGGAACTGAGGGACGAGGTCGTGCGCCTCGCGAAGAAGTACGGGATCATCACCCCCTACACCTCCTACCTGGTCCTCGAGAACGAGGGGATGCTCGCCCGGTTCCGGGAGGTCGCCGGGGGCCCCGGCAGCGGGAGGGGCGGCGGCGACTTCGGGTTCGCGGACGGCGGCGGCGCAGGGAGAGAAGGAGGCCGCAGTCGCCTTCCTCGACCAGGCG
>CAZKTF010000124.1:0-10360 GCA_964555565.1 uncultured Planctomycetota bacterium | reverse complement strand
CCGCCCGCGCCGGCCCCCCCCCCGTCCGCGGGCCCCCGGGAGGCGGCCCGGACGCACGAGAAGGCGCGCCCCGCCGACGTCTCCGGCGCGCTCGAGCTGTGGCTCGAGGCCCTCGCCGCCGTGAAGGACCGCGGCTCCCCGGAGTACCGGGAGGCCCTGGGCCGCGTCGCGAACCACTCGGAACGGCTGAAGGAGTTCTACCGGAAGGTGCGCAACGACGACCCCGACTCGCTCAACCCCGAGCGGGACGCCGGCCGCGCGGCCGCCCTCGCGCAGGAGCTGGCCCAGGACCTCCGCTCCCCCGACGCCGCCGTGCGCCGCCGGGCGGCCGAGCAGATCGCCTCCCTGGGGTACACCCCCGCGGCCGCGTCCATCGTCCAGGCCCTCCGGGCCGAGAAGGACGCGGAGGTGCGGGCCCAGCTCCACCTGGCCCTCGTCCGCCTCGGCGGCCGGAGGACCTGCGAGACCCTCGCCCGGTCCGCGAAGGAGAAGGACCCGCGCCTGGGAGGCGAGTCGGTGACCACCCTCGCGGCGCTCGCGGAGAAGGGCCCGGTGCAGGCCCGGTACGCGGGCCTCGCGCTCGGCGCCTTCGTCGCCCACTCCCCGCTCCCCGAGGTGGCCCGGGCGGCGCTGGCGGCCCTGCCGCCGATCGGGTCGGAGGGGGTCCCCGGCCTCCTCCTCGCGGCGGAGACGAAGGACCCGGCCGTCGAAGTGGAGGTCCTCAGGGCTCTCGGCGCGGCGAAGGACGCCCGCGGCGCGCCCGCCCTCTGCGAGCGGCTCCTCGCGCGGAAGGACCAGGGGCAGCGGGAGGCGGCGATCGCGGCCCTGAAGTCCATCGGGCGCCCCGCGGTCCCCGCGCTGATCGAGGCCCTGAAGAAGGCGGCCACGCGCCAGTACGCCGGGTCCTCCCTCTACGAGATTACCGGGCAGACCTTCGGCGAGGACGCGCGGGCGTGGCAGGAGTGGTGGCGGAGACAGGAGAAGTAGAGGCCCCGGCTCCGTCCCCGGTCCGGAGCGGGATCGGGATCCACGCGAGCTGCAGGTACCTCCGCCGGTCCACCCGCCCCCATCCGAGGACGCCGCCGAGGAGGGCCGTCCCGCCCTTCCAGGAGTAGCGGAGCTCCGCGGGGTCCGCGGCGGGCGGGGCAAGCCCCGCCCCTACAACGGCCCCGTCTCCCCCGCCGTTGTAGGGGCGACCCTTGGGTCGCCCGCCGTTCCGTGATCCCCCCACCCCCCGAAGACACACGGCGGGCGGGGCAAGCCCCGCCCCTACAACGGCCCCGTCTCCCCCGCCGTTGTAGGGGCGACCCTTGGGCCGCCCGCCGTTGGCTACCTCGTCTTCTGCTCCCCGGGGACCCAGGCGGGCCTGCCGGAGAGGGAGACCTTGCCGGCCCCGCCGGGGACGCCGTCCACGATGGCGGTCCAGGTGCCGTCCTCGCCGAACTCCTCCACCTCGACGGACGCGCCCGGGGTCACGGGGAGCATGGCGCCCGAGGGGGCGCGCAGCCCGGTGATCCGGGGGGAGATCTTCTTCGAGCCCTTCACGGTGAGCGTGGCTCCCGTCCGCGCGAGCGCGGTGAAGGGCACCTCGGCGGGCCCGGTCCCGTCCAGCGCGCCCTTCGCCTTGAGGGCCGGGGGGTTCTTCAGGCCCGTGGTGAAGAGCCGGTAGGTCCCCTTCGCGTCCCCCACGTTCGTGACGACGAGCGCATGGGGCCCGGTCCGCTTCGCCGTGGCGGCCTTCCCGGACGTCCACTTGACCGGCCGCCCGTCCGGGTCGTACATCGCGAACATCCGCCCGCCCGGCCAGTCCCCCGACGCCCGGTACTCGACGAGGTACTTCTCCCCCTTCACGAGGAAGAGGATGATCCGGTCCGATCCCTGCGGCCCCAGCGAGGCCGTGAGGGCGTCCTGCATGGCCACGGGGACCTCGGGCCGCCGGACGCGCACGGTCTGCCCCGCCAGGGTCTGCGAGGCGACGTACACCATGGTCGGATCGACCCCGCCGAGCCTCAGGTGCTTCGCGTAGACGCCCGGGAGCTCCACCACGGTCCTCTCGAGCTCGAAGCCGCGCGTTTCGCCCTGCTGGAGGACCACCTCGGTCCAGGGGCCGGTGCTGAGCGGGCCGGTCTCGACCCCGGAGAGCAGGAGCTGCCCCCCGGCCGTGTCGGTCACGGTGGCCGAGAAGGTGATCGGGTCGCCGACCATGACGTCGTCCGCGGTGACGAGGAGCCCGGTCATGAGGCCGGTCCGGGTCGGGAGCGGGGGCGGTCCCCCGCCTCCGCCTCCTCCCCCGCCCCCCCCGCCGCCGCCCGAGGGGGCGGGGTAGAGGAAGCGCTCGCCGTCCTGGTCGTCGGCGATGGGGTAGCGGGCGATCTGCCCGGCCGCCTGCCACCCGAACATCACGGCGTTCGGGTCCTGGCTGTGGCCGAGGCCGAGGACGTGCCCCAGCTCATGGACGGCGACCGACTGGAAGTCGTAGTACCCCGGGTACCAGTTGTACATGTAGCCGTTGAAGGCCACGTCGCAGTCGAAGAGCGCCGTCTTGTCGTTCGTGTAGTAGACGTAGGTGACCGCGAGGGTGTAGTAGCCGACGTAGGTGCTGAAGTAGGCGTCGTTGAACCCGTCGAGGTCCCCGACGTTGGGGTCGTGGAAGCCGTTGTTCACGAAGAACCGGAAGTCCGTCCCCGACACCTTCCCCCACTCCGCCGCCGCGGTCCGGAACTGCCCGCCCATCGCGGAGCCCGGCGGGAGGGTCACGTTGCTCGCGTACATCGTCGTCCAGTGCGTGGGCCAGATGTAGGGGTAGCCGCCGGTCCGGGGGTAGAAGGTGTAGGCGAGGACCGTGGCGGCCGCGGCGGCGACGACGACCCCCGGGAGGAGGCGGCGGAGGAGCCCGCGGGGTCCCCTCATCGGCCGGCCTCCTGGATGCGCGGCGAGGCGGCGCGCCGCTCCGCGGAGCGGGGCGCGGGGGCCGCGGCGGCCGCGGCCCGCACGGCGGAGAGGAAGTCCGCCAGCGCCAGCGGGGTCCCGCCCTCCACGACCTGCCCGTCCCGCACGGCGCCCACCGGGGCGCCGTCGTGGGTGAGGACCCGGTCCGAGCCGTCGGTCCCGCGGGCCACGCGGAAGACCCCGCGCGTCCATCCCGCCACGCCGCAGAGGGGCTCCCCGGGGTCGAGGAACACCACGTAGCGGCGGCCCTCCTCGAAGCGCGGGACGCCGTCCACCCGGAGCGTGCGGTCGTCCATCGTCCCGCCGACGACGGAGAGGACGACGTTGCGCGTCGCCACCGTCCCGGCGGCGACGGAGAGGTCCCGGAGGTCCACGTCCGTGAAGATCCTCGTGCGCCCGGAGGCGGTCGCCGCCCTCCGGCAGGAGACGGAGGCCACGGTGCCGACCACGACGGCCGAGGCCCGCCGCGCGGCCCTTCCGAGCGAGGCGGGCTTCACGCTCGTGGCGCTCCCGAGCGCCCCCGCTACCAGGATGACCCCCAGCGCGACCGAGAGGCCGCGCGCGGTGCCGATGCGTGTCATCGTCTCCCCCCGGAGTGCCCTTCCCGGGGCGGTTCCCCCGAACCGCCGCCGAGGACACCATCCTCCCCCGGGACGGCCCTCCTGTCAACTCCGGGGAGGTCCCTACCGGGAGATCCAGGACAGGGGGTCGGCCTGCCAGTCGGGGCCGAAGAACCCCGCGACGAGGACGGCGTCGAGGCCCTTCTCGAAGACCGTGGCGTCCCACACGGCCAGGTCGGGGAAGGAGGCCCCGCTCGTGAAGAGGCTCGCGGCGTGCCAGGCGCGCCGGCCCGCGGGGCCGGTGCTGCCGACGAAGCCGACGAGGCGGTTCCGGTCGTCGGGGTCCGGGTAGACCGCGGCGAAGGCGAAGTCCCCCTCGAGGACCTTCCACCCCCGCTCCGTGCCGAGGGGGGCCAGGCGGTCGCCCGGGGCGGGCGGGTCTGCGCCTTCCGGGAGGCGCAACCGCAGCTCGCCGGGCAGGACGCGGAAGGGCAGCCGGCCGGCCAGCCGGTTCCAGCAGGCGTTCGAGGCCTCGTTCCCGTAGAGGACCAGGTTCTCCCCGGCGCCCCGGGCGCCGGACAGCGCGCCGTCCTCGACGACCGGGGCGTACCCGTTCCCCCGGTACCAGAAGACCTCGGCGTCGTAGCGGGCGCGGGCGAGGAGCGCCCGGTCCTCCGCCTCGTCCCCGAGGGTCCCGGGCACGAGGACGAAGGGGCGGAAGAAGACCTGCTTCAGCGGCCCGTAGCGGTCCGGACTCTTCCAGGTCCCGGCGGGTGGCCCCCCGGCGCGCCACTTCCCGCCCTCGCGGAACACCTCCAGGTGCGGGGGACCGGAGTGGGGCCCGAGCCTCGGGAACGCGAAGGGCGCGCCGTCCACCGTGACCGGGCGCGCGTCCCCGTCGCGGTCCCCCCGCACGCGGAGGTGGAGGACGTTCTCGGTGCGCAGGACGAGGCCCTCGCTGCCGCCGCGCGCCTCCACCCGGCTCATCTCCAGGGGCCGCCCCTGGGAGAGCACCTCGATCGTGCGGCACCGGGAGGAGACGGCCGGCGAGAAGGTGCGGAACTCGAACGCGGGGACGTCCTCCTTCCGGCGCCTCCCGCGCCAGAACTCCTGGAGCGCCGGGAGATCCACGCAGTCCGTCCCCGGCGTCTTCGGGTCGTCCCACCAGTGCTTCCCGCCCTTCACCTCGTGGAACCGGAAGTCCTGGTGGAACTTCTTCAGCTCCTCGACCGCGCGCCGCGACTGCCCGACGGGGACGTCGTCGTCGGCGTCCCCGTGGATGAGGAAGAGGGGGAGGTCCTTCAGGTTGGGGAACAGCGCCGGCGTGTCGCTCGTCGCGGCCGCCCGGCGGAACGCCGCCTCCGCGCCCTTCGCCCCTGCCGGCCCCGGCCCGTAGGTGTCGAAGGAGAGCCACCCGGCGCTGGGCGCGGCGCTCGCCCAGAGGTCCGGGTAGAGGGCCGCGAGCTGCCAGGCCCCGTGGCCGCCCATGGAGTGCCCGGTCAGGTGGACGCGGCCGGCGTCCAGGTGGAGGCGCAGGGGGGACTCCTGCAGCACCTCGAGCGCGTCGAGCCTCCCCCAGTCCTCCCAGTCGAACCCGAAGGGACGACGGTTCGTCGGGCAGACGACCGTCGCCCAGTCCTTCGGGGCGTAGGCCGCCGCCTGCCCGGTCGCCTCGACGCCGGCCCCGTGGAGCGAGAGGATGATCGCGCCGCCCTTCCCCGTGCCCGGCAGGACCGCGTAGTACTGCACGGACTGGTCCACGCGGGAGACGAAGGTGGCCCGGAAGACCTCCCCCTTCTTCCGGCGGCGCAGGTCGATCGTCGCCCGGGCCCGCGTCCCCCCCGCCGTGTAGGCGATCTCGACGTCCGGGCCGCCCTCCGCCTCGAAACGGACCTTGGCGACGCCGAGGGGAGGGAGCGGGGGCACGAGCCGGACGTCCCGCCCGCACCGCAGCGACCCCGCCGGCAGCGGCGCGGCGGTGCAGTTGAGGACCGGGATCGCCGCGTCGAGCGGTCCCTCGAGGCCCTCGACCAGGTCCGGCAGCGTGGCGTCGGCGGCGTCGAGCACGACCGGCCCGGGCGGGTCCTCGAGCCGGAGCGCGAACCCGCCGCGCGGGGAGCGCGCGAGGAGGTGGTTCGTCCCCCTCCGCAGGAGGACGGGGACGCGGAAGGAGCCCTGCCTGTAGACGTCCCCCACGAAGGGCTCCCCGTTCACCCAGAGCGAGGCGGCCCCGGGGGCCGCGGCCAGCACGACCCTCTCGCGGTCCGACTCCAGCGTCCCGTAGGCCCAGCCGTTCTCGAGCGCGGGGCCGGAGAGCGCCCCGTCCGGGCCGGGAACCGCCGCGCTCCACCGCAGCCCTCCCCACTCCTCCCCCTCGGCCGGCCAGCGGGGGGCGTCCCCGCCGAGGACCCGCGCGAGGACCGGGTCGGCGGCGAGGGGGAGACGCCTCTGGGGCGGGAGCGGGCCGAGGACGATCCACCGCGGGCCGTCGGCGGGTGCCGGTGCGGGGAGGAGCGCCGCGGCGAGCGCGAGGACCGCCGGGAGGCCGGCCGGGAGGTGCATCCCGGGGGGCTAGTCCGTCTCGACTTCGACGCACTCCGTGGCGGTCATGGAGTACACGGAGACGAGGTACTTCCCCTCCCGGTGCTCCCGCACGCGGAAGATCCCGCGGGTCCGCATTGTCCCCGGGACGTACCGGACCTTCTTCTCCGGCACCATCTTCACCTCGATGATGTGGTGGGGCCTGGGGGCCTGCCCGAAGCAGCAGGAGCCGAGGCTGTTCACGAGCAGGAACTCGTCCACGTGGTCCGGGTCCCCGTAGGGGATCATGTAGCCGACGACCTCGATCGTCTTCCCGGACCAGCCCTGGATCGACTTCGGCACCTGGACGTCGTTGGGGTCGAGGTCCCACTGCATCAGCTCGTCGAACTTGAGCCGCAGCGGCCTCTCCGGGCTCCCGGGCTCCGGCTTCTTCTTCTCCGTCTTCACCGCCGCGCTCGAGCCGCCGTCGAGGTCGCCGGGAGGCGCGGGGGACGCCGCCACCTTCGCGGGTCCGGGGGGCGCGGGGGGGGCGGGCCCCACGATCAGGGCCCCCTTCGGGGCCGGGGCGGGGGTGCCGCCCTTCGCCCCCATGTCGCAGCCCGCGGAGGCCGCGAGGCACGGCAGGGCGAGCAGCGCGGCCAGGGCCGGGAGCTTCATCGCCCTGCATCGTACCAAGTCGGGGCGGGGACCCCCGCCGCGGCGGCGGGGAACGATCCCGCCCCCCGGACCGTCCAACCCCTTAGGATCGCCCCCCGCCATGCGCGTCGCCGTCACCTCCGACCTCCACCTCGGTCTCACCCCCGAGGCCCGCCTCAGGACCCTGGCCGCGTCCATCGCGGCCGCGGCCCCCCGCGTCCTCGTCGTCGCCGGGGACGTGGCCGAGGGCCCCGCCGCGTTCCTCGACTGCCTGCGCATCTTCGCCGAGGCGCTCCCCGACTGCGAGTGCCTCGTGCTCGCCGGGAACCACGACCTCTGGGCGCGCGAGGGGGCGGGGAGCCGGGACCTGTTCGACCGGCTGCTCCCCTCCCTGGCCCGCGACGCGGGTTTCCGCTGGCTCGAGCAGGGACCCGCCGTGATCGGGGACCGGGCCGTCGCCGGGACCATCGCCTGGTACGACTACTCGGCGGCCGACCCGGCCCTCCCGCTCGGGCCCTCCTACTACGCGGCCCACCGCCATCTCGTCGAGGACGGCCGGTTCATGGACCCGGGGTTCGACGACCGGGCCTTCGCCGCGGAGCGCGGGGAGGCCTTCCTCGCCTCCCTCCACGCGCTCGAGGAGGACCCCGCCGTGAGCCGGGTCCTCGTCGTGACCCATGTCCCCGTCCTCGAGGCCCAGGTGGAGCGCCGCCCCTTCGACCCGGAGTGGTCGCTGCGCAACGCCTACTTCGGGAACCTCACGCTCGGGCGGGAGGTCGTGCGGTTCCGCAAGGTGGCCGCGGTGGTGAGCGGCCACACCCACGTCGGGAAGCGGGTGCGCGTCGCCCGCGCCGAGGGCGCCGCCCTCGAGGTGGCCGTCGTGGGCAGCGACTACGGCCGGCCGGAGTTCGTGACGCTGCAGGTGTGAAGGGAGTTCCCTACTTCGTCGGGGACGTCCCCTCCTGGACGCCGGTCAGCCACTCCCTGTAGCGCGGCTCCTCGCCGCGGATGGCGCGGAAGAACGCCGACTGGAGCCGCTCGGTGATCGGGCCGCGCGCGCCGGAGCCGATCCGGTAGCCATCGACCTCCCGCACCGGGGTCACCTCGGCGGCGGTCCCGGTGAAGAAGACCTCGTCGGAGCCGAAGAGCTGGTCGCGGGTGATCGTCCCCTCGGTCACCGGGATCCCGAGGTCCCGCGCGATCCGGATCACCGAGTCGCGCGTGATCCCCGGGAGGATGGAGGCGTCGAGCCCCGGGGTCCGGAGCTCGCCGCGGGAGACGGCGAAGACGTTCTCGCCCGCGCCCTCGGAGACGTTCCCGTTGCGGTCGAGGAGGATCGCCTCCTCGAACCCCTTCTCCTTCGCCTCGCGCGTGGCCAGGAGGCTGTTGAGGTACTGCCCCGAGGCCTTGGCCGAGGTGGCGAACATCGTGTGGTGGAGCCGGGTCCAGGAGGAGATCGTGACCCGCACCCCCTTCTGGAGCGCCTCGGGGCCCAGGTAGGCGCCCCAGGGGAAGGCCGCGACGACCGAGCGCGTCGGGCACTCCCGGGGGTTCACGCCGAGCTGCCCGAGCCCCAGGAACACGAGCGGCCGGAGGTAGCAGTCCCCGAACCCGTTGTCCCGGACCACGCGACAGCACGCCTGGGCGAAGACATCCACGGAGTGCTCGAGCGGGATCTTGTAGGAGGCCGCCGACCGGTGGAGCCGCTCGAGGTGGTCGCGGAGGCGGAAGACCGCCACCCCCTTCGGCTGCTTGTAGGCGCGGATCCCCTCGAAGACGCCCGTCCCGTAGTGCAGGACGTGGGAGAGGACGTGGGTCGTCGCCTCCGCGAAGGGGACCATCTCCCCGTCCATCCAGATCGTGCCCTTGCGCTCCAGCGGCATCCGATACCTCCCGTGCCTGGGTCCGTCCCGGCGGGCAGGGTCCGGGGGGACTCGACCCCGGGGGACCCCGCCGTGGCCGTGCATTGTCCCCCGCCGCACCCCGTCCCGTCGAGAGCAAGACTGCCTCCCGTGCGACCTTTGGCCCGTGTCCGCGGCGCCCGCGGTACGCTGCGTCCCGGGAGGCGGACCATGAAGAAGTGGCTCCTCAGGATCGGGATCGGGCTCGCGGTCCTCCTCGTGGCGGTCGTGCTCGCCCGCAACTGGATCCTCCGGGCCGCGCTCTCCGCGGGGGTCGAGTCCGCCACCGGCTTCCCCCTCGAGATCGGGAAGTTCGACCTGGGCCTGTTCTCCTCGCGCCTCGAGGTGGACCGGATGCGCCTCCTCAACCCCCCGGGGTTCGAGGACCCGCGCTGCCTCGACGTCCCCAGGCTCGTCCTCGACGTGGAGCTCACGACGATGCTCGGGAACCGGCCCCACGTGCAGGACCTCGTCCTCCACGTGGCCGAGGTGGTCGTCGTGAAGAACGCCAAGGGGGAGACGAACCTCGACCGGCTGAAGGCGCTCACCGAGAAGGAGGAGGGCGGGAAGGAGGGGGCGAAGCCGGGGGGAGGCGGGAAGTCCGCGGACCGGAAGGGGGACTCGTCCCCGGAGAAGCGGAAGAAGGTCCGCATCGACCACCTGGACCTCAGGGTCGGCAAGGTCCGCTTCCTCGACTACTCCCGCGCCCGGGACGGGAAGCCGCGGGAGGACACCTGGGACCTGGACCTGCACCTGGAGCGCCGGGACATCGACGACCCGAAGAAGGTCGTCCGCATGCTCGTCCTCGAGGTCCTGAAGGCCACCCCCATCAAGCTCGCCGGCGCCACGATCGAGACGCTCGCCTCGGGCCTCGGCGGGGTGGCGGACGGCGCGGGCCGGGCCCTCGAGGGCGCGGCCGGCGCGCTGGGCCAGGGGGTCAAGGGGGTCGGCGAGGGGATCGAGAAGGGGCTCGGCGGCATCCTCGGGGGCGGGGAGGAGAAGAAGAGGGGCGGGAAGAAGAAGTAGGAGGGCGGGGTCTGACCCCCTGCTCCGCCCTCACGAGGGGCGGGGGGCGGCGCGATTCCTTGAGCCCGCCGGGGCCGCTGCGGAGGATGGGGGGTTTCCGGGGCGCGCGCCCGAAGGAGTCCGCATGCCGAAGGCAACCCTGAGGCTCAAGACCGGCCTCGCCGAGATGTTCAAGGGCGGGGTCGTCATGGACGTGACCGACGCCGCCCAGGCGCGGATCGCGGAGGAGGCGGGCGCCGTCGCGGTCATGGCGCTCGAGCGCGTCCCCGCGGACATCCGCCGCGAGGGCGGGGTGGCCCGCATGGCCCCGGTCCGCAAGATCCGGGAGATCCAGGAGACGGTCTCCATCCCGGTCATGGCGAAGTGCCGGATCGGGCACTTCGTCGAGGCCCAGATCCTCGAGTCCCTGGGCGTGGACTTCGTGGACGAGTCCGAGGTCCTCACGCCGGCGGACGAGCGGTACCACGTGGAGAAGCACCGCTTCAAGGTCCCCTTCGTCTGCGGCTGCCGGGACCTGGGCGAGGCGCTGCGCCGCATCCACGAGGGCGCGGCCCTGATCCGGACCAAGGGGGAGGCGGGCACCGGGAACATCGTGGAGGCGGTGCGGCACATGCGCGCGGTGACCTCCCACCTCGCCCGGCTCCGCGGGATGGGCGCGAAGGGGCTGGCCGCCGAGGCGAAGGCGATGCGCGTCCCCGTCGAGCTGGTGCACCTCGTGGCCGCCAAGGGGCGGCTCCCGGTCCCCAA
>CAZKTF010000123.1:0-10496 GCA_964555565.1 uncultured Planctomycetota bacterium | reverse complement strand
CCTGGACCTGCGGTAGCCGCGGAACCACCGAAGCGAGGGAACCATGTCCGAAGCAACTGCATCGTCCCGCCGCGCCCGGGCCCCGTGGGCCGTGGCCGGCCTCTCGCTCCTCGCCGTCCTCGCCACGGCGAAGGCGGCCGGGCCCGCGGGGCCGGAGCTCGTCTCCGCGACCCCGGCGGGCTCCCCGGGGAACGGCGGGTCCTCGGACGGCGCCGTCACGCCGAGCGGCCGCTTCGTGGCCTTCGGGTCCCTCGCCACGGACCTCGTCCCCGGGGACACGAACGGTTTCGCGGACGCCTTCGTGCGGGACCGCCGGGCGGGGACGACCACGCGCGTCTCGGTGGATTCCGGCGGGAACGAGGGCGACGGCGGCTCCTTCTACGCGGTCATCTCGGCCAACGGCCGTTTCGTGGCCTTCGCCTCGCGCGCCACGGACCTCGTCCCCGGGGACACCAACGGCGTCCTCGACGCCTTCGTGCGGGACCTCAGGACGGGGGAGACCACGCGAATCTCGACGGCCGAGGACGGCACGGAGAGGGACGGGGAGTCCTACGCCTACGGCACCTGGATGTCCGCGAACGGGCGGTTCGTCGTCTTCCATTCCGCCGCCACGAACCTCGTCCCCGGGGACACCAACGGGACCTACGATGTCTTCCTGCGGGACCTCAAGCGGGGGACCATCACGCGGGTCTCCGTGGACTCCGACGGCAACCAGGCCGACAACGGTTCCGTCGAGCCCTCGATCTCGGCCAACGGCCGGTTCGTGGTCTTCCAGTCCTACGCCACGAACCTCGCCCCCGGGGACACGAACGGCTTCTCCGACGTCTTCCTCCACGACCTCCGGACCGGGGCGACGAGGCGGGTCTCCGTGGACGCCGACGGGATCGAGGGGAACGCGGACTGCCGCGAACCCTTCGTCACGTCCAACGGCAGGTTCGTCGCCTTCTACTCCGGCGCCACGAACCTCGTGCCCGGGGACGCGAACGGCGCACAGTACGACACCTTCGTCCACGACCTCCGGACGGACGAGATCCGCCGCGTCTCCGCGGACTCCGCCGGGCAGGCGGGGAACGGCGCCAGCTACGAGCCCGGGCTGCCCTCGAACGGGAAGTTCGTCGTGTACTCCTCGGACGCCACGAACCTCGTCCCCGGGGACGCGAACCTCAGGGAAGACGTCTTCCTCCACGACCTCCGGACGGGAGAGACGCGGCGACTCTCCGTGGATTCCCAGGGGGGCGAGGGGAACAACACCTCCTACGTCTACGCCCAGGCGCTCTCCCCGAACGGGAGGTTCCTCGCCCTCACCTCCCAGTCCTCGAACTTCGCCCCGGGGGACGGGAACGGGGTCTACGACGTGTTCCTGCTGGACCTGAGGTAGCCACGAGGTGGAGGCACGCATGGCAGTGAATCGCCGGTCGTCCCGCCGCGCCCCGGCCCCGTGTGCCGCGGCCGGGCTCTCGCTCCTCGCCGTCCTCGCGACGGCGTCGGCCGCCGGTCCCGCGGGGCCGGAGATGGTTTCCGTGACCCCGGCGGGGGCCCCGGGCAACTCCTACTCCTTCGACGGCGCCGTCACGCCCAACGGCCGCTTCGTGGCATTCTCGTCCAACGCCACGGACCTCGTCCCGGGGAACTCCTTCGGGACCCGCGACCTCTTCGTCCGGGACCGGAGGACCGGGGCGACGGCCCAGGTCAACGTGGACTCCGCCGGGAACGAGGCCGGCGGCGACGCGTGGAACCCCGCGATCTCGGCCAACGGGCGGTTCGTCGTCTTCGAGTCCAACTCCCTGTTCCTCGTCGCCGGGGACACGAACGGCAGGTACGACGCGTTCCTGCACGACGCGAAGACGGGGGAGACCACGCGGGTCTCCACGGCCACGGACGGGACGGAGGGGGACGACCGCTCCGGCGTGGATGGCGCCTCGATGACCGCGAACGGGCGGTTCGTCACCTTCGAGTCCCTGGCCTCCAACGTCGTCTCCGGCGATACGAACGGCAGCTACGACGTCTTCGTGCGGGACCTCAAGAGGGGGACGCTCACCCGAGTCTCCGTGGACTCCGACGGGAACCAGGGCGACGGCGACTCCAACTCCCCCTCGATCTCCGCCAACGGCCGCTTCGTCACGTTCAGCTCCGTGGCCACGAACCTCGCCCCGGGGGACACGAACGGCGCCCACGACATCTTCCTCCACGACCTTCGGACCGGGACGACGACGCGGGTCTCGGTGGACTCCGACGGCAACCAGGCCGACAGCCTGTCCTACTTCCCCGTGGTGACGCCCAGCGGGAAGATGGTCGCCTTCTCCTCCTACGCCACGAACCTCGTCGCCGGGGACACGAACAATCGTGCGGACGTCTTCGTCCACGACCTGCGGACGGGCGAGACCCGTCGCGCGTCCGTGGATTCCGCGGGCCAGCAGGGGAACGGCGACAGCGTCAATCCCGCGCTCCCGTCGAACGGGAAGTCCGTCGTGTTCTCCTCGGACGCCACGAACCTCGTCCCAGGGGACGCGAACCTCAGGGAAGACGTCTTCCTCCACGACCTCCGGACGGGCGAGACGCGGCGGCTCTCCGTGGATGCCCAGGGGAACGAGGGGGACGGCGACAGCTACCTCACCGGCATGTCGCTCTCCCCCAGCGGGCGCTTCCTGGTGATCACCTCGGCAGCCTCGAACTTCGCCGCGGGGGACACGAACGGCAACTCCGACGTGTTCCTGCTGGACCTGAGGTAGCCACGGAACCATGGAAGGAGTGGATCCCATGCACGCGCCGCATCCGTCGTCCCGCCGCGCCCCGGCCCCCTGGGCCGCGGCCGGGCTCCCGCTCCTCGCCCTCCTCGCCACGGCGTCGGCGGCCGGGTTCGAGGGACCGGAGCTCGTCTCTGGCGCCCCCGCGGACGCCCCGGGCAACGGGACGTCCCAGAACGGCGCCGTCACGCCGAACGGCCGCTTCGTGGCCTTCGAGTCCAACTCCTCGAACCTCGTCCCTGGCGACGCGAACGGCGCCAAAGACGCCTTCCTGCGGGACCGGAAGCGCGGAACGCTCGCCCTGCTCTCCGTGGACTCCGGCGGCTCCCAGGGGAACGGCGAGTGCTACTACCCGGTGCCCTCGGCCAGCGGCCGGTTCGTGGCGTTCCTGTCGGCCGCCTCGAACCTCGTGCCGGGGGACACGAACGACGAGTTCGACATCTTCGTCCACGACGCGAAGACGGGGGAGACCGCGCGGGTCTCGACGGCAGGGGACGGGGCGGAGGGGAACGGTGGCCTGGGAGGGTACAGCCCCTCGATCTCCGCCAGCGGGCGGCTCGTCGCCTTCGACTCCAGGTCCTCCAACCTCGTCCCGGGGGACGCCAACGGCGCCGCCGACGTCTTCGTGAAGGATCGGAAGACCGGCACGGTCACGAGGGTCTCCGTGGACTCCGACGGGAACCAGGGGAACTCGGACTCCTTCCGCCCGTTCCTCTCGGCCAACGGGCGATTCGTGGCCTTCTACTCCTCCGCCACGAACCTGGTCCCCGGGGACACGAACGGGGCCTACGACGTCTTCGTCCACGACCTCCGGACCGGGACGACGACGCGGGTCTCCGTGGACTCCGACGGGAACGAGGGGAACGGGGAGTCCTCCGAGCCCGTCGTCACGCCCAACGGGAGGCTCGTGGCCTTCATCTCCGGGGCCTCCAACCTCGTCCCCGGGGACACGAACGGCGTGAGCGACGCCTTCGTCCGCGACCTCCGCGCGGGCGAGACGCGCCGGGTCTCCGTGGACTCGACGGGGCAGCAGGGGGACGGCGGCGGCCAGGGCAGCAATGAACCCAAGCTCCCCTCGAGCGGGAAGTTCGTCGTGTTCATGTCGGACGCCACGAACCTCGTCCCGGGGGACACGAACAACACGACCGACGTGTTCCTCCACGACCTCCGCACGGGCGGGACGCGGAGGCTCTCCGTGGACGCCCAGGGCGGCCAGGGGAACGCGGGCAGCGGCCTCTCGTCCGCGTCCCTCTCCTCGAACGGGCGGTTCCTGGCGTTCAACTCCCAGTCTTCGAACTTCGCCGCCGGGGACACGAACGGCGCCCCGGACGTGTTCCTCCTTGATCTGCGGTAGGCGCCCGCGAAGGCGGATGCTCAGGAGGGGCTGGGCACGCCCATCGCTCCGATGACGGCCCGCGCCCGTGGGAGGAGGACGCGCCGGGAGTACGCCGTGATTCCGAGCAGGCATGCGCCGGTGAAGGGCACGTGAGCGTCCTCGGAGCGCCATGACCAGGGCACCCGTCCCGTTGCCGCGAACCACCCCCGGAGGCCCAGGAAGGCCGCGTAGAGGATGGCCAGGAGCACCGCTCCCACCACGCAACCCCGCGCGGTCCACTCCGACCAACGGACTCCCCTCCGGTACCAGGATCGGAGCCTGTCCCGATCGTACGTGCGAGCGGCCCACCGGGCCCACAGGCTCTGGAATCCGGTCAGGGCAAGAGCAAAGGCCATGATCGCCGCGGGGCGGCTGTCATCCTCGAGGAGGATCGGCAGGGCCCCCCAGGCCGACGCGAGGGCGACCAAGGCGCAGACCCTCCCCCCGCTGACGCAAGGGTCCGAGAGGAACAGGAACTCCGACCGCAGGTCGTCGTCCGTCCGGGGAGCGGCCTCCGGAACCACGCCGGGGATCGTATGCAGGGGGTCCGGCCGTTGCCAGCCTGGCCGGGCGCCGCCCGGGGTTCCTGGCTGGTTGGAGCAGACCGTGGCGACTACGGCTGGACTCTCGCCCGCCTGGCCGACCGAGGCAACGGCAACGGACCCTTGAGGGGAAGGAGACCGTCGCGGCGGACCGCGCGGGTGGCCGGACCTACGCGCTCTCCGCGGCGAACGGCAACGGACCCTTGAGGGGGTCTGACCCCCTTTCCCGCCGCGCGGCGGAGGCCCGGGGCCGGCAGCCAATGTGGTCGTATTTTATTAGCATTCATGGATCTCGGGTGGTCCCCGTTCGAGTAGCCTCTATTTCTGGATTCTGTCCCGCGCATGTTGTATGATTCTGTTCGTATGACGATTGCGATGCTCTCCACGAGGCCCTCCTCGGCCGAGGAGGCCCTGGCCCGCCGCCTACTCTGCGAGAAACGGGCGGCCGACGTCCGCCTCGCCCGGGCCCTTGGACGCCTTTCGGCCTCGCGCCTCTATCGCCGCGAGGGGTCCTCCTCGCTCTCCCAGTGGGGGGAGCGCCGGGGGCTCTCGGCCCGGGAGACCCGTTCGCTCCTCGACCTCGGCCGGGCCCTCGTGGCCTCTCCCCTCCTCGAGGCGAAGGTGCTCGCGGGGCTGCTGTCGGTCGAAAGCGCGGCGGAGCTCGGGAAGGTGCTCTCGGACCCCTCGCTCCTCGTCCCGGGCGACGACTGGATCTCCTTCGCCGAGGGGCAGACGACGCGGGAAGTCGTGCGGGCGGTACGGAAGAGGATGGAGCAGGTGCACAGGGACGTTCCCTTGGTCGAGGTCACGGCCCTGCTCTCCCCCCGGGGGAAGGACGCCTTCGACCGGGCGCGGGAGATCGCCAGCCGGAGCGCCGAGAGGCTGCTCAGCGAGGGGGAGACGGTGGAGGTGCTGGCGGAGCACTACCTCGACGCCAGGGACCCGCTCAGGAAGGAGCCCGGGACGAGGCGGCTCCCGGACACGGCGGAGATCCCCGGCAAGAGATACGTCCCCGTGGCGGTGCGGCGGGAAGTGTCGGGACGGAGCCAGGACGGCTGCCAGGTGCCGTGCTGCGGGCACCGGGTGTGGGTGCACTACGCGCACCGGAAGGCGCACGCGTTCGGAGGGGACCGGGAGGCGAGAAACCTCCTGAGACTCTGCCGGGGCCACCACGGGATGCTGGACGCGGGGAGTCTCCTGGCGGAGGGACCCTCGGACGCGCCGCGGTTCTACACGCGGGACGGGAGGAAGGTGGGACCGCGTGCCCCGCCGTTGTAGGGGCGGGGTTTACCCCAATGCTCCTGAGCGAAGCCAACTCGAGACAAAATCCGATGTACCCCCTTCATCGGGCGGTTTCGAAGGGGACCGTGAGGTCGGTGACGCAAGTGCCTGCCCCGAGAAGGCAATGGGCAAGAGGATCCGGCCTAGGTCCTCCAAGACGAATCCTGCCAACCTGGCACGAATCCGGCCTTCATTCAGGAGCATTGGGGTTTACCCCGCCCGCCGTTCATAACCGGGCCGCGAGTCATGGGCCGGGGGCGAGGAACCGACCCTCCCTACCTCAAGGAAGCCGTTGACGCTCGCCGTGGCCGCTCGGCACGAGGGCGCCAGCCGCGCCGGGTAGCGGGGAGGCCCACACAGTTCCCCCCAGCGATTCCTTGCCGCCCCCTCCCTCCGGGGCCTACCGTGGCAGGATCGGTTTTTTCGTACCCGCGAGAAACCATGGCGGAACCCACGGCACCCCTCATCGTCCAGACCGACAGGACCATCCTCCTGGACACCTCCGCGCCCGCCTACGCGGAGGCCCGGGACGCCCTGTGCCGGTTCGCCGAGCTGGAGAAGAGCCCGGAGCACTTCCACACCTACCGCCTGACCTCGCTGTCGGTCTGGAACGCCGCAGCGGCGGGGATGCGGGTGGAGGACATGGAGGGGGCCCTCCTCCGGTTCGCGCGCTACGACGTCCCGCGCAACGTCCTCCACTTCCTCCGGGACACGGTCCGGCGCTACGGGCAGGTGCGCCTCGTGCGGGACGGGGACCGGCTCTTCCTCGAGAGCGAGGACGCGGCGGTCCTCCACCTCGCCTGGAACAGCAAGGTCGCCCGGCAGCACTTCCGGGAGCGGGTCGGCCAGACCCGGATCGAGGTGGACCCCGCCATGCGGGGCCACGTCAAGCAGTCCATGATCCGGCTGGGCTTCCCCGTGGAGGACCTCGCGGGGTACGTGGAGGGGGGGCGGCTCGACCTCCGGCTCCGGGAGACCGCCCGGTCGGGGAAGGGGCTGCACCTGCGGCCCTACCAGGAGGAGGCGGTGGCGGTGTTCCACGCCAACGGGACCGCCCGGGGCGGCTCCGGCGTGGTGGTCCTCCCCTGCGGGGCGGGGAAGACGCTCGTGGGGATCGGCGCCATGGTGCGCCTGGGCCGCAAGGCCCTCGTGCTCACCACGAGCCTCACGGCCGTGCGGCAGTGGAGGCAGGAGCTGCTCGACAAGACCGACCTCCCCCCCGAGTCGGTGGGGGAGTACACGGGCGAGGTCAAGGAGGTCCGCCCGGTGACCCTCACGACCTACCAGATCCTCACCTACCGGCGGTCCCGCACCGAGGGCTTCGTCCACTTCGACCTGTTCCGCGCGAGCGACTGGGGGCTCATCGTCTACGACGAGGTCCACCTCCTCCCGGCCCCGGTCTTCCGCGTGACCGCCGAGATCCAGGCCACGCGGCGCCTGGGGCTCACGGCCACGCTGGTGCGCGAGGACGGCAAGGAGGACGACGTCTTCACGCTCATCGGCCCCAAGCTCTACGACGTCCCCTGGAAGGTGCTGGAGCGCCAGGGGTGGATCGCCGAGGCGGAGTGCACCGAGGTGCGGGTCCCCCTCGACCCGGACCTCAGGTTCCGGTACGCCGGGGCGGGCCGGCGCGACGCCTTCCGCATGGCGTCCGAGAACCCGGCCAAGCTGGAGGTCCTGCGCGCCGTCCTCAGGCGCCACCGCGCCGACAAGGTGCTGGTGATCGGGCAGTACCTCGACCAGATCGAGCGCTACGCGAAGGAGGTGAGAGGGCCCCTCATCACGGGACGCACGCCCAACCGGGACCGCGAGCGGCTCTACGGGGCGTTCCGGCGGGGGGAGGTCCCGGTCCTTCTGGTGAGCAAGGTGGGGAACTTCGCCATCGACCTCCCCGACGCCAACGTCCTCGTGCAGGTCTCCGGGACCTTCGGCTCGCGCCAGGAGGAGGCCCAGCGCCTGGGGCGCGTGCTCCGCCCCAAGAGCGACGGCTCCCGGGCCCACTTCTACACGCTGGTCACCCGGGACTCCCTCGAGCAGGACCCCTTCGCCGAGAAGCGCCAGCGGTTCCTCACGGAGCAGGGCTACGCCTACGCGATCGTGGACGCGGACACCCCGGAGTTCACCGCCCCCGGGGGCGGCCGGATCGACGCGGTCGGCGCCGTCGGGGCGCGGGGGGCGGGCGGGTGCTGAGCCTCCGGACCTTCCTCGAGGGGAAGCGCCTCTCGGAGCTCCAGGAGATCCACTCCTTCTGGGTGGCGGGCGGGGAGAAGCCCCCCCAGCGCCGCGAGGCGGCCGTGGACGCGCTCGCCGGGATGCTCCGGGACGAGGGGCTCGTGGGCACCCGCCTGAAGCTGCTGGCCGAGAAGCCGCTCCTCGTACTCCAGCTCCTCGTCCGCTCGGACGGGTTCGCCTCCGACCTCCCGGGGCTCGTGGGGGCGGCGGACGGCCTGGCGCTCGAGGGGTACGAGGTGGAGGCGGCGGCCCGCGCGCTCGGGCGGCGGGGGTTCCTGGAGGTGCTCCGGGAGCGGTCCTGGGCCCGCTACGGCCGGGAGTCCTACGCGGTCCCGCGCGAGCTGGCCGAGGTGGTGGGTTCGGTCCTGATGGAGGACCGCCGCGGGCCCCGGCAGGTCTTCACCCTCGCGGGCCACCTGGCGGCCCTGCCCTCCTCCCGGGTCCGGCGGCTGCTCCGCACCCGCGGGCTCCCGGAGGAGGCCGCGGGGCGGCCGCCCGGGGAGGTGGCGGGACTCCTCCTCGGGGACCGGCGCGGTCCCGCGGCGCTCGAGCCCGCCGCCGGGGAGCACGTGCGCGCCCTCCTCGTCAAGGGGATCCTCGAGTGCGGCGGGGTCGTCCCCCGCGCCCGCTACCGCCGGGACATGGGCGCGCCGCTCCGCTGGCGCCGCAAGCGCTGGCAGCGCACCCTCGAGGAGGCGGGCCTGGGGACGGTCACGACGCTCGACCTCTCCGACTGCGGGCTCGACCTCGAGGGGGAGACCACGGTCCTGTTCGCCGAGGTGGTGGAGCGCGCGCTCGCGGGGATGGCGCCGCGGCCCGAGGAGGTGCAGCGCGTGGCCTCCTCCCGCGTGGACCTCCTTACGGACGTCTCCTACCTCGTCCGCCGCGTGGCCTCCCACCCGCTCCGCGTCACCCACGGGCGCACGATCCACCGGGCCGCCTACGCGCGGGTCCTCGACGGGCTCACCTTCCGCGAGGACGCGCTCGTGGACCGGACCGAGGTCTTCCAGGTGGTCTACGAGCTCGGCTTCGGGCTCGGGCTCTTCACGGTCACGGAGGACCGGCTGCTGGTCCTCGCCCGCCCCGGGGAGGCGTGGGACGCGGTGCCGATGCTCGAGAAGGTCCGGCGGATCTACGACCGCTTCCTCGAGGAGCGGGGGCCGGAGCACCGGGACTTCCACGAGAAGCGGCTGCGCCGTCTCCTGGTCGATCGCCTGGCAGGGCTCGCCCCCGGGGCGTGGGCGCGCCTGCGCGCCCTGGCCTTCCTGGCGCGCAACGAGTACCTCGCCTCCCTCGAGGAGGAGGGGGTCCGCGCCGCCTACCGCAACCGCTTCCAGCACTCCTTCGACCCGCCGCGAGAGGACCCGGGCGACCTGGCGGAGGCGCTGGTGGACTGGACCATCGGGCGCCTCCACCTCCTCGGCCTCGTGGAGGTGGGCTTCCTCGGCGAGGACCCGGCCGCGGTGCGGGTGTCGGAGCTCGGCGCCCGGATCCTCGGCGGCGAGGGAGGCCCCGGGGCGGGGGGGCGCAACGGCAGGCTCGCCGCGGGCGCGGTCGGTCCGCCGCCCCCGCCGGCCCGGGAGCCGAAGCCCCTCGTCGTCAACCCCGACTTCGAGGTCCTGCTCCTCCCCGAGGGGGACGTGAACGAGGTGGCCCACACCCTCGACCGCTTCGCGGTCCGGGTCCGCTCCGACGAGGTCGTGCGGTACCGCATCGAGCGCGACGCCGTGGAGCGGGCCGTGGCCCGGGGGATGACGACCGACGAGATGGTGGGCTTCCTCGCGGGGAAGAGCCGGGCGCCCCTCCCCCAGAACGTCGTCTACTCGGTCCGGGAGTGGGGGGGGCGGGTGCGGTTCGGGCGCCAGCGCGAGGCGGTCCTGCTGGAGGTCGATCAGGAGGACGCCCTCGATCGGGCCCTCGCCCTGGAGCCGCTCCGCGCCCTCCTCCTCGCGCGCCTGGGGCCGAAGGTGGCGGCGCTCCGCTCGCCGGTCACGGACTGGAAGACCATCGAGGCCTTGCGGGCGCTCGGGGTGTACTTGAGGGAGTAGGGGGGAAACTTCCGGCCCCCGGGGTCGGGCTGCCGCCGGCAGCCCGACGAGTCCCCGGGGGCCCCCCGGGCCCCCGGAAGTCGGGTGGAAGGACAGGGGAACTTTCGGAGAAAAGGGGAAATGTGGAGTGAGACGGAAAGTTTTACGCCGTAGGCAACCCTGACCTTCCACAGGAAGATTACCCCGTCCGGACGCCGGGATCAACCCGAATGCGTCCGCTGGGTGCATGACCGTACTTGCGAGGTCCGCCGGCCGAAACGGCCGTGAAGGTCAC
>CAZKTF010000122.1:0-10525 GCA_964555565.1 uncultured Planctomycetota bacterium | reverse complement strand
CGGCCTCGCGACGACCACGGCGACCTGGAGCGTCATATGAGGGGATGCCTCAGGGGGCCGGGAGGAAACGCCTTGGGAACCGTGCGAAGGACCGTCGCCGCGCTCCTGCTGCTGCTCGCGGCGCCCGCCGCGGGGTCCGACGACGAGCACCCGCCCTTCCGCGTGGCCTTCCTCGGCCCGCTCTCGGGGCCCCTAGCCGCGTCCGGGAAGGAATCGCTCGTCGGCGTGCGGTGCGCGGCGGAGTGGCAGAACTCCCTCGGGGGGGTCCACCGCCGCCAGGTCGAGGTCCTCCCCTTCGACGACGGGGACGACCCGGCCGGGGCGGTCAGGGCACTCCTGGCCGCGGAGAAGGCGAAGTGCGACGGCGTCGTGGCGGCCCCCACGGGACGCACCGTGACCGCGCTCGTCGCGAGGGCCCGGAAGGGGAAGACGCCGGTACTCCTCGCGGGGACGGCGGGGCCGCTGCCGCTCCTCGACCCGGAGGACCCGGTCCTGTTCACCGGCTCCTGGCCCGTGAACCAGGCCTGCGCGGCGGCGAACTACCTGGCCATGGTCACGGACAAGGAGCCGCTCGGGAGCCTCCCCGACGCGGTGGAGCCGGGCCTGGTCGTGGAGGACACCCCGCGGGGCAAGGAGCTGGGCGACGCACTGGCCCGCAACCTCGGCCCGCGGCAGCACGTCCCGGGGACCGTGAGGGTGGCCCCCGGCGGGGGGCCTTCCGCGGAGGACCTGAAGCGCCTGCGCGACGCGCGCTGCGACCGGCTCGTCCTCGTGGGGGAGCCGGACCTCCTCGACCGCACGGCCGACGCCCTCGCCGCCGCCGCGTGGAAGGTGCCGATCTTCGCGACGGAGGGGATGCTCTCGGGGGCCGCGGCCTCCCTTCGGGACGGGCGGCTGAAGGCGGTCCATTTCCTCGCCGGGTTCCCCCAGGGCCTCCACGAGGGGCCGCCGACGGCGCTCCGCCGCTTCTTCGCGAAGGCGGAGGGGGAGGACGCCCTCGTCTACCCGCGGACGATCCACGCCTTCTTCGCCGCGGACATGCTCTTCCGCGGTGCCGGGGCCGCGAAGACGCTCAAGGACGCCGAGGTCCTGGCCGGCATCCGCGACCAGCGCTACGGAATGGACGAGTCGAACATGCCGATCCTCGACCAGGCCGGTCGCTCCGCCCTCTACCGCTGGCAACTCTGGTACCTCGGGGAGAAGGGGCCGCTCCAGGTCAAGCCCACCTACCTCCCCAGCGAGGGGTTCGGACCCCTCCTGCGGATGCGCCTCCCCGCGGCCTTCGAGGCCCAGCCGGAAACCAAGGTCGTGTGGGTCACCTTCGGCGACGAGAAGAGCAAGGCGCCGCGGACCATCGAGGCGGACATGGCCGCCCTCGGGCTCGGGACCAAGAGCTACGAGGCGGACATGGACCAGTGGCTCCTCGACGAGCTGATGGCCCGCGCCCTGGCGAAGCTCAACCGCGTCTTCCTGAAGAACGAGGACGGGACCTTCATCCCGGGCGTGTCCTACGCGATCTCCTTCACGGACAGGAAGCCCGAGAAGCTCAAGTCCCACGAGTACTGGACCGCGGTGATCGCCGGCGACCACAAGGAGGCCGGGGGCCAGGCCTGGCCCGGGGAGGGTCGCTGCGAGATCTACGCGACCTTCCTCATGCGGACCATCTTCTCCCCCAACGCGCTCAAGCCGAAGATGGACCGCGACGACAAGAAGTACCTCGACGGCTCCTACAGGTGGGGATCGAGCGCGGACGAGAACATCCGCAGCGACCTCCTTCGCACCCTCGTGGACGGCTACGCCGGGTCCTTCGCGCTCACCGGGGCCCACGAGCTCGGGCACGTGGCCGGCCTGGGGCACGACGTGAGCGACCCCCGTTCGATCATGAACGTGGTCGAGGGGGCGGGGCTGCGCGAGACGCAGTGCTTCTTCGTCCCCGCGCACACCGAGGTCCTCGAGCGGGTGCTGGGACGGTACGGCGCGAAGAAGCGGTAGGGGCGGGGCTCGCCCGGCCCGCCGTCGTACGCTCGCGGCGCTACCTGCCCAGCCGCGCCTTGAGGAGCGCCTCCGCCCAGGGGTGGGAGACCCGCCGGCCGAGGAACAGGGCCAGCCGTTCCTCGTCCACCGTGCGCCCGCGCGACTTCGCCTTCTCCTCGATCTTCGCGCGCTGCTCCGGCGTGAGGCTGGCGGAGAGGCCCTTGCCGATGGCGGCGAGGCCCCTGCGGTGTTCGTCCCGAAGCGCCCGCAGCGCCTCGCGCACCTTCGCGCGCTCGGCGGACCGATCGACCTTCGGGACGTCGGTCCCGGAGACGGCGGCCGTGGAGGCGCGGTGGGCCTCGAGGAGGATCGCCGCGGCCTTCGCCCGGGTCTCCGCGCGGAGCTTCCCGGCGGCCTCGGCGGCCTGGAGGGCCGTCTTCGCCTGGTCGTCGGAGAGCGCCAGCACGCGGTCCACGGTGGCCCGGACCCGCTCGCGGCGGGCGTGCATCGCCCCGGCCGTGCGGAAGCGCTCCCCCCGGCGGAACCGCTCGAGGCGGGCGCCCGCGCCGCGGGCCCCAGCGCCGGGGCCCTGGCCGGCCTTCCCGCCCTCGCCCTCGCCCTCGCCCGCCGTTGCGAGCGCGGGGATCGCCACCGCCGCGGCGAGCGCCGCGGCCAGGACCGCCGTCTTCGTCGTGCGCGTCATGCTTCGCTCTCCTCTCGGGGAGGCCCTTCCGTCGGGCCTCCTCACCCTGTGGAACCCCGCGCCGGGCCGGAGGTTTCGGGCGGGGACGACAGGTACCGACGCGTGACGGCGGTCACGGGGGGGCGACGTGGGGCGGCGCGAGGCTGCCTAGCGGGGGGGGCCGGATCGGGATCCCGGGCCGCCGCCGCCCGGGCTGTCGGGACCACGCTCGTGGGCCTCGTTCACCGTGAGGGGTCGTCCCCCGAACGAGTACCCCGAGAGCTCCTTGATGGCCGCCTTCGCGTCGTCGTCGGTGATCATCTCCACGAAGCCGAAGCCCCGCGGCCGCCCGGTCTCCCGGTCGGTGATGAGCCGGACCTCCTTCACGCGGCGCCCGTTCTGCTCGAAGATGGCGCGGACCGCGCTTTCGCCGGCGTTGTACGGCAGGTTTCCGACATACAGGCGCTTGCCCATGGCGGTGGGGTTCCTCCCTGCGGGACTAGGCCCTGAAGACGATGAAGCCCTTGGACGGGTCGTAGGGGGAGACGGCGACCGTGACGCGGTCCCCCACGACGACGCGGATGTGGAAGCGGCGCATGCGACCCGAGAGCCGGGCCAGGACCCGGGCCTCGTTGTCCAGCCCGACGGCGAAGTTCCCGCCGGCGAGGACCTCGGTGACCTTCCCGTCCAGCTCGATCAGGTCGGCGCGGGCCACGCTTCCTCCGGCCCGCCCGGACGCGACACCGGGCGGAACCTCCTGCGTGGGCCTCGCGGTCGGCCGGCATCCGGCGCCCTGTACCCACGGCTGGTCGTGTGGTTCCAGCGCTCCCGGACGGGACGGCCACGGTCGGATCCGTCGCTGCGCGGCGAGGCATGGACCTGTGCGAACCAACGGGTGGCATGCTACCACGGCCCGGGAGGGGGGGAAGGAATGCCCGTTTCGCGCCATCCATGCCTCTGCCTGCCTACCGAGGCGAACGGCGGGTAGGGGTAAGGGTAGGGGTAGGGGCCGGGGCAGGATCGCGGGCGCGGCTCCTCTCCTCACGGGCCGCCGGGCACCTTCCGCGCCCGGACCTCGACGCCGAACTCCCGCTCGAAGAGGCCCTTCTTCCGGTCCACGGCCCAGAGCTCGAGGAGCCGGTCCCCGCGGCCCCGGAGGCGGAGGTCGAGCCTGCCCGCCCGGAGGCTCACGTCCACCCCCTCGAGCGGCCGGCCCCTCTCCCGGTCCAGCGCGTCGGCGATGCGGAGGATCCCGGCGAGGCACGCCACGCGCCGGCGGTCCGAGGGGCGCAGCGACTCGTACTCCGCGTGCCCCTCCCGCGGCAACCCGCGGCGGTGGTAGCGGGCCACCTGGGCGATGACCTCCTGCTCGCGCGGGGTGACCCCGGCGATCTCGCTCTCGCGGATGAGGTAGGCGGAGTGGCGGTGGTGGCGGACCGGGGAGACCGCGATCCCGACGTCGTGGAGGAGGGCGGCCGCCTGGAGGAGGTGCCGGTCGGTCTTCTCCAGCCCCCCGGCCCGGGCGGACCGGTCGAAGACGGCCAGCGCGAAGTCGGCCACGCGGCGGGCGTGGCGCTCGTCGAAGTGGAACTTCCGGCCCACGGCCAGGGCCGAGGCGACGCGCGCGCGGTCGAGGCCCGGGCGCGCCCCCCGGCGCCGGCCCCCGAGGAGCAGGTCGAGGGCCAGCGCGTCCCGGAGCCCCACGTGGGGGACGAGGAGCCGGTCCACGCCCGCCGCCGCCGCGAAGCGCGCGTAGACCACGCCCGCCGGGACGATCACGTCCGCCCGATCGACCCGCAGCGACCAGCGCTCCATCCGCTCCAGGGGCGAGAGCCGGGCCATCTCGACGAGCAGCCCCTCCAGCGCCTTCACGCGCACCTCGTGGACCCCCCGGCCCGCGTCCGAGCGGCGGCCGACGATGCGGGCCAGCGACTCGATGTTCCCCCCGGTGGCGGAGAAGGTCTCCGGCGCAGGCCGCCCGAGGAGCGCGCGCAGCGGCGGCCGGAAGGAGTCCACGTAGACGCGCGCGAGGGCGAGGAAGCGTTCCCCGGAGGGCCCCGCGCCGAGTTCCCGGAGGAGCCGCACCGCCCCGAGCTCGAAGGAGTCGGCGCGGGCCACCTCGCCGTCCTCGACGACGATGACCTCGGCGCTCCCGCCCCCCACGTCCATGACCACGTGTCGCCCCTCGCGGAGCCGCGGGACCCGCGAGACGGCCGCCAGCGCCACGAGGCGCGCCTCCTCGGCCCCGGAGACCGCCTCGACCGCGATCCCGGTCTCCCGCTGGAGGCGCGCGAGGAACTCCCTGCGGTTGCGGGCCTCGCGCACCGCGGCCGTGGCCACGGCGCGGACCTCGTCCACCTTCAGGCGCCGGAAGTCCCGCGCGAAGGAGCGGAGCGCGTCCACCGCCTGGGCCGCGGTCACCTGCGCGATCCACCCCGCGCCGCCGAAGACGTCGGCCCCGAGGCGCACCGCCTCCCGGCGGTCCTCCAGGACCCGGAAGCGCGCCTCCCCGGCCTCCCCCTCGACGACGAGGCACCGGAGCGCGTTGCTCCCGACGTCCACGGTGCCGACGCGCACGGAGGGCGGGTCAGGCGTTCCGGAGCCGCGGGTCCATGGCGTCGCGGAGGCCCTGGCCCAGGAGATTGAAGGCGACGAGGGTGACGAAGATGGCGATCCCGGGCCAGACGACGAGGTAGTAGAGCCCCTCGGGGACGTAGGCGCGGCCCTGGCTCACGATCTCCCCCCAGGAGGCGATGGGGGGGGCGACGCCGAAACCGAGGAACGAGAGGCTGGTCTCCACGAGCACGGCGCCGGCCACGCCGAAGGTCGCGGCCACGAGGACGGGCGCGATGACGTTGGGGAGGATCTCGCGGAAGATCGTCCGGCGCGTCGGCATCCCGAGCGCGCGGGAGGCCAGGACGTAGTCGAGGGTCTTCGCCTTGAGCATCTCGCCGCGGATGAGCCGCGCCACCCCCGGCCAGGAGGTGATCCCGATGACGATCATGATGTTGTAGATGGAGCGCGGGAGGAACGCGATCACGGTGATGATCAGGAAGAAGGTGGGGAAGCAGATCATGATCTCGATGAGACGCGAGATCACGGCGTCCACCCAGCCCCCGAAGTAGCCCGCCAGGGCCCCCAGGATCACCCCGATCGCGACGTAGATCCCCACGGCCACGACCCCGACGCTGAGGGAGATGATCGTCCCGTGGATGAGGCGCGCGAGGACGTCGTGGCCCTGGTCGTCGGTCCCGAGGAGGTGTCCGTTCTGCCCGGGGTGGTTCTTGATGTGCATCTTGTTGATCTCCGCGTAGCCGAAGGGGACCGGGGGCATGACCGCCCAGTCGTCCCCGCCGGGCCGGAACCCGTCGATCACCTCCTTGAACCTCCTCCCGTCGAGTTCGGGGTAGTAGTCCGAGAAGAAGGGGATCTTCCGGAGCGGCCTCGTGAGCGTGGCCGGGATCGGGAACGCTTCCAGGTACGTGGTGAAGGCGGGGAACATCAGCTTCCCCCGGTACTTCATGACGATGGGCCTGTCGTTCGCCAGGAGCGGCGCCAGGAGCGCCACGACGACGAGGAGGGCGATGACCCCCAGCCCGGCCATGGCCAGCCTGTCCTTCCGGAGCTGGCGTCGGACGATGGTCCAGTAGGAGCTCCCCGCGACGGGCGCGCCGGGCGGGGCGGCAGGCGCGCTCACTGGAGGGAGATCCGCGGGTCCACGATGCAGTAGAGGACGTCCGAGATCAGGATCCCCAGCATCGTCAGGAGCGCCACGAACGTGGTGATCGCCATGATGACGGGGTAGTCGCGGGTGAGGATCGACTGGAAGCCCAGGTACCCCATCCCGTCGATCGTGAAGATCGACTCGATGATCACGCTCCCGCCGATCATCGCGGGCAGCAGGTTGCCCATCAGCGTCACGACGGGGATGAGGGAGTTCCTGAGCGTGTGGACCAGGACGACGCGGCCCTCGGGGAGGCCCTTGGCCCGGGCCGTCCGGACGTAGTCGAGCCCCAGGTTCTCGAGCATCCCGCTCCGGACGAACCGCGAGAGCGCGGCGAAGCTCGCGTAGGAGAGGCACGCCACCGGCATCACGAGGTGCTTCAGGTGGTCCCAGAGATAGGGGAGGTAGCCGAGCCTCTCGTGGCCGGGCGTGTGGAGGCCGATGAAGGGCAGGATCCCCGCCCGCCCCAGCGTCACGAGGAGGAGCGTCCCCGCGAGGAACGAGGGGACGCTGTAGAGGACGAAGAGGGTGGTCGAGAGGACCTGGTCGGGGACGGAGTTCCGCCGGACCGCGGAGTAGACCCCCAGGGGGACGGCCACGAGGTAGATGAGGAGCAGCGACGTCAGGTTGAGCATCAGCGTGATGGGCAGCGCCTCGGCGATCTTGTCGATGACGGGCACGCGGTACTTGAAGGAACGCCCGAAGTCGAGGGTGACCGTGCGGCCGAGCCAGGTCCCGTACTGCCTCCAGAGGGGGATCGGGTTCCCGTCCCTGTCCACGAGTCCCAGCTCGATCCGCGCCCTCCGGACGTCGTCGGCCCTCAGGCGGTCGCTCCCCCCCTCCCCGCCAAGCGAAGGGCCCGACATGCTGATCTGGACGGGGTCGCCCGGGGCGAGGCGGATGATGGCGAAGGTGACCATGGTGATCCCCAGGAACGTCGGGATCATGAGGAGCAGCCGCCGGAGGAGGTAGGTCCCCACGCGCCTACCGGTGGAGCACGTCCTCCGGCTTCACCCAGAAATCGACGGGCTGGAGGCCCGAGGGGCGGATCTTCACCGACTGGAACCGCCGGTTGAGCATGACGCCGACCTTCCCGTGGACGAGGAGCGTGACGGGCTGGTCCTCGTGGAAGACCCGGTTGAACCTGTGGAACAGCGCAGCCCTCTTCGCGCCGTCGAACTCGAGGCGCATCTCCTCCATGAGCCGGTCCGCCTCGGCGTTCCTCCAGCCCGGGTGGTTGTTCCCGCTCGGGACGTCCTGGCTCGAGTGCCAGTCCTCGTAGGGGTCGATCCAGGCGTCCGCGGGGGCGGAGTAGAGGCAGGCGGCGTCGAACTTCTGCTCCATGAACTGCTGGTAGAAGACCGACCACTCGATGGGGGCCTCGCGCATCCGGATCCCTGCCCGCTGGCAGGCGTCCCGGAGGAAGCCCGCGACCCGCACGTAGAACCGCCGCGGCGTCGGGTACTTGTACTCGAACTCGAAGTCCTTCCCGTCCCGGTCGAGGACCCCGTCCCCGTTGCTGTCCTTCCATCCGGCCTCGGCCAGGAGCCCCCGCGCGGCCTCGATGTCGAAGGGCCAGGGCTCGATGTCGAGCGAGTAGTCCGGGTAGATCCGCTTGGTGACGCAGGTGGCGATGTCCGCCTGGCCGCGCTCGATCTGGTCCCGGATCGCCCAGCGGTCCGTGAGCATCGTCATCGCGCGCCGGACGCGCCGGTCGTCGAAGGGAGGGCGGCGGTTGTTCCAGTAGATGACGGACTGGCCGAGGCCGACGTGGTCGTAGACGTAGTGCACGGCGATCTTCTCGATGACGGGGTCCTTGGAGAGGTTGTCGAACCAGTTGTCGTGGTCGCAGGAGAAGACGTCCACCCCCTGCCTGCGGAACTCCTCGTTCTTCGCGACGTCGTCCTTGATGAACCGCCACTGGATGCCCGCGAGGTTGTAGGTCCACGGGTACTTCCGCCTCCACCAGGAATGGGGGTTGGGGTAGAGCGTCAGGCTCTCGGCCGTCTTCCAGGAGGTCCCGGGCCTGGACAGGTAGGTGCCGGTACCCGGCGGGATCTCCCGCAGCTCGTTGAAGACCTCGGCGAACCCCGGCTGTCCGGGGACGACGGACCACTTCCCGATCCCGTGCTCCTTCGCGTACCTCGGGATCTCCTTCTCGTGCCAGGCCCTCGGGATCGGACGGATCGTGTACCCGAAGGTGTAGAGGCCCTTCCAGTAGGGCTTCGCGTAGCGGACGCGGACCGTGAGGTCGTCCACCTTCTCCACGGAGACCACGTCCACGAGCCCCGCCCGGATGTGTTCCGCCTTGACCGCCGCGTCCTTCACCACCGCGTAGCTGAAGAGCACGTCGTCCGCGCCGAATGGGCTCCCGTCGGAGAAGCGCACCCCCGGACGGAGCTGGAAGGTGTACGTGAGCTTGTCCGGGGAGACCTCCCACTTCGTTGCCAGGCCCGGGATCACGTTCTGGGGCGAGTCGAAGTTCTGCTCGAGGAGGCGGGTGTGGGTGAACCTCCACATCCGGTCCGTGAGGGCGTCGTTGGTGACGTAGTAGTTCATCGTGTGCGGTTCGGCGGTCTCGCCCTGGACGTACATGTCCCCCTGGGGAGGCACGGGGCGCGGGCGGAGGAACTCGGGCAGGAGGGAGGGGTCCTCCGGGGGCTCCGCCGGCGAGTCCGGGGTGCCGGAGAGGCCCGGGGCCTGGCCCTGGAAGGTCGGGAGCCGCTTCACCTCGTCCTCGATCGCGTTCAGGCGGTCCATCACCCGGGAGTTCGAGTGGAGGATCCCCGCGCCGAGGAGGACCAGGAGGGAGAGGAGCCCCAGCGCCAGGAGGTGGGGCGGCGTCCAGGTCCGGTCGCTCACGGTGGGCCCTCCCGCGCTGTCCCGCGGCCCGCGGCGGGGGGCCGCCGGCCGGAGTCTACGGATCGCCCGCGGGATTGTCCCGGGATTCGACCCGACCGCGGGCGAACCGGCCGCGGAGGACCCGGACCACCGTCCGGTCGGCGCGCGTGGAGACGACCTCGACGGTGCATGGCGGGGCCCGCTCTAGAGAGCGTTCACCGCGCGCTCGACGGCGCGCGCCAGCGCCGCGGGGTCCTCGCCGCGGAGGTCGAGCGGCGGCCCGAAGGTGACCGAGCCGGTCCCGCGGCGGGGGAGGAACCGCCCCCGCGGCATGAGCGCGTCGAACCCCCGCACCCGCACCGGGACGATCCGCGCGCGCATGACCCCCGCCACGATCCCGATCCCCTGCCGGAAGGGCTTCGGCGTGCCCGTCGTGGACCGCTCCCCCTCGGGGAAGAAGACCACGTTCCATCCCGCGTCCAGGGCGCGGCCGACGTTCCGCAGCGAGCGCCGGAAGGCCCGCGCCTGGGAGATCGGGACCATCGGTATCCCGATCAGGAGGACCTGGCGGAGCGACCCCAGGAAGATCCTCCCGAGGAGGCCCGCGCCCTCGGGCTCGAAGTACTCCTTCCACGCCGCCACCGCCGTGCGCCGGCGCATCGCCCGCGGCAGCGACAGGAGGAGGGCCGGCACGTCCAGGTGGCTCGTGTGGTTCGCCGCGAGGATGAGCGGGCCCTCGAGCCCGCGCAGGTGCTCCGCCCCGCGGGCCTCGACCCTCGCGAAGAGCCGGAAGACCGGGTACAGGAGGACCCCGCGGAACGCCGCACGCAGCCAGGACGCCGGCGCCCGCAGCCGCCAGAGCGGGAACCGGTCGTCGGGGGCGGGCCGGCGGTCCGCGACCATCGCGCGGAGCTCCTCCACCCGGGTCTCGGGGGCGACCTCCCCCTCGTCGAGGTCCAGGTGGAAGCGCTCCTCGAGCGCGGAGACCAGGTCCACGAGGTCGAGGGAGTCCATCCCGAGGTCCGGGCCGAGGCGGTGCCCCGCCCCGATCTCCGCCGCGGGGCGGCGCGCCACCCGGCCCACGAGTTCGAGGACGGGGTCCACGGCCCCCGCCGCGGCGGCCTCCTCCGAGGCCTTCCCGGCCCGCACCGCCTCGCGCACCTTGAACTTCTGCACCTTGAGCGTCGGGGTGCGGGGGAAGTCCTCCCCGGGCCAGACCACGGCGCGCCCCACGCCGCGCCCCTCCTCGAGGCGCGCGTTGGCGAAGGCCGCGGCGGCGCGCGGGTCGAGCGCCGCGCCCGGGG
>CAZKTF010000121.1:0-10560 GCA_964555565.1 uncultured Planctomycetota bacterium | reverse complement strand
CGTCGCCTGCCACGCGGAGTCCGACGCCTCGTTCCGCTCCGGCGGCCACGCCCTCCTCCTCCGGTCGGCGAAGGGGGAGGGATGCGCCGCGTGCCACGGACCGGCGACGGGCCACGCCGAGAGCAAGAGCCGCGACTCCGTCGTGGCGTTCTCCACGCTCGACGCCGACGGCGTGGCGGCCGCCTGCGCCCGCTGCCATGCGGGGTTCCCCGCGCACGTGGCGGGCTGGGAGAAGGGTCCCTGGCGTGCGGCCGGAAAGAGGTGCACCGACTGCCACCAGGTCCACGCCCCCGCCGAGGTCCCGCTCGCCCTCCCCGCGAAGGACGGCAAGGTCGGGGCGCAGGCCTGCCGGGCCTGCCACGCGGGGGCCTCCGAGAGGGCGGCCGCATCCCCCCACGCGAAGGTGCTCGCCGATCCCCTCCTCGACTCCTGCGAGACCTGCCACGGGCCCGGCGAGGCGCACGTGAAGGCGGTGCGCTCGGGCGGCGGGAAGGCTGCGGGCTTCCGCGCGGACGCGGACTGCCTCCTCTGCCACCGCCGCGAGCCCGCCCGGCACGAGAAGGAGCACCCGGCCTACGCCGACCGGAAGCCGGCCTGCGCGACCTGCCACCAGGCCCACCGGCCCCGGGCCGGGACGCCGAAGGGCCGGGGCCTCGGCCCCTTCCGCCGGCCGGCCGACGCCGCCGCCGCGGGGGCCGTGCCCGTCGGGGCCGAGGCCTGCGAGCGGTGCCACGAGGCCGCCCCCCGCACTTTCCGCGGCTCCGCCCACGCCGCAGCGCTGGCGAAGGAGGGGAAGTCCTGCGAGGCCTGCCACGGGGACGCCTCGCTCCACGCCGAGGGCGGGAGCGCCCGCGTGATCGTCGGTCCGCGGCGGCTCGACCGGGCCGGCGTCACGGCGCTCTGCCTCGAGTGCCACGCGGCGCGCGGGCCGGAGCACGCCCGGGCCTTCGAGGGATCGAGGCAGGCCGAAGGCGGGCGCACCTGCCTCTCCTGCCACGCGGTCCACGCGGAGGTCCCGGCCGGCGGAGGCTTCCGGTCCCTGGCGGACGCGGAGCGGGGCGCGAAGCGCGCCGGGAGCGAGTCCTGCGCGAAGTGCCACATCGACCCCCACCCGCGCCTCGCCTCCTCCCGCCATGCCCCGCTCCTCACGCCGGGGCGCGAGGGGTGCGAGGGGTGCCACGGCCCCGGGAGCGCCCACGCCGCCTCGGGGAGCCGGGCGCTCGTCCTCGACCCGGCCCGGATGGAGGGGCGGGATCGCGACGCGATCTGCCTCTCCTGCCACGAGCGGACGTCCTCCACGGCCGCCTGGGCCCGCCACGGGCACGGGCGCGCCGGGATCGGGTGCCTCGCCTGCCACGACCCCTTCGCCCCCGCGGGGGAGCCGACGAAGACCCCGCAGCCGGCCCTCTGCGCCTCCTGCCACGGGAACGAGGTGGCCGCCTTCCGCCTCCCCTACCGCCACCGCGTGATCGAGGGGACGATGAAGTGCAGCGACTGCCACGACATGCACCGGGGCTCGCTGCCGGTGCGGGCGGCGCGGCGCACGACGGAGACCTGCGGGAAGTGCCACCGGCAGGAGGCCGCGCCGCGCCTGTTCCCCCACGAGGCGGGCCGCGCCGACGGGTGCACGGCCTGCCACGAGCCCCACGGCTCCACCTCCCCGCGGCTGCTGCGGCACTCGGCGCAGGCGGAGCTCTGCCTCTCCTGCCACGTCCCCCCGGCAACCCACGACCTCGCCCCGGGCAGCCCCTTCGCCCGCTGCGCGTCGTGCCACACGGAGGTCCACGGATCCGATGCGGACCGTCACCTCCTCCGGTAGCGCCTGCGGGCGACTCCTCCTCGGGTTCGCCGCGGCCGCGGCGGCGGCCGGGATCGCCTCCGGTCCGGGGGCGGGGCGGGCGCTGGCCCTCCCGGGCGACGAGGAGCGGGTCGGGGACGCGAAGTGCGTGGAGTGCCACCGGCCGCAGGCCGAGGGACTCCCGCGGACCCCCCACCGGAAGCTCGCCGAGGACGGGGAGGCGTGCGAGTCCTGCCACGGCGGCGGGAAGGCCCACCTCGAGGCGACGGGGAACAGGGGCGGCACGCTCTACTTCCGCAAGGCGGACCCCGCGGAGGCGGCCTCCGCCTGCCTGGAGTGCCACCGGGAGGACGAGACCCCGCACGTGAAGGGCTGGAGCGCGGGCCCCTGGGCGCGCCGGCGGCTCTCCTGCGCCTCCTGCCACACGGTCCACGCCGACAGGGTCCCGAGGCCGGCCGCGGCGGCCCCCGCCGCGGGCGACCCGGCCGCGGCGACCTGCCTCGTCTGCCACAACGGGGCCCCCTACGCCGGCGGGTTCTCGCACCGCGCGCTGGTCGAGGAGGAGAAGAACTGCGCCTCCTGCCACGACGGCGGCCCCGCCCACGTGGCCGCCCGCGGGGGCGCGAAGACGATCACCTCCCCCGCGCGCCTGGAGGCCGCGAAGGAGCGGTCCCTCTGCCTCACCTGCCACCGGGACATGGCCGCGCCGAAGCACTTCGACGAGAAGAAGGGCGCGGCGCGGTGCGGCGACTGCCACGTCCTCCACGGCGGCCCGATGCCGGTCCGGCCAGGCGCGCCGGTCCCCGGCGCGGCGAAGCCCGGGGCGGAGACGGGCCCCGGCGGGAAGCCCGCGGTCGCCTTGCCGCGGAAGCCATGGTTCCGCGGGCTCGCCGAGGGCGGCGCCCGCTTCGTCGGGGGCGACGAGGGCCGCTTCGACGACGACATCCCCGCCCGGGGTGGCCCCCGCCTCTTCCGTCTCGAGCTCGAGGGGGGGATCGACCGGGACGACGGCCGGGCGGCGAAGTTCGAGGCGCGGCTCACGGGCCTCGGCGACGCCCACGAGGAGGCGCTGCTGCGCGCCCGCGCCGGCGACTCCTGGCAGGCCCGGGTCCGCGCCACGCGGGACCGCTTCCCCTTCGTCGGCGGGCAGGGCCTCCACCCGGGCGAGACCGACCGCGGGCGGCTGAGCGGGGAGGGCGGGGTCCGGCTCTCCTCGCTGGCGCGCCTGGGCTTCGGGTTCGACGCGCTTGAGACCGAGGCGGAAGTCCGGGGGACGCTCCTCGACGCGGGCACGGTCCTCCCCGTGATCGGCGACCGGGACCTCCGCTCCGACGAGGCCTGGGCGTCGGTGGACCTCGCGAAGGACCCCTGGCGCCTCTCCGTCCGGCAGGCCTTCCTCTCGGAGCGCGGGACCGACGGGCGGAGCCGCCCCGCGGGCGCGGGGGGCCCGGGCGCGCCGGACCGGCTGGACTGGGACGACGACTCGACCCTCCGGGGCCCCGTGACCTCGGCGACGGCGGGGCTCGGCCTCCTCCATGGCGACCTCGACCTCGAGGGGAGGGTCTCCCGCGCGGACCTGGAGCGCCGGGTGGACCTCCGGGAGGAACGGGTCGGGCTCCTCGGCTCCATCCCCTTCACGCGCACCACGCGCGCCACGGGCGGCCGCGGCCGCACGGTGGACACCGCCGCGCTGGAGGCTTCCCTCGCGCTCGGCGACCGGCTCGCGGCGGAGGCCTCCTTCGAGCGGCGGGCGCTGGCCGAGGACGGGAGCGGCACCGTGTCCACGACGGTGGACGCGGGCGGCGGCCCCGTCACGACGACCGACGCGCAGGACGCGCGGGTGCGCCAGTCCGTGATCGAGGAGTTCGCGGGGCTCCGCTGGGCCGCGGCGTCGGGGTTCAAGGCCCGCGCCGGCGCGGAGAGATGGGGGCAGGAACTCCTCGTGCGCGGGGAGGGCCCGGAGGAGCGGGTGCGGTCCACGGGGCTGCTGGCGGCGCTGGAGGCCCGGCCCGTGCCGCCCCTCACGGTCTCGGCCGAGGCGCGCACCGCCCGGGCCGGCGGGGCCTTCACCCCCCTCACCGCAAAGGAGCGCGCGGCCTGGACCTTCCGCTCCCGCTACGCCGACTCCGACGGGATCCGCGGGAGCGTCGAGGTGCGCCGCACGATCCTCAGGGGGGACGAGACCGGGCTCGGGTCCCACGGGAACGAGGTCTCCGCGTCGGTCGGCGCCGGGAAGCCGGAGGAGTTCACGGCGGACCTCGGGTTCCGGTTCCGGCGGCTCGCCCTCCGCAACGACACCCTCGCTTTCGTCGGGGTGGCCCCGGCGCCCGGGAAGGCCGAGTCGCTCGTGCGGGCCCACTCCCTCGACCTGACGCTCGGCGTCCCCGTCTCCCCGAAGGTGCGGGCCACGCTCGGGGGCTGGTACCTCCGGGACCGCGGCGACCTCCCGCTCGACTCCCACGAGTTCCGGGCGGGGCTGCGCTGGGAGCTCGGCGCGCGCTACGCCGTCCGCGCCGAGGTCCGCCGCCGCACCTACGACGAGCGGGACGCGACGCTCCGGGACTACCGGGCGTCGATCGCCGAGCTGGCGCTGGAGGTGCGGTTCTAGCCTGACCGCGGTCGCCCCGGGGCAGGATTCCTTTGGGTCGGGGGGAATCCCCTCGCGCAGGATCCTCGACGCGCGGTCAAGGCGGGGAGGACCTCCGGCGCGGGGTTTGCTCCCTGCCGGGGCGGCACTTCAAGGAGGACTCCATGCGCGTCCGGTTCGCCGCGGTCGCCGCCGGCACCGTCGCCGCTCTCGCCCTCGCCGTGGCGGTCCCCGGGGGGATCGCCGGGGACGGGGAAAAGGAGAAGGACAAGCCCACCTACGTCGGCGACGGCAAGTGCATGAAGTGCCACTCGCCCCAGCACAAGGCCTGGAAGAAGTCCCCGCTCGCCGAGAGCCTCAAGACCCTGCTGCCGACGACCGAGGCGGACGACAAGGTGCGCTTCGAGAAGAAGAAGAAGGCGAACCTGGACCCGGCCAAGGACTACTCCGGGGACGAGAAGTGCCTCAAGTGCCACACGACCGGCTACGGTCTCGACGGGGGCTACCCGAAGGACCCGAAGGCCAACGAGGAGTTGGCGAAGAAGATGGGGAAGGTCGCCTGCGAGGCCTGCCACGGCCCGGGGAGCCTCTACGCCAGGAACAAGGAAGACGAGATGAAGAAGAACCCGGACGCGAAGTTCACCTTCGAGGGCCTCGCGTCCTTCGGCCTCGTGAAGCCGGACGAGAAGGTCTGCGCGACCTGCCACAACAAGGACAGCCCGCTGTTCGTCCCCGACGCGTTCAAGTTCGAGGAGGCGAAGGGGAAGGTCCACCCGACGAAGAAGTAGGCGAGGATCGGGCCGCCCGCCCCGGGGAGGTCTCCCCATGGGTCCGGAGAACCCTCCCGGCGACGCCGGCCGGGAGGAGCCGCGCACGGAAGCGGCGGCGGAGGGCTGTACCCGCCGCCGCCTGGTGACGGGCATCCTCGGCTCGGGCGCGATCGCGACGGGCGCCGCGGTCGTCTACCCGCTGGCCCGCTACGTCCTCCCGCCGAAGGTGGCCGAGGCGGCCGTGGCGAGCGTGGTGGCGGGCAAGGCCTCCGATTTCAAGCTCAACAGCGGGGCCATCTTCAAGATGGGCAGCAAGCCCGGCCTCCTCGTCCGCCTCCCGACCGGGGATTTCCGGGCCTTCAGCGCCGTCTGCACCCACCTCGCCTGCCGCGTGCGGTACCTCCCCGACGTGAAGCAGATCTGGTGCGCGTGCCACAACGGCTACTACGACCTCACCGGCAAGAACGTCGCGGGGCCGCCCCCGCGCCCGCTGGAGGAGTTCTCCGCGCGCGTCCTCGGCGACGAGGTCGTGGTGTCGAGGAAGTCCTGAGTTGGGGAGCCGCCTGGGCTCCTGGCTCGCCGAGCGCTACCCTGTGCGGGCGCTCCTCGACTTCGCCCGCCACAAGACCGTCCCGGTCCACCGCGCGAGCGCCTGGTACTTCTTCGGGGGGATGGCGCTGTTCCTGTTCTTCGTCCAGCTCGTGACGGGCGCGCTGCTGCTCCTCTACTACCGCCCCTCCTCCGCCGAGGCCTACGAGAGCGTCCAGTTCGTGATGACCGAGGTGTCCTTCGGCTGGCTCGTCCGGTCGATCCACGCCTGGTCCGCGAACCTCATGGTCTTCTTCCTCTTCGCGCACATGTTCTCGGCGTTCTTCCTCAAGGCCTACCGCAGGCCCCGGGAGCTCACCTGGGTCACGGGCTGCGTCCTGTTCGCCCTGACCCTGGGGCTCGGGTTCTCCGGGTACCTCCTCCCCTGGAACACGCTGTCCTACTTCGCGACGCAGATCGGGACCGAGACGGCGAAGGTCGTCCCGGGGATCGGGGACTTCCTCGTGCGCTTCCTGCGCGGGGGGGAGGACGTGACCGGGGCGACGCTCACCCGCTTCTTCGGCTGGCACGTGGCGCTCCTGCCCGCGATCACGATCCTGGTGATCGGGGTCCACCTCGCCTTCGTCCAGGCCCAGGGGATGAGCGTCCCGCGCGCGGCGAAACCGCCCGTCCGCTCGATCCCCTTCTTCCCGAACTTCGTCCTCCGGGAGGCCCTCGCGTGGACCCTCGCGCTCGGGGCGCTGGCGGCGCTGGCCGCCTTCTACCCGGCGGAGCTGGGCGTGAAGGCCGACCCCTTCTCCGAGGCCCCGGCGGGGCTCAAGCCGGAATGGTACTTCCTCTTCGCCTACCAGACGCTGAAGCAGATGCCGGGCCACGTCCTCGGGATCGAGGGGGAGGTCGTGGGCGTGCTCATCCTCTCTCTTGGGGGGATCTTCTGGCTCCTCGTCCCGTTCCTCGACCGGCGGTCGTCCCGCGGGGAGCGGAGCCCTCACTTCACGGCCGTCGGGGTGGCGGCGCTGCTCTTCATCGGCGGCATGACCGCCTGGGCGTGGCTCACGTGAGGGGCGCGGGGGTCCCGGCCGCGGCGCTGGCTCTCCTCCTCGGGGCCGCGTCCGCCCGCGCCGCCGATTCCTGCGTCGAGTGCCACCGGGGGCTCGAGGGGAAGGCCGGCGAGGCGGTCCGCCTCTCGGAAACGGACATCCACTTCCGCCGAGGGCTCTCCTGCGTCTCCTGCCACGGAGGGGACGGGACCGCGGCCACGAAGGAGGGCGCGCACGACGCCACCAAGGGATACCGCGGGCCCCCGCGCGGGAAGGCCCAGCTCGAGGCCTGCGGGCGATGCCACTCCGACCCGGCCTACATGAGGGACTTCAACCCCTGGCTCGGCACGGACCAGGTCGCGCAGTACCTCACGAGCGGCCACGGGAAGCGCCTCGCGCAGGGGGACACGGGCGTCGCCGTGTGCGCCTCCTGCCACGGGAACCACGGGATCCTCCCGGCGAAGGACCCCGCGTCCCCCGTGTTCCCCTCGCACGTGCCGGACACCTGCGGGCGCTGCCACGGGGACCCGAAGCTCCTCGAGGGGCGGAAGGTCGCGAAGGACGTGGTGCCGAAGTACCGGGGCAGCGTGCACGGGAAGGCCCTGCTGGAGCGCGGGGACCTCGCCGCCCCCGCGTGCAACGCCTGCCACGGGAACCACGGCGCGGCGCTGCCGGACGTCGCCTCCGTCGCGAACGTCTGCGGGACCTGCCACGTCCAGCAGGCGGCGCTCTTCCGCGCGACGGCCAAGAAGCGGATCTTCGACCGCAACGGGACCCCGGAGTGCGTGGCCTGCCACTCCGACCACGACATCGCGCCCCCGTCCGAGGCGATGCTCACCGTCGCCCCCGGGTCCCGCTGCGTCGAGTGCCACGAGGACGCGGACGACACGGCGCGCCCCGCCACGAAGCGGATGGCCGCCGCCTTCGCGCGGATGGTCTCGCGCCTGGAGGCCGCCGAGGCCGTCCTCGGGCGCGCCGAGCGCGCGGGGATGGAGGTCTCGGGGCCAATCTTCCACCTCTCCGAGGCGCGCGACCGGCTGACGGAGGCCCGGGTCCTGGTCCACTCGTGGGATGCCGCGAGGGTCGTCGGGAAGATCCTCGAGGGGGAGAAGGTGGCCGTGGACGCGGAGGGCGAGGGGGAGCAGGCGATGGCCGAGATCGACTACCGCCGCCGCGGGCTCCACGTCGCGCTCGGGGCCATCGGTCTCCTCGCGCTGGGCCTCTGGCTCAAGATCCGCGAGGCGGACCGGCGGATCCCGGCGGCCTGACCCCGGGGAGAAAGCCCCGGGCCGGGGGCCTCGAGGCCTCCGCCCGCCCCGCGGGACGGGGCCTCGTCGTGGTCGTCCCCGACCCCCCCCGCCGGGGGGGTCAGCGGATCGCCGCTCCCGGGACGTTCACCCCGGTCAGCTCCCTGTAGCTCTGCTGGAGGAGTTTCACGGCGCGCGCCCCGTTGTGGATCCCCCGCGACCCGTCCCGGAACACGACCTCCCAGTTCCAGGCCGCCCGCTGGCGGGCCGCCGAGGCGCCGGGCAGCCCGGGGAGGCCGTTGCGGAAGAACGACTTCCCGGCGAAGGTCACGGCCGCGTCCCCCGTCAGGATGGCGGTCTTCAGGACGGCCAGCAGCCCGTCCGTCTCCGACTGGAGCCCCTCGAGCGTCCCGTCCCCGTCCCAGTCCCCGTAGGAGACGCGGTCGAAGGTCGTGATCCCGGGGTGGCAGACGGCGCAGGTCGAGAGCGCGGGCTCGAAGGAGTGCGTCTTCGCCGCCGGGTCGCCGGAGGGGTAGTGGCACTGGAGACAGCCCTCCGGGAGCGGGGTGTGGCTGGAGTTCGTGTAGGACCCGCTCCCGGGGGGCTCCTCGCCCGCGGTCCCGTCCAGCATCTCCTGCTGCGGGTAGTGCGGCTCGGTGCCGAGGGTCGTGAAGTGCAGGAAGGTGATCCCCGCCGAGAAGTGGCACGACCCGCAGAGCCGGAGCGCCGGGACCCGGAGCGGGTTCGCGCCGGGGGCGAACTGGTTCGAGGCGTCCCGCCCGTGGCAGGCGGCGCAGGTGATCCCCTCCTCGAGGCGCACCCCGCGCTGCACGAGGGCGTTGAGGCGGGGGCCGTCCTGGGAGAGCCCGGTCGCGTCCCCGCCGACGCGGATCTCGCGGAAGCCGGTCGTGGTGTGGCAGGCCACGCACCGGGTCCCCTGCCCGGAGGCGGCGTTGAGGACCCCGAGGTGGATCGGGAGCGGGGCGTTCCCGTGGAACAGGCCGTCCCCGTCCGCCCCGTCGCGCCGCCACTGGTCGAGGATCCTCCCCACCGGGTCGGCCCCACCGGAGGGGTGGCAGCCGGAGCAGGAGTTCGGCATCCCGTGCTTCTCGGTCACCGTGGGCCACAGCACGAGGCAGGCGTGGTCCCCGCCCGCCGCGCCGGGGCCCGTGCGCGGCATGTGGCAGGTGGTGCAGCGCCCCACGCCCGTCCCCTTCGGCGCGAATGCGTCCGGGTCCACGGGCATCCCGGAGTCCTTCATGTGGGCGACGACGGAGTCCCGCACGGCGGCCCTGCGCCCCACCGTGAAGTCCGCCACGTCGTCGAGCGTGATGTCCGCGAAGGGCCCGTCCCCCGCGTGGCAGGAGAGGCAGAGCGAGCCGTCCTCCGCGGAGGTCCGCACGCCGGGCGCCTCGTCGCGGGCGACGCGGATCTGCGAGACCTGCCGGCGGGCGTGTGGGTCGTGGCACTCGATGCATCGCGGCGTGTCGCCGGGGACGGAGGCGGCGTGTACCCCGGCGCCGTGGTCCTGCGCCTGCATCCAGGGGGAGCGGGCGGCGACCGCGGCGTCGTCCGAGGGGTCCGCGGGGGTCGGGACGAGGCCCAGGTAGTTGTCCTGGTAGCCCCAGAAGTCCCCGGGGTCGGTCGTGGCCGCCAGGAAGGAGGCGAGGGGGAGCCCGGGCCGGAAGCCGCCCGAGACCCCGGACCACGGGTACTCCACCGGGGCCGGCGCCCCGGGGAGCACGGCCCCCGCGCCGCGGGTGTGGCAGGCCGCGCAGACCTCGTCGGACCGCGCGTGGCCCGCCGGCGTCCCGTCGTCGAGGTCCCTCGGGTTCAGGATCCGGGAGGGGTCCGCGGTCAGCGCGTGCTCGGCGCCCGGGCCGTGGCAGGACTCGCAGCCCACGCCGAGCTCGGCGTAGCCCGTGAGCCACTCGCCGGAGGGGGCGTCGAAGGAAACCTGGAAGCCGCCCTGGTGGCAGCCCGCGCAGCGCCGCTCGAAGGAGGCCCCGCGGTCGATGCCCGCCGCGGCGGCCGCGGCCGAGGCGAAGCGCGGGGCGTTCGAGCCGTCGTACCAGGTCGCGGTCCCGAGCCGGGTCCAGCCCCCGCCCGCGCGCTCGAAGGGGGCCGGGTACAGGGAGCGGCCCACGCGCAGGAGGTAGTCCTCGCGGACGCCCCCGCCCAGGACGCGGAACACCTCGTAGCGGACGCCGCCGATGTCCACCTTCCACGGGCGCTCGTCGCCCGCGACGAGGGAGAGCCGGGGGGCCGCCGCGCCGAAGGCCGCGAAGGCCGGGAGCGTGCCGAGGTCGAGCCCGCTCCGGAAGTCCGCGGCCGCCGGGCCCGGGCCGCCCACCCCCGGGCGGCCGGGCGAGCGCAGGGAGCGGTGGTGCGCGGTCTCCTCGTAGTCGCGGAAGACCCCGGCGTGGCACGCCACGCACGCTGCCGACCCCGCGTACCCCGGGGCGGGCGCGAGGACCGGGTCGCCTCCCTCCACCGAGGCGGCCAGCGCCTGGATCGCGCGGGCCCCGCCGGGGCCGTCGTCGCGGGGCGGCACGCCGCCCCCGCCGCC
>CAZKTF010000120.1:0-10661 GCA_964555565.1 uncultured Planctomycetota bacterium | reverse complement strand
CGGGCTGGCCTTCTACGCCATCGCGGCGATGGTGCTCCTCACCGCGGCCTGCGCCGTGGTCTCGAAGAAGATCGACCACAGCGCCTTCTGGCTGATGGCCTGCTTCTCGGCCGTGGCCGGGATCTACGCCCTGCTCGGCAGCGACTTCCTCGCGGCCACCCAGGTGGTGGTCTACGTGGGCGGCATCATGATCCTCGTGGTCTTCGGCGTCCTCCTCACGGACCGCCTGCCCGTCGAGTTCCACCAGATCACGCGCGGGACCGTCGTGCAGGGCCTCCTGGTCGCGATCCCCGTCGCCGGGGCGCTGCTGTGGGCCGTGCTCGGGACCCGGTGGCCGGAGGTCGCGCCGGCGGCGGCGGACGCGGAGGGGACGACGAAGGGGATCGGGCACCTCCTCCTCACGGACTACCTCTTCCCCTTCGAGTTCGCCTCGGTGCTGCTCCTCGTGGCCCTGGTCGGGGCGGCGCGCCTGGCCCGGGGGGGCCGGTCTTGAGCCCCCTCCTCCTGGCCGCCGGCGAGACCGCCGTGCCCGCGGCGCTGCGGATCGGGCTCACGCACTACCTGGTGCTCGCGGCCCTCCTCTTCGCCCTCGGGATCCTGGCCATGGTGGCGCGGCGCAACGCCATCGGGGTCCTCATCGGGATCGAGCTGGTGCTCAACGCGGCCAACGTGAACCTCGTCGCCCTCGGCCACTACACGGAGTCGGGGCTCCGGGGCCCGGTGTTCGCGATCTTCGTGATCATGCTGGCGGCCGCGGAGGCCGCCATCGCCCTGGCCATCCTCCTGAACCTCTTCGAGCGGACCGGCTCCGTGTCCGTCGACGAGGCGGACGAGCTGAAGGGATGACCCGGTGAGCACCTACCACCAGCTCGCCCCGGCCCTCATCCTCGCCTTCCCGTTCCTCGGGGCGGTGGTCGCCCTGTTCCTCGAGCGGAAGGCGCCGAAGCTCACGGCCGTGATCTGCACCGCGGCCATCGGGCTCTCCTTCGCGGTTGCGGCGCTCCTCGTGATCCCCCACGCCTGGGGGACGGAGCCCTCGGCCCTGGCGAAGGAGATCGCCTCCCACGGCCCCTCGCGGTGGATGACGACGGGGACGAACGAGATCCGGCTCGGCTTCCACATCGACCACCTGTCGGCGGCCCTCCTCGGGATGGTGACGCTCACCTCGTTCATGATCCACGTGTTCAGCATCGGGTACATGGCCGGGGACCCGCGCTTCGGCTCCTTCTTCCGCTGGATCAACTTCTTCGCCTTCTCGATGCTCGGGCTCGTGGTGAGCGACAACCTGTTCACCCTCTTCGTCTGCTGGGAGCTGATGGGCCTCTCCTCCTACAAGCTCATCGGCTTCTTCTACTACAAGGAGAGCGCCTACCGGGCCGCCATCAAGGCCTTCATGACCACGCGCATCGGGGACGTGGGATTGTTCGTGGCGATCCTCCTCCTCTACCAGCTCACCGGCTCCTTCCGGTACGCGGACATCTTCCAGTTCATCGCCGAAGGGAAGTTCCAGGGCCACGAGACCGTGGCGCTCGTCGCGTCCCTCGGCCTCTTCTGCGGCGCCGTGGGCAAGTCGGCCCAGTTCCCGCTCCACGTCTGGCTCCCGGACGCCATGGAGGGGCCGACCCCGGTCAGCGCCCTCATCCACGCCGCCACGATGGTGGCCGCCGGCGTCTACCTGGTCGGCCGGATGTTCCCGCTGTTCTCCGTCCACCCGCTCTCGCTCGTCATCGTCGCCGTGGTGGGGACCTTCACGGCGCTCTTCGCCGGGACCATGGCGGTCACAGCCACGGACATCAAGAAGGTCCTCGCCTACTCGACGGTGAGCCAGCTCGGGTTCATGTTCGCGGCGCTGGGGGCCGGCGGGGCCGCGGGCTACTACGCGGGGATGTTCCACCTGGTCACCCACGCCTTCTTCAAGGCCTGCCTCTTCCTCGGGTCGGGCTCCGTCATCCACGCGGTCCACACCCAGGAGGTGGGCCGGATGGGGGGGCTCTGGCGGAAGCTCCCCGTCACCTTCTGGACCTGGATGGCCGCCACGCTCGCCATCGCGGGCTTCCCCTTCGTCACCGCGGGCTTCTACTCCAAGGACTCCATCCTCGCCGCGCTCCACATGGCCGAGGGCCCCTACGCGGGGGTCCGCCACGCCTGCATGTGGGCCCTCGTGGCGGGGGCGTTCCTCACGGCGGCCTACATGATGCGGGTCACGGCGCTCGCCTTCTTCGGGAAGCCGCGGGAGCAGGAGCGCTACGACCACGCGCACGAGTCCTGGTCCATGACGGCGCCCCTCGTGGTCCTGGGGCTGCTCGCCATCGTCGGCGGCTTCACCTGGAGCGAGCACTTCCTCCGCCCGGGCGGCCTCGTGGGGGAGTGGGCGGAGGAGGCCTACCACCACGCCCACGGCGCCGTGGGGCCGCTCGCCATCGCCGCGGGGGTGGGCGGGCTCCTCTTCGGGGCCTTCCTCTACGGGTTCTTCGCGTGGGAGTCGGCCCCCGGTGCGGCGCTGCGGGCGGCGCTCCGGAAGCCGCTCGCCCCGCTCCTCGGCCTCTGGAAGGCGAAGTACTGGATGGACGAGATCTACGCGGCCACCTTCGTGGCGGCCGGCGGCTGGTTCTCCCGCCTCTTCGCCCGCTTCGACCGGGACGCCGTGGACGGGCTCGTGAACGCCGCGGGGCGCGGGGCCGTCCGGGCGAGCGACGTCTCGGGCTGGGTGGACCGCGAGGTCGTGGACGGGCAGCTCGTCCACGGGGCCGCCAACGTGGCCTGGGGGACGGGCGGGGTCTTCTCGAGGATGCAGGGGGGCCGGGTGCGGGTCTACGCGTACCAGGCGATCCTCACGACGGCGATCCTGGCGCTCGTGATCGCCGTGCTCAACGGGTAGCCGCGCGAGGGGAGGAGAGGTCGGGATGGACAAGTTCTGGCTGAGCCTGCTGGTCTTCGCGCCCGTGGCGGGGATGCTGGCCGTCCTCGTCCTGGGGCGGACGAAGGAGGCCTGCCGCACCATCTCCCTCGTCACGACGCTGGCCGTCCTCGGGGTGTCCGTGGGAGCCCTCTCCGGCTACCGGGCCGGGAGGCCGGAGCAGCAGAACGGCGTGATCGGCGGCCTGATCGAGTCCCGGGACCCCGCGACCGGGCAGACCGGGAAGGCCCTCTTCCACTCCGCCCTCCACGTGGACGCGGAGTGGTTCGACATCGGCGACCTCAAGGTCAAGTACGAGCTGGACGTGGACGGGTTCTCGATGCTGCTCATCCTCCTCACGGGCCTCATCGCCGTGGTCGCGGCGACGGCCTCCTGGAACATCGACCGGTCCCCCCGCGGCTACCACGCGATGCTCCTCCTCCTGATCTCCGCGATGATGGGGACCTTCGTCGCGATGGACTTCTTCCTCTTCTACGTCTTCTGGGAGCTGATGCTCCTCCCGATGTACTTCCTCATCGGGGTGTGGGGCGGCCCGCGGCGGGAGTACGCGGCCATCAAGTTCTTCATCTACACCCTGGTGGGCTCCGTGCTCATCCTCGGCGCCATCCTGGCCCTGTACTTCAACGCGGGGACGCTCTCGATCCCCGAACTCGTCCAGAAGGGCACCGCGCTGTTCGCGGGGTCCGAGGCGATCCGCGCGGTCCTGTTCTTCGCCTTCTTCATCGGGTTCGCCGTGAAGGTCCCCGTGTGGCCCTTCCACACCTGGCTCCCCGACGCCCACGTGGAGGCCCCGACCCCGATCTCGGTGATCCTGGCCGCGGTCCTCCTGAAGATGGGCGGCTACGGCCTCATCCGCGTCGCGTGGCCGATGTTCCCGGACGTCGTGAAGGAGTACGGGACCCTGCTGGCGGTCCTCGCGGTCGTCTCCATCGTCTACGGGGCGCTGGTGGCCTGGGCGCAGAAGGACTGGAAGAAGCTCGTGGCCTACTCCTCGGTGAGCCACATGGGCTACGTCCTGCTCGGGCTCACGGCGCTCACGCACCTGAGCGTGAGCGGCGCCGTGTTCCAGATGTTCAACCACGGCACCATCAGCGGGATGATGTTCCTCCTCGTCGGGGTGATGTACGACCGCGTGCACCACCGCGACCTCGAGCGCTTCGGCGGGCTGCTGGGGATGCTGCCGCGCTACTCGGTCATGGCGATGATCGGGTTCTTCGCGGCCCTCGGGCTCCCCGGGTTGAGCGGCTTCGTCTCCGAGGTGATGGTGTTCCTCGGGGCCTTCCAGTCGAAGGTCCTCCCGCACACCAACATGCAGTTCTTCACCATCGTCGCCACGCTGGGGGTCGTCTTCGGCGCGGCCTACATCCTCACGATGATCCAGAAGGTGTTCCTCGGCACGCCGCGCGAGGTCCCGCAGGCGCACCACTCCCTCGGCGCCGCAGCGCAGGGGGGCGGCCACGGGGCGGAGGACGCCGGGCACGGCGGCGGCCACGACGCGGGGGGCGGCCCCGGGGCCTCGCACGACCACTACGAGCCGCCGAAGTCCCCCTGGCCGGACCTCAACGCGGTCGAGTGGGCGACACTCCTCCCGCTGGCCGCCGTCACCGTGTTCCTCGGGATCTTCCCCGGCCCGGCCCTGAACCTGATCCGGTTCACCGTGGCCGCCCTCCTCGACAAGATGGGGGTCGCCGCCTCCTGATGGGCACCGCCCTCCTCCCGGCCGTCCTGGCGACGCGGGCCACGCCCGTGGCCGATCTCCTCGCCGCGACCCTGCCCGAGATGATCCTTACGGCGGGGCTCGTCCTCGTGCTCCTCCTCGACGCCTTCCTCGGGGTCCGCCGCCGGCTCGCCCCGCGGGTCGCGCTCGGGACGGTCCTTCTGGCCCTGGCGGCGGTCTGCCTCGCCTTCCTCGACCGGCAGCGTCCCGCCGCCGTGCAGGCCGGGCCGCTCTACATCGACGACGTCGCCCGCCTGTTCCGCGTCCTGTTCCTGGCGACCGGCGCCGTGACCCTGCTCTTCGCCATGCGGTCGGAGGAGGAGTGGGTCGATCAGGGGGAGTTCCACGTCCTCCTCCTCGGCTCGCTCGCGGGGATGTCGGTGCTGGCGGCCTCCGTGGACCTCCTCACCGCCTACCTGGCCTTCGAGACCGTCTCCTACACCGGCTACCTGATGGTGGGGTACCGGAAGGGGATCGCGAAGGCGAGCGAGGCCGGCGTCAAGTACGTGATCTTCGGGGCCGTGGCCTCCGGCGCCATGCTCTTCGGGCTCACCTACCTCTTCGGCTGGGCGGGCTCCACGGAGATGTCCCGCGTGGCCGAGGCCATCCGCCTCCACGGCGCCCCCCCGGCCGTCCTGCTGGCCGCGGTCCTCGCCTTCGGAGGCTTCGCCTTCAAGGTCTCGGCGGTGCCCTTCCACTTCTGGTGCCCGGACGTCTACCAGGGCGCGCCGGCGCCGGTGGCGGGCTTCCTCGCGGTCGCCTCGAAGGCCGCCGGGTTCGCCGTCGCCATCCGCGTCCTCGGGATGTTCGGGAGCGCCGTGGAGCCCGTCGCCGGGGGGACCTGGTTCGCCTTCCTCCCGACGGGGCCGCTCGTGAACTGGCTCCTGGCCGCGGGCGCCGTGGCCACGATGATCGTCGGGAACACGGCCGCGCTCCGTCAGACGGAGCTCCAGCGCCTGCTGGCCTGGTCCTCCATCGCCCACGCGGGCTACCTCCTCATGGCGCTCTGCGTGGGGGACGCGGCCGCGGTGGGGGGCGTGCTCTTCTACTTCTGGGTGTACCTCCTGATGACGCTCGGGGCCTTCGGCATCGTGGGCATCCTGGCCCCGCGGCTCGGGGGGACCGACCTCTCCTGCTACCGCGGGCTCGGCTGGCGCGCCCCCGCCATGGCCGCGGTGCTGGCCGTGATCATGCTCTCCCTGGCGGGCCTCCCGCCGACGGCCGGCTTCTGGGGGAAGGTCCTGCTCTTCAAGGCCACGATCGGGGCCAGGCTCTACGGCCTCGCGCTGGTGGGGCTCCTCACGAGCGCCGTGTCGATCTTCTACTACGCGAAGCTCCTGCGCGTGATGTACCTCGAGCAGCCGGAGGAGGGGGCCGCGCCCGTGGTGCTCGACCTGCCCGACTGGTCGCTGGCGGCGCTCTCCACGGTGCCGCTGCTCGCGGGGGGGCTGTTCGGGTGGTGGGTCGGGGCCACGGGCCTCCTCCAGACCGCCGACGAGTTCCTGAAGGCCTGCCGCACCTGAGAGGGGATCCCGCCTTGGACCGCGACCGGGCCTACGCGCTCGTGAACGACGCCCTCTCCCGCGAGTACAACTCGCTGGTGGTGTACATCGTCCACTCCTCGCCCTGGGCGACGGAGGCGGACGCCCCGGCGCTGGCTGCCCTCGAGGCGATCCGGGTGGAGGAGGAGAAGACCTCCGCCTGGCTCTCCCAGCGCCTCCACGAGGACCTCCGGTCGGGGCCCACGCTCAAGGCCTTCGAGCACTGGCACCAGGACCTGAACTACCTCTCGGTCCCCTACCTGCTCCGCTTCGCGGTGGAGCACACGCGGAAACTGGTCGCCCGGTACGAGGCCGCCCTGCGCGAGGCCGCCGGGGACGCCGCGGTCACCGCGATCTTCACCCGGCTCGTGGCCGAGAAGAGGGCGCAGTGCGCGAAGATCGAGGGGCTGCTGCCGAAGACCGCCGCGCCGGCGAAGCCCGCCGCGCCCGCAGCCGCCGCCCCGAAGCCTGCGGCGCCTCCTCCCCAGCGCCCCACGTAGCGTCCCCTCCCCCTCCCCTTCCCCCTACCCCTACCCGTACCCGCCGTTTCGGGTGAGAGGCGGGTAGGGGTAAGGGTATGGGCAGGGGTAGGGTTCCCCGGCGGGGGCTCGGTCCCTTGTTTCCTTTCCTACCCCGTGGCCCCCTACAATCCCTCCCCGATGGCGCACCTCGACCCGAGGCTCCTCGAGGGGGTGCGCCTGTTCAACCGGGAGGAGTTCTTCGAGGCCCACGAGGTCGTCGAGGACCTCTGGCACGACGCCCGCGGCGGCGAGAGGGACCTCCTCAAGGGGCTCATCCAGGCGGCGGTGGCCCTGGAGCACCACCTCCGGGGGAACCTCGCGGGGCTGCGCTCGGTGGGCCGGACGGCGAGGGCGCACCTTCGGCCCTACGCGCCGGCCGCCGGGGGGCTGGACGTGGCGGGACTCCTGGCGGGACTCGGGGACTTCCTTGAACGGGTGGAACGGGGAGAGACGCCGCCCTACCCCAGGGCGCGGCTCCTCGACGGCGCTCCGAAGGGAGCGGGAGGCACGCGATGACGACGGACACGAAGGTCGCCGGGAACGCCACGCTCGTGGCCCTGACGCCGGCGGCGCTGGAGCGGGTGAAGGTCCTCCTCAAGGAGCAGGAGATCCCGGAGGACGAGCACCACCTCCGGGTCTTCGTCCAGCCCGGGGGCTGCTCGGGCTTCTCCTATGGCCTGGCCTTCGACAAGAGGACCGCCGAGGACGCCTCGCAGCCCTTCGAGGGGTTCGACGTGGTCGTGGACCCCAAGAGCCTGCCGCACCTCTCGGGCCTCGCGATCGACTTCGTGGACACCGTCCAGGAGCAGGGGTTCAAGATGACGAACCCCAACGCGAAGTCCTCCTGCGGCTGCGGCCACTCCTTCGAGACCTAGCCCGACCTATTCATGGGGGTGCGCGTGACGACGATGGAAGGCAGGTCGCGGACAGGCTGTTCCGCGAGCGGCATCGCGCCGAGGCCGAGGAGGGCCGCCGAAGACATACCCGATGAGGGTAGGCGAGGCGGAGCGCGGGATGCGGCCGAAGGCCGCTCTCCGCGCGACCCGACGCGGGGATCGGCGCGAGGACGCCGCGGAACCGCGTGCCCCCATGAATAGGTCGGGCTAGAGGCCGCGCTTCGCCCCATGACCTCCCGCGGCGTCCTCACCTCCTCCCTTCTGGGAGTGTCCGTGCTCGCCGGAGGCGCCCTCTCCCTCGGCGTGGGGCGCCCCCCCCGGCAGGAGAGCGAGGCCCTCCAGGCACTCCGCGCGGAGGCGACCGCCGACCCGGGGAGGCGCTTGTTCGGCCAGAGGCAGTGCGTCGTCTGCCACGGCCGCGAGGGGGAAGGGGGGACCATGGGGCCCGCGCTCGGCCCGGTGGTCCCGGAGTACCTCCGCGACGCCGGGGGGAACCGGGCCGCCGCGAAGGCGCGGCTCGTGCGGTACCTCAAGGAGCCGAAGAAGGTCCCCACGCTCCGGAAGGACCCGTCGCGGTACCCCAACCCGATGCCCGGCGCGGAGAGCCTCGGCCTCGACGACGCGAAGCTCGACCAGGTCGCCGAATACGTCCTCTCCCTCCAGACGAGGGCGCTCCCGACCGGGGGGGCCGGGCAGGGGCGGTAGGGAGGACTCCTCCCCTACCCCTCCCCCTCCCCTTACCCGCCGTTCCGGGCGAGAGGCGGGTAGGGGTAAGGGTACGGGTAGGGGTAGGGGCCTCGACGCTCACACCGAGAAGGACGACCCGCACCCGCAGGTGCCGGTGGCCTTCGGGTTCTGGAACTCGAAGGCGGCGCCTAGGAGGGAGCGCTTGAAGTCGAGGAGCACCCCCTCGAGGAACCCCGCCGACTTGGGGTCCACGAACACCCGGGCCCCCTCGAGTTCGAGGAGCCGGTCCTCGGGACCGGGACCGTCCTCCACCGCGAGGTCGTAGGAGAGCCCCGCGCAGCCGCCTCCGACCACCTTCACCCGGAGGCCGGGGGCGCGCAGGCCCGCGTACTCCGGCTTCCGGACCAGTTCCTTCACGCGGGCGACGGCCGAGGGGGTGAGCGTGAGCATGCCGGAAGGATAGCCGCCCTCCCCCGGTCCGGCGGAATTCGGGCACCCGGCGGGCGCTCCCCGCGCGCGTAGGATCGGGTCGATCCGGGAGAACTTCCCGCGCCCCGGCCGGTTGCACCCCTGGAGCGGCGTTCGCGTCCCCGGAAGAGGAGGAGCCTCCATGTTCATCAAGCTCGAGCAGGGCAACGCCTTCACGCTGGCCCGGGTGGGCCTGGAACAGGGGGAGTCGGTGAAGGCCGAGTCCGGGGCCATGGTCTCCATGACCGGGACCGTGGACATCGAGACCCGCATGCAGGGGGGCTTCTTCTCCTCCCTGGCGCGGAAGGTCCTCACCTCGGAGTCCTTCTTCCAGAACACCTTCACCGCGGCCCGGGGGCCGGGCGAGGTCACCTTCGCCCCGGCCCTCCCCGGGGACATCCACCTGCGGGAACTCCGGGGGGAGGACCTCATCCTCCAGTCCGGCGCCTACCTGGCGAGCGCCACCGGGGTCCAGATGGAGACCAAGTGGGGCGGCGCCAAGACCTTCTTCTCCCGCGAGGGGCTCTTCCTCCTCAGGGCCTACGGGCTGGGGCCGCTCCTGTTCGCCTCCTACGGCGCCATCGTGGAGGTCCAGGTCCCCCCCTCGGGCTACGTCGTGGACACCGGGCACCTCGTGGCCTTCGAGCCCGCGCTCCACTGGGACGTCCGCAAGGTGGGCGGGATGAAGTCGCTCCTGTTCTCGGGCGAGGGCCTCGTCTGCCACTTCAGCGGCCAGGGGAAGCTCTGGCTCCAGACCCGCTCCTTCGACTCCTTCCTCGGGGAGGTCATCCCGCACCTCAGCCGCGGGTCGAACTGAGGCGTCGTGGCCCTCCGCGGGAGGACGGGCCGCACCGCGCGTGCCCGGGCTCGAAGCGAAGTTAATTGCTTAATTGCGGACGTCCCCCAGAATCCATCGCGCATGGATGCCGGACAGAGCAGGAAGCGCACCAGGTGAGGAGCGTGTCCGACGACCGTGCGGCGGGACTTCCCGAGGACGCTCCTCTTGTCTTGAAGGCGCTCGCGCTCGCGGCCGCTGCCCATCACGGAGTACTCGACAAGGGAGGGAAGCCCTACATCGGCCATCCGCTCCGGGTCGTTCTGCACCTGGGGCCGGATGTGGCGGACGAGGTGCTCGCCGCGGCGGCCCTCCACGACACGGTCGAGGACACCCCTCTCACGCTCGACGATCTGAGGAAGGCGGGGTTCCCCGAGAGGACCGTGGCCCTCGTGGATGCCGTGACCCGGAGGAAGGGGAGGTTGCGGCGGGACGACCGGGACGAGAGCTACCAGGAGTTCATTCATCGGATCCTCGACCACCCGGACCGAATGGCCCTGGCGGTGAAGCTTGCCGACCTCGCGGACAACACGCACCCCTCGCGGGCGCTTCGCGACCCTCATTTGAGATCCAAGTACCGTGAAGCCGTTGCCGAGGTCCAGACGCGATTGGGGAGTACTGCCCCCGGTCTCCTTGGCACTCTCCTCGTCCGGGTTGCGGGGCACCTGGCCGGGGGGATACCGTGACCGGTGAGACCTGCCGCGGAGACGTCCGGCTCGTTCGAGAGGGCGTCCTCCGAGACGCGTGTCGTTCGCGGAAACATTGTCCAATGGGTAGGGGACGGATCGGACTTGAGTGACGAGATCCTTCTGGACTGCTGCACGAGCCCGTCACTGATCACCCTGATGGACCTTCTCGAGGCGGGCTCCTACGAGTCGAGTCACAACAGCGAAGTACTGCAGCAGTGCAGGAACTGCGGAGTCTTCTGGTTCTATAGATGGTATGAAACCGTCAGCTGGGCGGACGGAGAGGATGAGAGCACGATCTGGTACTCTCGAATCACGGCAGACGAGGCGGGCCGCATCCCTGAGGGATCCCCTCATTGTCTGACCCCGGTCGTAGTTTCCATTCATGAGCCC
>CAZKTF010000119.1:10100-10732 GCA_964555565.1 uncultured Planctomycetota bacterium | reverse complement strand
CTCAGCACCCCCCCTTGCAAACGCCTGGGGTCTGACCCCTTGCTCCTCAGCACCCTGCTCCTCAGCACCAAGGGTCTGACCTCGCTGGCCTGGCCCAGGCCAGGCCAGCGGGGTCTGACCCCTTGGTACGCCAAGCCAGGAATTCTTCGAACCGCAAAGAAGCGGTTTCCGTTGATACCTCCGGCGGCCTCGATACCATGGGAGGTCAGCCCGGGGTCCGTCCCCCACGGAGGCGCACGATGGCCGAATACAAGATCCTGTCGATGCAGGAGCGGGGCGTGGCGCGCCACCTCCAGACCTTCAACGAGGCGCTCTACGAGAACCTCAAGGCGACCCCCTGGTGGCTCGCCTCGATCGGCATCCACGTCGTCGGAGGCATCATCATCGGGGCGCTCGCGGGAGCCCCCTCGACGGACGGGAAGCTCGACCGCCGCATGATGGGGGAGATCAGCGACGAGAACCCCGTCATCGAGGAGGAGATCAAGCCCGAGGTCCTCGAGACCAAGCCCATCGACGAGATGGAGCGGGTCAAGGAGGAGCCGGTCCTCAAGGACGCGAAGGTCTCCGACCACAACGAGACGGACAACGACCAGCCCACCGAGGAGTCCCTGGGCGACCCGCGGTTCAACAGC
>CAZKTF010000119.1:0-10090 GCA_964555565.1 uncultured Planctomycetota bacterium | reverse complement strand
CCCCCTTCGAGGGGCAGGGCACGAACTCCGACATCGGCGTGGGCGGCGGCGCCGGCGGCGCCTTCGGCGGGCGGCGCGGCGGCCACCGCAACCTCAAGGCGGAGGGCGGCGGCGGGACCGAGGGGGCCGTGGACCTCGGCCTCGAGTGGCTGAAGAACCACCAGTCGCCCAACGGGATGTGGGACTCGGACGGGTTCGAGTCCATGTGCAAGCTAAACAAGTGCGGCGGGCCCGGCGGGCCGCTCCACGACCCCGGGCAGACCGGCCTCGCCCTCCTCGCCTTCCTCGGCTTCGGCGAGACGCACAAGACCCCGAAGTACGGGCACGTGGTCAAGAACGGCCTCAAGTACCTGAAGAGCGTCCAGGACGCCGACGGCTGCTTCGGGCAGCGGACGAGCGGGCACTTCATCTACAGCCACTGCATCGCGGCGCTGGCCATGGCCGAGGCCTACGGGCTCACCCAGAGCCCGCTGTTCAAGACGAACGCACAGGGCGGGATCGACTTCGTCCACAAGGCGCAGAACCCCTACTGGGCCTGGCGCTACGGCGTGCGCCCGCAGGACAACGACACCTCGGTCACGGGGTGGGCGGTCATGGCGCTGAAGTCCGCCAAGATGGCCGGCCTGCGCGTGGACCCGGCCGCCTTCGAGGGCGCCAAGGCGTGGCTCGACAAGGTGACGGAGCCCGAGTACGGCCGCGCCGGCTACACGCAGCGCGGCAACGGTCCGGCCCGCCCGCAGGACCTGATGGACAAGTACCCCGCGGACAAGAGCGAGTCGCTCACCGCGGTCGCCATGCTCACCCGGATCTTCTGCGGGGCGACGAAGGACGACGAGTTCGTGAAGAAGGGCACCGACATCTGCATGAAGATCCCGCCCCTGTGGGACGAGGCGGCGGGGACCATCGACTTCTACTACTGGTACTACGGTTCGCTGGCCATCTTCCAGGTGGGCGGCGAGCACTGGAAGAAGTGGAACGAGGCCATGAAGAAGGCGATCGTCGATACCCAGCACCTGAAGAAGGAGGACGACCGGTGCGGGTCCTGGGACCCCGCGGACCCCTGGGCCTCGGAGGGCGGCCGCGTGTACTCCACGGCCGTCAACGTCCTCTCCCTCGAGGTGTACTACCGGTACGGGCGCGTCTTCGGCGTGAAGTAGCGCGAGGCGGACTCCCGGGGGGGCCGGCCCGGGGGGGCCGGCCCCCTCTCGATTCGTACGGGGCGAACCCTCACCCCGCTCGCCCGTTGGGGATCCTGCGGGCGCGGGGAGTGAAACCCGGGCCCGCGGGAGACTCGATCCCAGGAGGCCGCCATGTCCGCGATCCGTCCACGCCCGGTGTTCACGTCCCACGCGCCCGCCCCCGGCCGCCGCACGGCCTCCTTCGGGGAGCGGCTCTACGAGGCGCTGCGCTCCACCCCCTGGTGGCTCGCCTCGGTCGGCGCCCACGTGGTCCTCGGGCTCGTCGTGGCCGCCCTCGGGGGCACGGCGCCCGCGGCGCCGCCGCGCGTCGGCGTCGCGATCCTGCCGTACGACGCCCTCCCGCCCCCCGATGACCCTATCCCGCCGGCGGTCCCCGAGTTCCCTCCGGTGACCGCGTGCCCGATGCTCCCCTCGGAGCCGGTCCCGCGGCCCGACGACAGGTCCCCGGCGGAGACCCCCGACGATTCCGACGCCCACGAGACGCGGGACAACGGCATGGACGAGCCCGGCGACGCGGCCTGGGACGGAGCGTCCCGGGAGAGCATCCTCGGGATCGGCCCCGGGGGCGGCTCCCCGGGCGGCAACGGGCTCGGGGGCCGCGCCTGGAGGCGGGGAAACGGCCGCGGGGAGATCGGCGGCGCGGAGCAGGCGACCGACCTCGCGCTCCGCTGGCTCGCGGCGCACCAGTCCCCGGACGGGAGGTGGAACTGCAGCGGCTTCGAGTGCATGTGCAAGAGGAACAGGTGCGGCGGGGCCGGCGGGCCGCTCCATGACCCCGGCGTGACGGGGCTCGCGCTCCTCGCCTTCCTCGGGACCGGCGAGACGCACAAGACCCCGAAGTTCGGACCGGTGGTGAGGGCCGGCCTGAAGTACCTCAAGGGCATCCAGGACGCGGAGGGCTGCTTCGGGCCGCGGACGAGCGGCCACTTCGTCTACGACCACGCCATCGCCGCCATGGCCATGGCGGAGGCCTACGGGATGACCCGGAGCCCGCTCTTCAAGGCCAGCGCGCAGGCGGGGATCGACTTCGTCCACAGGAGCCAGAACCCCTATTGGGCCTGGAGGTACGGGGTGCGGCCGCAGGACAACGACACCTCCGTGACCGGCTGGATGGTGATGGCGCTCAAGTCCGCGAAGATGGCGGACCTCCTCGTGGACCCGGCGGCCTTCGAGGGCGTCCGGGCATGGCTCGACAAGGTGACGGAACCCGAGTACGGGCGGGCCGGGTACACCCAGCGGGGCAACGGCCCTTCGCGCCCGCAGGACCTCATGGACAGGTTCCCGGCGGACCGGAGCGAGTCGCTCACCGCAGTGGCGGTCCTCAGCCGCATCCTCTGCGGCGCGGACAGGAACGACGAGTACGTGAAGAAGGGCACGGACCTCTGCCTGAAGGTCCTCCCGTCCTGGGACGAGGCGGCGGGGACCGTGGACCACTACTACTGGTACTACGGCTCCCTGGCCATGTACCAGGTCGGCGGCGAGCCCTGGAAGCGCTGGGCCGCGACCCTGAAGAAGGCGCTGGTGGACCGCCAGCACCAGGACCCCGCCGACGACCGGCTCGGCTCCTGGGACCCCGCGGACCCCTGGGGCTCCGAGGGCGGGAGGGTCTACGCGACCGCGATCAACGCGCTCACGCTGGAGGTCTACTACCGCTACCCGCTGACGTTCGGGGTGAAGAGGTAGTCTGGGGTCAGACCTCGGGCGTTTGCAAACAGTGGCCTCGAACCCCTCGCGTCGCGCCCCAACGCTTGCAAACGACTGGGGTCTGACCCCTCGGGGAGCCTCACCACGCACGGGGCACCGCCCCTCGCGCACCGCCCTCGCTACACTTCGGGGACGCCGTCACCCACGCGCCTGGGGTCTGACCCCTTGGCCCCGCTGACGCGACGCCGTATCCTCCATGCCGTCCCCCCGGGAGGTCCCCCGTGCCCGCGTCCCGCCGCGTCACCGAGCTGATGAAGGGCTCCTCCTGGATCCGCAGGATGTTCGAGGAGGGGGCGCGGCTGAAGGCCGAGGTAGGGGCGGAGAACGTCTTCGACTTCTCCCTGGGGAACCCGGTCCTGGAGCCGCCTCCCGAAGTCCGGGCGGCGTTCCGGGCCTGCCTGGACGAGCCCGACGGGGGCCACCACCGCTACATGCCCAACGCGGGCTACCCGGAGACCCGTGCCGCGGTGGCCGCGTGGCTGTCCTCGGACTACGGGACCCCCTTCTCCCCGGACCAGGTGCTCATGTGCGTGGGCGCGGGCGGCGGGCTGAACGTCGTCCTCAAGGCCCTCCTCGACCCGGGGGACGAGGTGGTGGCCTTCGCGCCCTGGTTCCCCGAGTACCCCTTCTACGTGGACAACCACGGGGGCAGGTTCGTGACGGTCCCCGCGGGGAAGGGCTTCCTGCCCGACACGGCCGCGCTCGAGGCGGCCCTGACGGACCGGACGGCGGCCGTGCTCCTCAACTCCCCGAACAACCCGACGGGCGTCGTCTACCCGCAGGAGACGCTGGACGCGCTCGGGGAGGTCCTCCGGCGCCACTCGGCGCGCCGCGGCCGCCCGGTCTACCTGGTGAGCGACGAGCCCTACCGCCGGATCCTCTTCGACGGGGCCCGGCCGGCGAGCGTGTTCCGGGCGTGGGAGGCGTCGATCCTCGTCACCTCCCACTCCAAGGACCTCGCCATCCCCGGGGAGCGGATCGGGTGCGTGGCCGTGGGGCCGCGCTGCCCCGACGGCGCCGCGATCGTGAACGCCTGCACCTTCGCGACCCGGATCCTCGGGTTCGTGAACGCCCCGGCCCTCGCCCAGCGGGCCGTGCGGACGCTCCAGGGCCTGACCGTGGACCCGGAGGCCTACCGGCGGAAGCGGGACCTGCTCTGCGGCGCGCTCGCGCGGATGGGCTACGGGTTCGAGCGCCCGGGCGGGGCGTTCTACCTGTTCCCGCGGGCGCCCGGTGGGGACGACGTGGAGTTCGTCCTCCGCCTCGCGCGGGAGCGGGTCCTGGTCGTCCCGGGGAGCGGGTTCGGGACCCCGGGCTGGTTCCGCATCGCCTACTGCGTCGAGGACCGGACGATCGAGAGGGCGCTCCCCGCGTTCGAGCGCGCGATGTAGGTACTACTTCTTGATCCCCGCGACCCGCGAGGCGAGGCGCGACTTCCGCCGCGCCGCCTCGTTGGCGTGGATGACGTGCACCCGGGCCGCCTTGTCCAGCCGCTTCGTCGCGAGCCGGAACTCCGCCTGGGCCTTCGACGCGTCCCCGGCCTCGACGGCCTGGAGGACCCGCTTCACCTGCGAGCGCAACGCCGAAAGCACTCCACGGTTGTGCTCCCGGCGCTTCCGGTTCTGCCGGACGCGCTTCTCCGCCGACACGCTGTGGGCCATCCCGTTCCCCCTGTCCTTTCCCGGGTCCTTTCCCGGCGCGCGCTAGGCGCCGGCCCCGCCCGCGGCGCGCTGGAGCGCCTCCAGCCTCTGCGCCACGTCCCGGTACCCGATGTCCACCTCGAAGACCCGCGCGAAGTACTCGCGGGCCTTCGGCAGGTCCCCCTGCTTCTCCTTCACGACGCCGAGGTCGTAGAGCATCCCCTTGGCCTTCTCGCCGGCCCCCCCGGACTCCTCCAGGGCCTTCTCGATCTGCTTCGCCGCGAGGTCGTACATCCCCTTGGCGAGGAAGCAGCGCCCGAGGCCGCCGAGGGACTCGGCCCGGCGCCGGGGGTCCCTCACGCTCTGCTGGTACTCCGCGGCGGCCTCGTCCACGCGCCCGGCCTGCTCGAGCCAGCCCGCGAGCGCGAACCGGAGGCCCAGGTCCGTGGGGTGGCCCGCCACGCGGCTGCGGTACTCCGCCACGAGGACCTCCAGGCGCGCCTTCTCCGCCGCCGCGAGCCGGCCCGCGGCCGCGGCGTCCCCGCGCTCGGCCGCCTGGCGGGTGTCCGAGAGGAGCCTCTCCGCGCGCCCGATCCGCACGTCCCCGAGCTTCGCCCGGACCGCGCCGTCGTTGGGGGCCAGCGCGCAGGCCTTCGCGATCGCGGCCTCGGCCTCGTCGTAGCGGCGGAGCGCGGCCTCGGCCATCCCGAGCGCGACGAGGCGCTCCGGGTCGCCGGGGGCCGCCGCCGCCGCCTCGCGGGTCTCGCGGGCATGCCCCTCCAGGTCCTCTTCCCCGTGGACGATGCGCTGCGCCTTCTCGAGGCGCTTCGCCTGGTCCTTGTCCCGCAGGAGGTCGTGCGTCGTCTTCGCCGTGGCGAACCCCGCGCCCAGCGCGTAGCTCTCCGCGGCCATGTCCTTCCGCAGGCGGGAGGCCTCCTGGTCGCGGGGGTCGGTCTTCACGGCCTGCTCCAGCGCCGCCAGCGCCCCCGGGACGTCCCCGAGCGCGCGGAGGACCTTCCCCAGGGCCTTCATCGCGCCCGTGTGCTGCGGGTTCCCGAGGAGGACCCCCTCGTAGGCCGCCGCCGCGGCGTTGAGGAACTTCCCCGCCTCCGCCTCCGCCCCGAGCTTCAGGCCGAGGTCGGCGTTGCGGGGGTCCCCGGCGAGGGCCTTCTCGAGGGCCTCCATCCGGCGTCGGGGGTCCCGGGTCATGGACGCGAGGCCCACCGTGAACCGTCCCCCGATGTTGCCCACGGCGCGGGCCGCGCCTCCGGGGGAGCGGAGCTCGTAGCGGGCCAGCTCCGCCACCCTCAGGCCGCGCCGCGCCCCGCGGTGGTCGGGGTCGATCGCCAGCGCCTGGAGGAAGTACTCCACGGCCCCGTCCCAGTTCTTGCGCGCGACCTCGGCGTCGGCGCGCTCCACGACCTTTTCCGCGTTCAACCGATCCCTCCGTCGGGGAAACCCGCGAGCCTAGCCGTCCGCGGCGCCCGCGACAACGGATTCCCGCGGCCCGCGCCGCCGGATACTTGGCCGCCCGCCGGACCCCCCCTAGGATAGCCCGGGCAAGGAGACGCCGATGCCCGAGCCCGCCGAACCCCTCCCGGTCGTCCTCTACCCGAGCCCCGTCCTCAAGCGCTCCACCCTCGCGGTGGAGGCCGTGGACGACGCGGTGCGGGAGATGGCCCGCCGGATGATCGCCACCATGTACCGCCTGAGCGGGCTCGGCATCGCCGCGCCCCAGGTGGGGTGGGACCGCCGGGTCTGCATCGTGAGCGGGACCGGGGACCCGGGAGACGAGATCGTCCTCGTGAACCCGCGGATCGTCCGGACCTCCGAGGAGAATGCCCTGATGGAGGAGGGCTGCCTCTCCTTCCCGGGCATCGCGGCGCTCATCGCGCGGCCCGCGCAGGTGGAGGTGGAGGCGCTGGGCCTCGACGGGAAGCCCTTCCGGCTCGAGGCGACCAACCTCCTCGGGCGCTGCATCCTCCACGAGGTGGACCACCTGGACGGCGTGCTCTTCACCACGCGGTTCACGCCGGCGGACAAGATCCGGAACCGCCGGGCCCTGCGGGAGCTCGAGGAGCGCTACGCCGCGGCCCAGCCGGCGGGCGCGCGCTGAGCCCCCGAAGCGATCGGCCCCCGGTGCGCCGGCCCGTCCGCCGGTTCGACGGACTCGAGTCGCTGCGCCCCGACCTCTTCCGGCGCCCCGTCGCCACGCTGGGCGTGTTCGACGGCGTCCACCGGGGCCACGGCGAGGTCCTCGCGCGCACCGCCGCCCTGGCCGCGCGGCTCGACGGCGAGCCCGTGGCAGTGACCTTCGACCGGCACCCCCAGGAGGTCGTGGCCGGCCGGGACCCGGGGACCCTCTCCTCCCTCGAGCACAGGGTCCGCCTCCTCGCGCGGGCCGGGATGGCGGCGGTGGTGGTGCTCCGGTTCGACGAGCGGCTGCGGGAGATCCCCGCCGAGCGGTTCCTGGAGGAGGTCCTCGTGTCCCGGGTCGGGATCGCGGGACTCGTCCTGGGGCCCGACTCCCACTTCGGGAAGGCCCGCGGCGGGAACCCGGACCTGGCCCGCCGGGTCCTCGACCCCCTGGGGATCCCCGTGGAGTCGGTGCCGCCGGTCCTCCTCGGCGGGAGGCCGGTCTCCAGCACCGCCATCCGCGCCGCGATCCGGGCGGGGGACCTCGCCGCGGCGGAGGGGATGCTCGGGAGGCCGGTCGCCGTCCTCGGCCGCGTCGTCCGCGGCGAGGGCCGCGGCCGCTCCCTCGGCTTCCCCACGGCGAACCTGGACCTCGCGCACGAGATCCGGCCCCCCCGCGGGGTCTACGCGGGCCGCGTCCTCCTCCCGGACGGGGAGGCGGTCCCGGCGCTCGTCAACATCGGCGGACGTCCCACGTTCCACCCGGAAGGGGAGGGCGAGGACACGGTCGAGGCCTGGCTCCTCGACTGGGAGGGGGACCTCTACGGCGCGGATCTGGAGGTATCCTTCCTCGTGCGGCTCCGGGACGAGCGCCGGTTCGAGGGGCCGGAGGCCCTCCGGCGCCAGATCGAGGCGGACCGGGACGCCCTCCGGGAGATGCTCCGTCGGGAGTCGCTTGGTGCCGGGGGCCGCGGGGGCTGACAATCCCGGGACTGGAACGGACCGGGGGCGCGCGGTCCCGGGGGGCGGGCGCCCGCGAGGAGGATCGATGGCCGAGCAGGCGGTGAGGATCTCGAAGGACCTCGACGCGAAGGTCTACCACGTCGCCCGCGACTACTACCACAAGCTCAAGCAGGGGCAGGAGATCGAGAGCCAGCCCGAGATCAAGGTCATGGTCAGCGGGACCATGGACGACGGGCAGTCCTCGAGCATGGTCGTGAAGATCCGCCCGAACCCGCTCAACTGCCGGATGACGACGGGCTGGAAGATCGTGGCCGACGGCAAGGTCTGGGAGATCCCGAGCTGGGAGCTGGAGAAGAGCCGGCTCTTGTAGGGGCGGGGTGCTGCGGGGCAAGGGGTCAGACCCCAGGCGTTTGCAAGGGGGATAAGCGTTGCAAACGCCTGAGGTCTGACCCTTGGTGCTGCGGAGCGCTTGGGGCTACCTCTTCTCGCCTTGCTTGGGGGGCGTCGGCGCCGGGGGAGGCTCCTCCTTCTTCTCCCCCTCCTTCGGCGTCGGCGCCGGGGGAGGCTCCTCCTTCTTCTCCGCCTCCTTCGGCGGCGGCGCCGGGGGAGGCTCGTCCTTCTTCTCGCTGTCCTTCGGCGGGGTCTCCCCGTTCCCCCCGTTCGCCGGACCCCCGTTGGTCGGTGGGGCAGGGGCCGGGGGAGGCGCCGGGGGCGGCCGCTCCGAGGGGGGGACCTGGAGCTCGGGCGGGATCCTGATCTCGACGACGACGGGGGCGAAGAGCGTGCGGATGGGAAGGGGCGCCTCGGTCCAGCAGCAGCCGAGCATGTTCTCCACCGTCCGGAGGGCGCGGCCGGCGCTGCGGAAGACGACCCCCCCGTTCACGCGTACGACGTAGGGCCACTCCAGGTCGAGGACCTCGTCGTTGAGATAGAGGTCGAATTTCGCCACGTTCGAGCAATCGATCTCGACCAGGTTGTACTTCGGCACGAGCGCGACGGAGACGCGCACCGGGAGGTCCGGCCCCGCGGCGACGATCCCGCGGTCCTCGCGGACCTTGAACCAGTAGCCCCAGCGCTGGTTCCCCGTCAGCGAATGGGTCCACCAGGTGTAGGGCGTCGCGGCGCCGGCGATCCGCCTCGGGCCGATCGCCGCGATCCACTTCTGGACCTCCGGGGCGGCGGACGCGAAGCCGGCGGGGGCGTCCTCCGCGCGGAGGACCGTCGCCTCCGGGCAGGCCTTCCGGATCTCCTCGATGGCCTTCGCCGTTCCGGCCGCGGGGGCGATGATCATCGTCGGGAACAGCCCCAGGTTCCGCACGAGCGGCGGCGTCTTCGTCGGGGCGCGGAGGATTGCCCCGGCGAACTGGATCGCGAAGTCCGCGGCCACGAAGGCCGCGTCGTCCGCCCCCTTCCCGAACCCGTCCAGGACCACCCGGTCCCGGTCGATGTGGAACAGCGGGAGCGCGTAGACCAGGGGGATCATGACGCTCCGGGAGTTCCCCGCGTAGGGGTCCTTGTCGGCGTCCTTCAGGGACTGCCGCACCGCCCCGACGACGATGTGCGATTCCCTCAGGTCCCCGTACTGCGAGTTGAAGAACGGGGCGTTGTCCTGGCCCGCGTCGAAGACCGTGAGGACGAGCGGGTAGGCCTTCTTCGGGTCGTAGGTCTTGGGGACCCACACGAACAGGGGGAACTCGATGCCCTGGTGCGAGTACTTGACCTTGAAGGGGCTGCTCTTCCCCCAGTTCGCGTGCGGGAGCGTCTTCTCCAGGGCCGCCTTCCAGAAGGGCACGTTCCGGAGGACGTCGTCCTTGGCCTTCCCGTTCCACTCGCGGACGAGCTCGGTGAGCCTCGCCGCGGCGACGTCCCGGTTCGCCTGGTCGCCGTGGTTCGCGTCGATCAGGAAGCACCTGTCGAGGAGGTCCTGGATCCTCTTCGCCACGTCCGGCTTGACCTCGGGAGGCGGCGGCGTCCGGGGCCCGACGGGGATGAGCCCCTCGTAGGGGTCCTTCGGAGGCGGGGGAGGGGGCTCCTCCTTCGGCTTCTCCGGCGCGGGCGGGGCGGGCGGAGTCTCCCCGGGGCCCGGTGCCGGGGGCTCGTCCTTCCTGTCCCCGGGGGCCGGAGGGGCCGGGACGGGAGCGGGAGGGGGCTCCTCCTTCTTGTCCCCGGGGGCCGGAGGGGCCGGGACGGGAGCGGGAGGCGGCTCCTCCTTCTTCTCCCCGGGCGCCGGCGCCGGGGCGGGAGCGGGTGCCGGCGGGGGCTCCCCCTTCTTCTCCCCTTCCCCCGGGGCCGGCGCGGCGGCCGGAGGCGGCTGCACCGCGGTCCCGCTCTCCGGCGCCGCCGCGGCCGGGGCGGGCTCCGCGCGGGAGCAGGCCTGGGCCGCCGCGGGGGCGCCGAGGGCGACGGCCAGGAGGGTGATCGACATAAGACGCCGCAACTCCATGCGGG
>CAZKTF010000118.1:0-10768 GCA_964555565.1 uncultured Planctomycetota bacterium | reverse complement strand
CCCGCGCGACCTCCCCGCGCCCCACGAGGAACGCGAGGAACGGCTCGTCCCCCTCCTCCGCCTCCCAGGCCCGGGTCGCCTCGTCGGCCCGCTCGCGCGGCAGCAGCCCGCGCGCCGCGGCCTCCTCGAGGAGGCGCCGGTCCCCGGGCGGGAGCGCGCGCGGCATCAGGCGGCCCCCGGCGCCGGGGCCGGCGCCTCCTCGATCCAGCGCAGGTCCATCCGCTCCCCTCGGCCGAAACGCACCTCGTGGGGCCGGTCGCGCAGGTCCCGGAGGTGGACCGGCGCCTCGACCCGGCTCCCGTCGAGCCAGGTCCCGGCCCCCGAGAGGTTCTCCACGAGGACCTCCCCCTCGGCGGGGACGCGGACGAGGAAGTGGCGGCGGCTCACCCCCTGGCAGGCCGCCCGCAGGGCGGCGGGGCGGGCGCCGAGGACCTTGTAGGCCGCGGTGTGGGTGAGGGGGAGCGTACTCCCCTCGCCCCGCCCCAGCACGGCCTCCTGGCCCGGGCGGAGCAGGAGGACCTCCCCGCGGAGGAGCCCCTGCGTCCCGGCCAGGGCGAGCCAGCCTCCGGGCACCTCAGCGTCCCTCCCGGGGGATGGGGGGGCGGGCCCAGTCCGGGAGGTCCTCCAGCGTGTAGTAGGGGCGCCGCTGGAGTTCGCGGAGGAGGTCCCGCTCGTCGGAGTACACCGCGTGCTCCCGCTGGATCCGGTCCTTCCCGCTGATGAGCGTCGCGTCGGGGCTGCGGTAGGCCGGGAGCCCCTCCACCCCGAGGACCTGGCGCACGCGGAGGTTCACGAGGTCCAGCAGCGCCTGCGTCTCGTCGCGCCCGAGGAGGCCGAGCAGGTCCTCCGCGTCCGCCTCCGTCCAGGGCTGCGGCGGGAGCGGGGGGCGGCGCGGCTGGCCGGCCGCCTCCAGGGCGCGGTCGTCGAGCTCGTGCTCCACGATCCGGCGCGAGAGGGTCATGTCGGCCCTGGCGGCCTCGTCCTGCTCCCCGGCCCGCAGGCGCTCGTTCAGCCGGTCCACGGCCCGGAGGAGGTCCGCGGTGCGCGGGAAGCGGGTCGCGCCCACGGCGGCCGCGGCGCGCACCGTGGCGCTGCGGTCGTCGAGCTTCCCCAGGACGAGCGAGACGGCGCGGTCCTCCGGGATCCCCCCGAGGGCGACGACCGCCGCCGCGGCGAGTTCCGGCTTGGAGGCCGCGGTGGCCACGCCGATGAGCCGCTTGAGGGCCGCGGGGTCCCGGCGGGCGGCCAGGAGGTAGGCCGCCATGCGGCGCACCTCGATGCCGGCGCCCGTGGACTCGAGCGCGTCCCCCAGGACGTCCGTCGTGGCGGGATCCCGCCTCCGGGCCAGCGCCAGGAGCGCCGCCCGGCGGACCTGCCGGTCGGAGTCGTCGCGGTAGACCCGGAGGAAGACGTCGTAGAAGTCGTCCCGGCGCGACAGGGCGAGCGCCAGGACCGCCGAGAGCCGCATCCCGGCGGAGCCGTCCTCGAGGGCGCCCCGGACCCGGGGGGCCGGGACCTCCCCCGCGCCGTCGGCCGAGACCACGGCGACGCGGCGCGGGAAGAGCCCGAGGGCCAGCATGGCCGCCTCGCGCTGGAGCGGCACGCTGGTGCGGCGGTCCACGGCCTGCTCCAGCAGCGTCGCCGCCTCGTCCCCGCGCACGCGCGCGAGCCTCCCCAGGGCCACGAGGACGGCGGTCTTGAGGGACTCCCGTTTCCGCTCCGCCAGGGCGTCGCGGAAGGGCCCCAGGGCCTCGCCGTCGCGCAGGCGCCCCAGCACGAGGGCGGCGAAGGCGGCCGGGTTCTCCGAGCCGTCGGAGACCACGGCAGCCCGGAGCGCGGGGAGCGCGCGGACGTCCTCCAGGGCCTGCTCGAGCCGCCCGAGGACCAGGACCGCGTTGCACCGGGCGTTCACGCTCCGGTCGTCCCGCGCCGTGAGCGCGTCCAGGAGCGGCCGGACCGACCAGTACCCGATCTCGAAGAGCCCGTCGCGCGCCCGCTCCCGGTCGTCGGGGGCGTTCGACCCGAAGAGGATGATGAAGCTGCGGATCTTCTTGTCCGTGGCGGCGTCCGGCTTCTCGAAGAACACCGGGGCGTCCCCGGCCCGGGCCGGGGGCGCCGCGGCCGGGGACGCCGCGAGCAGGAGGAGCGCCGCGGCGGCCAGGGTAAGCCTAGGGTGTGTTTGAGAACTCCTGCGTCGCACCGAGGCCGAGCGAGGCGGCCCAGGGCAAGGCGACGCCGACGAAGCCGACCCGAGGGGAGGGTCGGCGAGGAGGCGCAACGCAGCCATGGGCCGACGCAGCCGGCCGAATGCAGCGGGGGTTCTCAAACACACCCTAGTAGGTCCTTCGCACATACTCCCTCCAGCGATCGTCCATCTCCTTCATCTCCGCGCCGTAGACCCCGCGGAACGCCGCGTCCGGCTCGACCCCCTTCTTGAGGTCGTGGACGAGGCGGGCGAACTTCTCGCGGTCCAGCGCCACCAGGTAGTGGACCACGGACCAGGACTTCACGAGGTCGTAGGGGGTGAGGTCGTTGAGCGCCGCGAAGGCGAGGTCCTTGAGGCCGCGGTCCCCCCGGGTGGCCGCGAGCCTCTTCGCGACGGCCTTCCAGGACTCCCCCACCCACTTCGCCTCCCCGGCGGGGTCCCCGTAGCCCGCGGTGATGCAGTACACGTCGCACTTCCCGAACTGGTTCACCTCCTGGAACTCGGCGAAGCCCTCCAGGAGCCACCAACCGGGCCTCGTCCCGGTGTAGCGCCAGCGCATCAGGAGCACGTGGGAGGCCTTGTGCACGACGTTGTTCCGCATCTGCTCCTGGGGGTTCGGGAACTGGTAGCCGACGACCCAGCAGTCCGGATCGACCATGTAGAAGCCCTTCTGCCGGCGCATGAGGGCGATCCGCTCGGGCGAGAGGAGCTTCTTCGCCTCCGGCTGGAGCCGGAGGAAGGCGTCGAGGAACTTCTGGTACTGGGGCTCCCTCTCGAGGACGACCACGCGGCAGCGCCCCGGCTCGGCCTGGGGGGTCTTCGCGAACAGCGTGTCGAGCAGCCGCTCCTCGGGCTTCACCCCGAACACGGTCGCGAACTCCGACCAGGCCGCCTCGGCCGCGAGCGCGAGCTTCTTCGTCTCCGCCTGCGCGTAGACGGTGGCGACCTGGAAGTGCGGGGTCTCCTCGAGCGTGAGGGGCACGCCGGCCGCCTCGGAGAGCGAGTCCTGGAGGGCGCGGCGGGCGAGCTCCTCGCGACGGACCCATCCGTCCCTGTAGTGGACGAACCCCTGGGCCTCCTTCGCCTCCTTCTCGCTCATCCACTTCCCGTCCTGGAGGACCAGGCCCTTCTCCAGGGCGTCCCTCTCCTCGGGAGTGACCCAGCGTCCCCCGTACTCCACGAGGCCCGCGGCGGCCTTCGCGGCGCTCTCCTTCTCCGCGCGGAGGCGGTCCCGCTCGGCGGGCTTGACCCAGCGCCCCTCCCACTCCACGTTCCCCTCGGCCTCGTTGGCCTCCCGGTGGTCCGCGTCCGCGCGGAGCACCTCGGCGCGCAGCGCGTCGTACTCCCTGCGCAGCCCGAGGCCCTTCGCCTCGAGAGCCAGCTTCCACAGCCCCGCGGCGTCCCCCGGGGCCAGGGCCTTCCGCTTCTCCGCGACGGCCTCCTCGGGGAGCGGCTTCCTCTCGATGCGCTCCACCAGGTCGCGCGCGACGGTCTCCTCCCCGCCGAACCGGAGCCGGAGCCTGACCGTGGTGGCCCCCTCCTCGAGGACCTTCCCCTCGAGCTTCCTCCCGTCCTTCAGGACCACAACGTCCGCCCGCGCCGCGGGCGCGGCGAGGAGGGCCAGGGACAGCAGGAGGAGAGGATTCACCACGGAGACACGGAGACACGGAGCACGACCGGCTGGTCCGGAGGGGGGACGGCCGGTCCCCCGTCCCCGCTCCGCGGGTGCGCTCACGCCTCCCCCTCCGCGGGGGTCTCCGCCCCCTCCATGGCGTACTTCTCGAGCTTGCGCTGGAGCGTGAAGCGGCTGATCCCGAGGAGGGACGCGGCGCGGGTCTTGTTGCCACCCGCCGCCCGCAGGGCGCGCTCGATCTCCTCGCGCTCCACCTTCTCCACGAGGACCTCCAGGTCCCGCACCCCGCCGGCGTCGGCCGCCGGCGCCGGCCCGTGCCGGATGGGCTCGGAGAGGAGGTCCGCGGTGACCACCTCCTCGGCGAGCGCGATCATCTTCTGGACCTCGTTCTCCAGCTCCCGCACGTTCCCCGGCCAGTCGTAGGCCTGCAGCAGCTCGAGGACCTTGCGGTCGATCCGCGGCACCGTCCGGCCGGCCCGCGCGGCGTGCTTCTCCAGGAAGTGCGAGAGCAGCAGGGGGACGTCCTCCCGCCGCTGGCGCAGGGAGGGGAGCGTGATCTGGAGCACGTTGAGGCGGTAGTAGAGGTCCTCCCGGAACTTCGACTCCCGCGTCAGCCGGAGCAGGTCCCGGTTGCTCGCGCTGATGACCCGCGCGTCCACCCGGATGACGTCCTTCCCCCCCACGGGGCGGATCTCCCGCTCCTGGAGCGCGCGGAGGAGCTTCTTCTGCATGTCGGGGCTGGTCTCCCCGACCTCGTCGAGGAACAGCGTCCCCCGGTGGGCCTGCTCGAACAGCCCCTTGGTGTTCCGCTCGGCGCCGGTGAAGGCCCCGCGCACGTAGCCGAACAGTTCGCTCTCCAGGAGCGTGTCCGTCAGCGCCCCGCAGTTCTCGCTCACGAACCGCTCGCGGCGGCGCGGGCCGTTGTAGTGGATGGCCCGCGCGATCAGCTCCTTGCCGGTCCCCGACTCCCCGAGGATCATCACGGGCATCTCGCTCTCGATGACCCGGTCCAGCAGCCTGAGGACGTCGCGCATCACCGGCGACGTCCCGATGATGCTCCGGTAGTTGTACTTCGACTGGAGCTCCCGCTCCCGCAGGCGCAGCGTCTCGCGGACCTCCTGGAGCTCGACCTCCTGGCTGCGCACCACGGCCTGGAGCCGGCGGTTGAGGGCCTCGACCCGCCGGTTGGACTCTTCGAGCTGCTCCTGCTTCTCCTGGAGCGTCTTGAACAGCTGCGCCCGTTCGATGGCCGCGGCGGCCTGGTCCGCCAGCGCCTCCAGCATGCGCAGGTCCTGCCGGGAGAAGACCCCCTTCTGGAGGCGGTTGTCGATGTAGAGGACCCCGCGCACCCGGTTCTTCAGGCGGAAGGGCAGGCAGAGGACGCTGCGGAGGCCGAGGACGCTGATCGACTGGATGTCGCGGAAGCGCTCGTCCTCGACCGCGTTCACGGCCACCACCGGCTCGCCCGAGTCGAGGACCTTGCGCGCGATGGAGCGCGAGATGGAGTACTCCGGGCTGTCCACCGCCTCCTTGGCGAAGTTCCGCGAGCAGGTGAAGTCCATCTCCTCCCCGTCGTCGCGGAACAGGATGAGGAACCCCCGCTCCGCGTCGGTCAGCTCGATGGCGTGGTCCACGATGATCTCGAGGAGGTGCGGGAGTTCGAGCTCGCTGTTGATCGCCCGCGCGACCCTCTGGAGGCGCATCAGGTTGGCCCGGTCCCGCAGCACCTCGCCCACGTCCGGCGCGTCCGTCGCGGGGGCGGGGAACGGGATGGCGACCGTGTGCCTGAGGTCCGGGGACTCGTCCGCCGTCCCGGCCGGCGCGAGGGGGGCCGGGGCCGCCGCCTGCCCGTCCTCCTCGAAGACCATCCTCGTCTGCCCGATCTCGATGAGGTCCCCGGGGCGAAGCGTGCGCGCGGTGATGAGGGACCCGTTCACGAGGGTGCCGTTCTGGCTCCCCTCGTCCACGATCCGCCACCCCTCGGGGGCCTTCTCCACGCGGCAGTGCAGGCGCGAGGCCCGGAGGTCGTGGAGGGTGAGGCTGTTCCGGGTGGACCGCCCGATCGTGAGCGGGTCCACCGGTGGGAGGTCGAGGACCCGCCGCGCGCCGTTCTCGAGGACGACCAGTCTCGCCACGCTCTCTCCTGGGGGGCCCCGGGCAGGGCCGATCCCGGGCCATTCTACCCCCGCCGTGCGATTCCGCACGGGGGGAGTGCGAAGAGGAACGCCTCCAGGTACGGTGCCAGGCACTTTTTTTAGGCGCGAGGCGGTCGTGGTCCGCGTCCCCTTCGGATGGCGCGAGTAAAAAAAGTGCCTGGCACCGTACGATCCCTTCCGCATGAACCGCGCGGCGCTCGTGGTGGTGTTCCTCCTGCTCGTCGCCCTCTCGCGGCCGGGGGTCTCCGGCGGAAACCGGGACGTGGTGGCCGTCGGGGCCCGCTTCGCCCTGGCCTCGGGGGGGGACCGCTGGGTGGTCACGCCTCCCACGCCCGCGGCGCTCCACGCGCTGGACCTGCTCCTCGGCTCCCTCGAGGGGAGGCACCTCCTCGAGGGGGCCATGGTCCCCACCAAGGCGGTCAAGGGGATGCAGCGGGAGGGCTACGCGGTCCGGGAACTCGTCTTCTACGGCCGCGGGTCGAGGCCGGGGCGCTTCGGGGTGATCTTCTCGCCGGACACGCGGGGGGTCCTCGCCGGGACCCTCGAGGCCCAGGAGGCCGGTGAGGCGCTCTTCCCCGTCCCCGACTCCGTCTCCGGCCCCGCAGCCCGGCTCCTCCTCTCCAACCCCTCGGACGCCGCCTTCGGGGACGCCCTGATGGTGCTCCTCCGCACGCGACCCGAGGAGGCCTCGGGGGCCGCCCTCCGCGTGGTGCGGGAACCGCGCGGGGCATCCGCGGGGCGGCGGCTCGCGGCCGCCGAGGCGCTCCACGCCCTGGGGGGACGGCGCGTCTATCCCGAGGAGTTCCGGCGCCTGGCCGAGGACCCCGACCGCGAGGTCCGCGAGATCGCGACGCGTTAGCTGGTAGGGCGGCCCCGCGGCGGATCCGGCGCGCGGGATCCGGTAGGATCCTCCCCATGAGCCCTGGCAAGGAGGTCCCCGTGAAGTCCGTCCTGCTCGCCGCGACGCTGGCGCTCGCCGCCGCCCTCCCCGCGTCCGCCCAGGACCGGGGCGCGACCGCGAGGCCCCCCCGCGCTGCCGCGCCGAAGGACTGGCGCAAGCACACCGGGAACATCCCCTTCATCATCGGACGCGAGCAGGGGATGAAGGAGGTCGAGTTCACCGGGAAGCCGATCCTCTTCTTCTACACGGCGACCTGGTGACACTTCTGCAGCCAGTTGGCCGGTTCGGCCTTCAAGGACCCCGAGGTGGTGAAGCTCGCCGAGAAGTTCGTCCCGATCCTCGTGGACGGCGACGTGGACCAGGAGTTCGGGACCACCTACGGCGCGGACGGCTTCCCGCACACGATATTCGCGGACGCGAAGGGGAAGGAGCTCCTCAAGATCGCCGGGGCCGTCCCGACCGCGGAGTTCCTCGACGGGATGAAGGGGGTGGTCAAGAAGCTCGGCACCGTCCAGCTGCGCAAGCCCGCCCGCGACCTCCAGGAGGCCTCCGCGGCGATGGCGAAGGCCCGGGAGAAGGGGGACTGGCGCGCCATCCTGAAGGCCGCCAACGCCGTCCTGAAGATCGACCACCCGGGAAAGGAGCTGGACTCGGCCCGCGAGGCGAAGGCGGCCGCCGTGGTCGAGGCCGACAAGCGGCTGGACGCGGCGAAGACGCTCCTTGCGGCCGAGAAGAAGGACGAGGCGCGCGCGGCGCTCGGGAAGATCGTCTCCGAGTTCGAGGGCCTCGACGCGGCCGCGGCGGCGAAGAAGATCCTCGCGGAGCCGGCCGCGCCTCCTCCAACGGAGCAGAGGGGTCAGACCCCAGGCGCCGAGTGAACTTGGCGTGCTGAGCCGCTCGCTGGCGCCTGAGGTCTGACCCCGCTGTTTGCAAACGCCCGAGGTCTGACCCCTGTACGGCCCGCTAGGGCAGCACCTTCAGCAGAGCGAGGTTCCCCTGCGGGAACCTGCCGTCCGCCGTGCCGGAGACGATGAGGTCGCCGATGCGCACCTCGAAGGACACGGCGGGATCGGCGGGGTCCACCTCCCCCGCGAGGTCCGCGCCCTTCCCCCGGAGCGTGAGGCGCCCGAGGGAGGGGTCGAGCACGAGGGATCGCAGCCCCGCGCGCTTCCCTCCCCGGTAGACGTAGCGGCCCCTGCGGTCCACCTCGATCGGGTCGTCCAGGGCGTCGTCCGCAAGCCCGCGCACCCGGCAGGAGACCGCGCTCCCCGTGGGGGCCGCGAAGTCCCCCGGCGGGAAGCCGGCGCGGAGCGTGAAGGAGTGCTCCGCGGGGTCCTCCCCCATCCGGAGGACGGCGCGCTCCACCGGCGCCCCGAGGACGGCCGGGCCGGGCGGGGCGGAGGGCTCCAGGTGGAAAGAGTAGTTCAGCGGCACCGTTCCCTGCTTCCCCTCGAGCCGGACGAGGTAGACCTGCCCCGGGGCCAGCGCGGGCAGCACGAGCGCCACCGCCTCCGAGAAGGTGACCGAGACCACGGTCCCGACCCCGACGAAGGCGACCTTCTGGAACTCCACGGTCACCTGGCCCGGGTCGGCGGTCACCGCGAGGCGCACGGGGACCGGGAGGACGTTGCGGAACCGGAAGGTGTCCACGTCCCCTCCCCCCCCGGGGACGATCGTGTCGAAGGACCCGGAAGCGCAGAGGACGCGCACGAAGTCCCCGAGCGGGAACGCGTCCACGGCCGTGTCGTCGGGCTCGGCCTCCGGCGTGAAGCCGGCGCAGGTCTCCCCGGTCCAGGGGGGCAGGGCCTCGGCCACGGCGGCCAGGTCGAGCTGGTAGGCCGCCGGGGTCCCGTCCCCCAGCGCCGCCACTCCCACGCGGTAGGTGGCGCCCGCGGTGAGCCCCGGCACCGCCAGGACCAGCGGGGAGGGCCCGGACGTCGCCGCCAGGGCGACGAGGCCGGCCTCGTCCTCGCGCGCCAGGGCGAGGACGAAGAAGTCCCCCGGGGCCGAGGAGAGCGTGGCCTGGAAGTCCCCGTCGGCGGCCGGGCTGAAGGAGAACCCGTCGTCGTCCCCCGGCGCGAGCCCGTCGGGACTCGTCGGGTCGAGGGCCCCCGCGACCGAGAGGCCTCCGGCGTCGAGCGTGCCCAGCGCCTGGGGGGGCGCCGAGGGCCCGGAGAAGGAGTCGGGCTCCTGCTCCGGGACCGGGGGGAGACCGGAGGCGGCCGCGGCGGCGAGGCACGCCGCGAACGTGGAGACGAGGGGTCGTCGCATGGCCCCCATGCTAACGGACCTCGCCGAGGGACGAGAGGACGGGCACGCGCCCGGACCTTCGTCGTCGTGCCCCGGCCCGTATCCCCTCCGCGGCGGGTCCCGCGACCGGGTAGTCTCGCCCCGGCCCTCCGCCGATGCTGACCCTCCTCCTCGCCCTCCTCCTCGCCGGGTTCGTCCCCCCGTCCGGGGATCCGCAGCCGCTCGCGGTCCTCGGGGCGCTCGCCGCCTACGGCGCGGCGGGGCGCGCCGCCTCCGCGCACCTCGCCCGCTGGATCTCCCGCGGCGCCGCGACGGGCGGGCACCCCGGGATGCTCCTCGCGCGCTTCCGGCGCGCCGGCGCCCTCCACCGCCTCGCGATCCTCCCCGTCTACGCGGCGCTCCTCCACTGGGGAGGCTGGTCCGCGGCCGCCGAGGACGCGGGCCTCGCCGCGGGTCCCGCCGCGTGGATCGCGGTCGCGCTCCTCCCCGCGGGGGCGCTCGCGGTGCTGGCGACCGCGTCCTTCCACCGCGCGGAGCGGGTCCTCGGGCTCCATGACCTCCCCCTCCGGAAGGTGCTCGCCTTCGGCGCCCGGCAGGGGTTCCTCCTGGCCCTCCCTTTCCTCCTCGTGGCGGGGGCCCTCCTCGGAGGGGGCGCCCTCGCGGCGGCCGGGGTGCCCCCCTTCCCCGGCCTGGCCGACGCGGCGGCCCGGTACGAGTCGCTCCAGCTCGGCCTCCTGGTCCTCGCCATGGCCGGGGTCCTGGCGGCCTTCCCCCGGCTCGCGGTGCGCGTCCTCGGGGCCCGCCCGATGCCCGCGGGGCCGCTGCGGGAGCGGCTGGAGGGGTACGCGCGCGGCGTGGGCCTGCGCTACCACGAACTCTACGTCTGGCCGACGGACTCCCACGTGCTCAACGCCATGGTCGTGGGCGTCGGCGCGAGGCTCCGGTGCGTGGTCTTCACCGACGCGATCCTGGAGCGCCTCGCGCCGGACGAGGTGGAGGCGGTCCTCGCCCACGAGGCGGGCCACGCGCTCCACCACCACGTCCCGCTCTTCTTCCTCTTCTCCGTGGGCTACGCCTTCGCGGGCCGCGCCTTGTTCCACTTCGTCTCCCCGGAGGCGGCGGCCGCGCTCGGGAGCGTGGAGGCGGCGGGGCCGCTCCTCACCGTGGCGGGGGCGCTCCTGTACTTCGGGCTCCTGTTCGGGTTCGTGTCCCGGCGCCTGGAGCAGCAGGCGGACGTCCACGGGCTCCTCACCACGGGCTTCCCCGCGGGGGAGGGCCCCGCGCCGGGCCGCCTCGACCCCGAGGGGCACCCCTTCCTCCGCGCGGTGGCGGCCGGGGAGGTCCGCCCGGAGGGACACCCCTTCGTCCGCGGGCTCGAGGGGCTGGCCGAGGCCATGGGGGGGGTGCGGGAGATCACCGGCTGGCGCCACTTCTCCATCCGGGACCGCGTGGACTTCCTCGTCCGGTTCGCGCGGGAGCCCGGGGTGCGCGCGACCTACCGGCGGCGCCTCCGGGCCCTGCTCGGCCTCCTCGCGCTCCTGTTCGCGGCCTTCGCCGCGGGCGCCGCGGCGGACCTTCCCCGGGAACTCGCGGGGCCCGACCCGGCCGCGGCCCTGGACGAG
>CAZKTF010000117.1:0-10777 GCA_964555565.1 uncultured Planctomycetota bacterium | reverse complement strand
CTGGGCCCGCCTCCACCCGGCGTGGGCGGCGGGGGCGGCGACGGCGGCCCTCGGGGCGGCGGCCCTGGCGTGGACCGCCGTGGCGAGGGAGGCCGAAGCGCGGGAACGGGTCCGCCGCGAGGCCCTCGACGAGGTGGCCGAGGCGCGGTCGCGCCTGCGCTCCTTCCGGGAGCAGAGGGACGCCGCGGCGGGACTCGAGAAGGAGGTGGGGGAGACGCAGGACCTCCTCGAGTCGAGGTGGATCCCGCCGGAGACGGACGCCGCCCTCGACGGGAAGGAGGAGGCGCTCCGGCGGCTCCGCCACGACCGGGAGACGGCCTTCCACGAGGTCCTCGATCACCTCCGGCGCGCCGAGCGCCTGGACCCCGCGGCCGGGGAGGTGGACGGGCTGCGGGCCCAGCTCTACCTCGAGAAGTGGAGGGACGCGGAGACGGCGCGGGACAAGGACGCGGCGGAGATCTACCGCGCCCTCGTGGCGGAGAGCGATCCCGGCGGCGCCCTCTCCCGCTCCGCCTTCGGCAAGGGGACCGTGTCCTTCCGGGCCGACGCCCCCGGCGCCGAGGTGCACCTCTTCCGCTTCCGCGAGGAGGCGGAGGTCCGCCCCGGCGGGGAGCGGCGGCTCGTGCCCGTGCCCCGGGGGACGCCCCCGGTCCCGCCGGGGACCTTCGCCTTCCGGGTCGCCCGGGGCGCGGGGGACCTCCGCCCCGGGGACCTCGTCCTCGAGGTGGCCGGCCGGCCCGCCCCGGGAGGTGCGTGGGTCGTGAGGGGGGGCGGCGGGCTCGAGCGGGGGGACCGGATCGTCTCCGTGGACGGGACGGCGCTCGAGGATCTCTACGGCTTCGAGGAGGCCTTCGGCCTCTCCGAAGGGAGCGGACCGCCGAGGTCGCACGCCCTCGTCCTCGATCGCGCCGGGAAGAGCATCGACCTCACCGCCGCCTCCCTCGATGCCGGGGTCGGGGATCTCCGGGCGCTGGCCGAATCGGGCGGGTTCCCGGCCCGGGTCTTCTCGGGAGGGGTCCTCAGGGACATGGTGCTCCCCCCGGGCCTCCTGCTGCGCCCGACGGCGGCGCCGGTCCTCCTCGGCCCGTGGTCCATTGCGGGGACCGCTCCCCTCGATGGGGTCGGCCTCGAGCCCGGCGGGTGGCTCGCCGTCTTCCGGGCGCCGGGGCGGGAGGACCAGCGAATGGTCTTCGTGATGGCGGCCGGGAGGGTCCTCTCGTACTCCATCTCCCTGGCGGCCGAGGGGACCACCCCGCCGGAGTTCCAGAGGCTCCAACTCGAGGAGGGCGGGTACTCGAGGATCCTCGACCGGGAGGTGACCAGCGCCGAGTACCTCGAGTTCCTGAACGACCCGGCGACGCTCGCGCGGATCCCGGCCCCGGAGCGGCCTCTCCGGCTCGTCCCGCGCAACGGCCAGGATTCCGTCGCCGGCCACTGGAAGCGCGGGGCGGACGGCCTCTTCGCCCTCGGCCAGGGCTGGCTCCCCGACTGGCCCGTCCTCGGCGTCTCCTGCGAGGACGCCCTGGAGTACGCCGCCTGGCGCACGGCGCGGGACCGGCCCCTCGGCGGGCGGGGAGTCTACGGGCTCCCGAACCTCGCGGAGTGGCTCGAGGCGGGCGGGCGCGACGGCCGGCCCTGGGTCTCCGGCTACCGGATGCGTCCGAAGTGGACCAAGTCCTGCTTCTCGCGCCGCCGTGCCTACCCCGAGCCGGGCCTCCGGTTCCCGAGGGACGAGAGCCCCTTCGGGGTCCTCGACATGGCGGGCTCCGTGGCGGAGTGGACCGAGGACCTCTACGACAAGGCCCAGGGGAGCAGGAGGGTCGCCGGGGGATGCTGGGCATGGGGGGGGCTGGACCAGTTCCAGATCTGGGGAGGGCAGGGGTGGTTCCCCGCGGTGGCGAGGGACGAGACCGGGTTCCGGCTCGTGCTCCGGGAGGCGGCGCGGTGAGCGGACCCGTCCCGGTCCTCGGCGACCTGCTGGAGCGGCACCGCTCCCGCGTGGCGGGCCTCGTCCGCGGCGAGGCGAAGGGCCTGCTGCGCTACGAGACCGAGGACGACCTCGTGCAGGGGATCGTGCTGCGGGCCCTGGAGCGGGGCGGGACCTTCCAGTGGCGGGACGAGCCGTCCTTCCTCGCCTGGATCCGGCGCATCGGCGAGTCCTTCATCGCGGACCGGAGGGACCACTGGGGGGCGCTGAAGCGGCGCTCGGGGAAGGTGCTGCGCTTCGCCGCGGGCGGCGAGACGCAGGGCGGGTCCGTGGCGGGGGAGCCCGCGGCCGACGCCACGGGGCCCTCTTCCTTCGCGGCGCGCCGGGAGCTGATCGCGCTCGCGGCGAAGGCCATGGACCTCCTCCTGCCGAGGGACCGGGACCTCGTCCGGTGGAGTTCCGAGGGGGTCGCCCTGGAGGAGCAGGCGGAGCGCCTCGGCATCGCCTACGAGGCCGTCGGCAAGGCGAGGCAGAGGGCCGTCGAGCGGTTCCGGAGGACCTTCGCCCTCGTCTCCGGCGGCCCGCGGCCGGGGTAGGCGCCCTTCCGGCCTGTCTGCCGCCCCCGGCGATCCGGTTCTGGATCCTGTCGGGGGCGTCCCGGAAGGCCCCCGGAAAGGAGCCGTCCATGCTCTCCACGCTTCGACGCGCCGCCGCCCTGGCGGTCCTCGCCCTCGCGGTCCTCTCGCCGGCGCCCACGGCGCGGGCCGCCCGGTTCACCTCCCACCTCGACTTCATCGAGGCCGAGGTCACGGCCCGGGACGGCGCCCTGACCGGGGACCTCACGAAGGACCAGAAGAAGGAGAAGGCGGCCTACGCGAAGGTCCTCAAGTTCCTCGCCGGGGACACGGCCTCCCTCCTCGACGAGCTGAAACTCGCGGGGAAGGTCGCGAAGGTCCTCGAGGGCGCGCTCCCCGGGGACGTGGAGATGCTGCTCCTGCTCGACGAAGCCGTGGACTCCCTCGCGAGCGAGACGGACGTCGAGCTGGACGGCTTGGACCTCGAGGTCGATGCGGAACCGGACTCCAAGGGCCGGGAGAGGGCCGACCGGGCCCTCCTCCTCGCCTTCGCGTACCTGCAGGATTCGCCCCTCGAGGAGAGCTTCTTCCTGCGCCTGAAGCTCCTCCAGAAGGCGCTCCTCAAGACGAAGCCCGTCGTGAAGTTCCTGGCGGGGTCCGGCGGGGGCGGGGGCGGAGGCGGAGGCGGCGGGAACTGCTACGCCGGGACCCGGGCCCTCCTGGCCGGCGAGTCCTGCACCGCCACCTACGGGACGACGACGTTCACCGCGCAGTCCGTGAACACCCAGTACCAGACCGCCCCGTTCTTCCGGGCCGGAGGCGCATTCCATCGCTGCACGCCCGGCCTGCACGAGCAGTTCGAGATCGTCTTCTCCTCCGCGCCGACCCTGGACACGCCCATCCCCTACGGGGCCCTGGACCCGACCGCGGTGTACTACGGGAGCGGGGACCCGGACGGGCTCACCCAGATCTTCTTCGGGAGCGGGACGCTCACCTTCACCGAGATCGACACCAACTCGGGCACCTACGCCGGCACCTTCACCTTCACCAGCGGCTCCGCGGGCATCGACGTGCAGAACGGCACCTTCCGGATGGTGGGGGTGAAGTAGAGCGCCCCCGGAAGGGGGCCGCGGTTCGCGCGCCGAGCACGGGCGGAACCGGTGACGGGCGTGGCGGCAGGTGGTGCCTCCGCAAGGACTTGAACCTTGGACCCGGTGATTAAGAGTCACCTGCTCTACCAACTGAGCTACGGAGGCACGGGCGGTCGAAGCGCGGGGCCTGGCGCGGCGGCTTGGGGTGAGCGAGGGGACTTGAACCCCCGACCTGGTGGGCCACAGCCACCCGCTCTAACCAACTGAGCTACGCCCACCACCGTGGCGCGCCGGGGAGGACTCGAACCTCCGACCGGCGGGTTAGAAACCCGCTGCTCTGTCCTGCTGAGCTACCGGCGCCCGGGATGGTCGGGGCGAGTGGACTTGAACCACCGGCCTCCTGCTCCCAAAGCAGGCGCTCTAGCCAGGCTGAGCTACGCCCCGACCGGGCCATTCTGGGCGCGTCGGAGCGACCCCGCAACTTCCAAAGAACGCTGTGGCCGAAGCACCGCATCCTCGGCCGCATGGGGGGCGGGGGCAAGTTCTAACGGAGGGGACGGGGCGGTTCCGCTACGCTTCGGGCATGAAGGTCCTCGTCCTCGGGAGCGGCGGGCGCGAGCACGCCATCGGCGTCTCGCTGGCCCGCAGCCCGCACCGCCCGACCGTGGCCTTCGCACCCGGGAACGCCGGGATGGAGGAGATCGGCCGCTGCCTCCCGGTGGATCTCAAGGACCTCGCGGCGGTGCGCGCGCTCGCGCTGGCCGAGGCGCCGGACCTGGTCGTCGTGGGCCCCGAGGACCCGCTCTGCGCGGGCGTGGCCGACCTCCTCCGGAAGGCGGGCCTCAAGGTCTTCGGCCCCTCCGCCGCCGGGGCGCTGCTGGAGGGCTCCAAGGTCTTCGCCAAGACCTTCATGACGCACTACCTCCTCCCGACGGCCCCCTACCGGGTGTTCACCGACGCCCGCGACGCCCGGACCTACTGCCGGGAGGTGGACCGCCCGGTCGTCGTGAAGGCGGACGGGCTCTGCGCGGGGAAGGGCGTGGTCGTGGCGGACGACGCCGAGGAGGCGATCGCCGCGGTGGAGGAGATCCTCGTGAAGCGCCGCTTCGGCGACGCCGGCGCGAAGGTCGTCATCGAGGAGCGCCTCCAGGGGCAGGAGGCGAGCGTCCTCGCGGTGACCGACGGGCGCACCCTCGCGGTGCTGGAGCCGGCGCAGGACCACAAGCGGCTCCGGGACGGTGACCGCGGGCCCAACACGGGAGGCATGGGCACCTACTCGCCGGCCCCCGTGGTGACGCCGAGGGTGATGGAGCAGGTGGAGCGGGACATCCTCGTGCCGGCGCTCCACGGGCTCGGGCGGGAGCGGAGGGCCTACCACGGCGTGCTCTACGCCGGCCTGATGATCACGCGGGGCGGCCCGCGCCTCCTGGAGTTCAACTGCCGCTTCGGGGACCCGGAGGCGCAGGTGATCCTCCCGCGCCTCAGGACCGACCTCCTCGACCTGATGCTCGCCACGGTGGAGGAGCGGCTCGACGAGTGCACCATGGAGTGGGACCCCCGGCCGGCGGTCTGCGTCGTCATGGCCGCGGCCGGATACCCCGCCTCCCCGCGGAAGGGGGACCCCATCGAGGGCCTCGACCGGGCCGCGCGCCTCCCGGGCGTGCAGGTCTTCCACGCGGGGACGGCCCGGGTGGACGGGAAGGTCGTCACCGCGGGCGGCCGCGTCCTCGGCGTGACCGCGATGGGGGACACGCTCCGCGCCGCCCGGGACGCCGCCTACGCGGCGGTGGCGGAGATCCGGTTCGAGGGCGCGCAGTTCCGCTCCGACATCGCCGAGCGGGCGCTCGACGCCTGACCCCTCTCCTGCGGATCGCATGACCCCGGGGACTGTCCCCCTTGGCGGGGCGGGGGCAACCGCCCTCGACCGCTCCCGCCGCGCCTTCCGGCTGGAGTCGGGGCGCCGAAGGGGAATCCAGGATTCCCTGTCGGCCCCGCGGGCGGATACCGTTCTTGGAGGGTGTGGGTGGGACCCCGACCGGGGTCACTCCCCCGGGGGCACGGACCGGGAGGAAGCCATGGGCGCGCTACGGCGGAGGCGGGTCGCGGGCGTCGCAGCGGTGGCGGGGGCGCTGGCGCTCCTCGCCCCGGCGGGCAGGGCGGACCACGCGCCTCTCGGGGCCATCGAGCCCAACGACGAGGAGCAGGCCTGCATCTACGAGCTGAACCTGGCCCGGTTCGACCCGCCGGCCTACGGGGTCCGCAACGGGATCGACCTCTCCGCGGTCGCGCCCCAACCCCCCCTCGCGGTGAACAAGAACCTGACCGGCTCCGCCCGCTTCCACTCCGTGGAGATGCTGGAGCACAACTACTACGGCCACACAAGTGCGGTCACGGGCGACGCCGCCAACCGCATGGCCGTGCAGAACGGCTACGACCTCTTCGGGAACGGTCTCGACCCCACGGTCTGGACGCAGTCCGTGAACACGATCGAGTCGATCGCCAAGGGGATCAAGCTCATCCCCGCGTTCACCAAGGCGCTCGCGCTCCTCATCGAGGACGCGGGGGTGGGGGGCCTCGGCCACCGCGTCCACCTCCTGGCCATGAGCCCCCAGTTCCAGGCCCACCGGGAGATCGGCGCCGGCCGCGCCGCCGCCGGGACGACCTACCTCTACACCCTCCACACGGCCTACCGCAGCGCCTCGGACACGTTCATCACCGACGTCGCTTTCGCAAGGGCTTCGTGCAGGAGCCCCTGCTGGTTGCCCTTCGGGGCGCGCCAGGGGGACTCCTGGACGGTCTAGGACGGTCTAGGGGCCTAACTTGGAGATCCGCCTCAGGAGTTCGGGGTGGATGGGACCCGTTGCAACCCCCTGACTCGTCCGGGACCCCCCGGGGCAGGGTTTCTCCCGGAGTCTCCGTGGCCCTCTGTCTCGTGCCCGTCAGTAGGTGAAAACCGTGTAGCGATTCGTCATGTAGAAGGTGAACCCGTCGTCCACCACGCCGTCCAGATCGAAGTCCGCCGCGAAGTCGTACTCAGTGTACTGCGAAACCCCCGTGAGCTTGATCGTAGAGTACGCGGGCATCGCCGCCCCGAGTAACACCGAGTAGGTCCCGTCCCCGTTCGGTGCCCCGAGCACGATGTTCACCGGCTCCGCACGGAAGTTCTTGATGGTGATCTTCCCCCGGGCACCGTACGGGTTCGGGGCCGACCCCGCTTCCCGTGAAGTCGCAGCGATCAGGAACAAGCCGAACACAGTGGCCAAGACGAGTCCCATCGTCCGACGCACGCCCCACCCCCTTTCCAGAGGTCTTTCCGCGGTAAACGGAACTTTCGCTCCTAACCCAGAGCGGAACGCGCTGATCTTAGCCCCACCTCTTCGCTCAACGCAACGCCCTACGCCTAGAGATTGCCGGATCCGTGAGCGAGGGGAGGAGCGGTGCCCGACGCGGGCAGGTTGCGGCAGGTCCGGTGCACGGGGCGCGCGTCGGCGGCGGCCACGGGATGGCGCTGCGACGCGGGCCCGGGTGCTGGGGCGGTGGTCGGGGCGGACCCCGGGCGCGGGGGCGTCCCCAGTCGATGCGCCGGACGGATGGGGCGGAGCGGGTCAAGGTCCCGAGGCGAGGAGGAGTGCCCGGAAGCGGGAGTGCGGGGGAAGAAGTCGTCGGCGGAGTTCCAGGCACCGTAGGGAAGGACCGGCTCGTCACGCGGAAGATCCGGGGGACGAAGGCGACGCTCACCCTCACGAGGGCCGGGGACCCCCGGACGAAGATCAGGCTCGAGGGCACCCTCTCCCCCCCTTGACGCCCGCGCCCCGGGTGTAGGATCCCTCCGGGCCCGGAGGTCACGGGCCGGGAGGGGATCCATGCGCGTCCGCTCGCTCGCCCTGCTTCTGGCGCCGCTCCTCCTGCTGCCGTCCCCGGCCCGGCCGGACGACCCGAAGCCCGCGCCCCCTGCGGACCCGAAGCCCGCCGCCCCGAAGCGCGCCCCCGATCCCCCCCTCCGCCGCGCCCCGGTGCCCCGCACGCTCGAGGAGGCGCTCCGGGTCCTCGACGCCCGGTTCGTGGAGGACATCGAGTTCAAGGACACGAAGGTCCGGGACGTCGTGGACCGCCTCTCCCTCCTCTCGGGCCTGAACGTGATCCTCGGCCCCGCGCTCGTGAAGGACGGGGAGCCCGACCTGAAGGTGACCTTCCGCCTCCGGCGCGTCTCGGTCCGGGGCGTGCTCGAGCTCGTGGCCGACACGCTCCGCCTCGGCGTGGGCTTCCGCAACGGGGTCGTGATGCTCACGACCCGCGAGGAGGCGCGCGGGAAGCCGGTGCTCCGCCTCTACTCGATCGCCGACCTCGCGATGCCGATCCGCGACTTCCCCGCGCCGGACCTCCTGCTCCACCCGGCGGGGACGGAGCTTCCGAAGCAGGAGGAGACCGAGCGCAAGGGGGCCTTCTCCGACCCGGACGAGATCGCCGAGCTCCTGAAGTCCACGACGGGGGAGGGGACCTGGGCCGACGAGGGGGTCTCGATCCGCGTCTACGGGCACGTCCTCGCGGTGAAGCAGTACGCCGAGGTGCAGCGGGAGATCGCCGCGCTCCTCGGCCTCCTGCGCGCCTTCCGCTGACTGCGCATTGCGGGGCCGCCCTCCCCCGTGGTACCTCTTCAGTCGTGCGGAGGACCGTCGCCGCCGTGGACGCCGCGCTGAGGGCGCGCGGGGTCCGGCTCACGGGCCCCCGGCGCCGGATCCTCGAGGCCATCCTCGCCCTCCGCGGGCACTGGCACTTCACCGTGGAGGAGCTCCTCGCGAAGATGCGCGAGGGGGGGATCCCGGCCAGCAAGGCCACGGTCTACCGCACGCTCTCCCTCCTCGTGGACACCGGGCACGTGGAGCCCCGGGAGTTCGAGCGCGGCCAGATGCGCTACGAGGTCGTGGTGGGGCAGGAGCACCACGACCACATGATCTGCACCGCCTGCGGGACCGTGCACGAGTTCGTGGACGAGCGGATCGAGCGGCTCCAGCGGCGGGCCTGCGAGGACTTCGGGTTCCGGATGCTCGGCCACTCGCACCGGATCTTCGGGCTCTGCTCCCGGTGCGTGGCCCGGGGACGCGAGGCGGCGGCCCCGCCCGGGCCGGCGATCAGCGCCTCCCCGCCTCCCGCACCAGGTAGGCGAGGACCGCGTCGCGCTCGTCCCGCGTGAGCCCCGCCCTCGCGGCGTACTTGCCGACGTAGTAGGGCCACTCCCCCGGGGTCACGTGGTCCGGTGCCCAGGGAGGGTGGCAGAGGGAGCAGCGGGCGAGGTAGACCCGCTCGCCGTCCACGGGGCCGCCCGCGCCCGGCGCGGCGCAGGCCGCTGCCGCCGCGACCCCGAACGCCCCGAGGAGTCTCGCCGTGGCCCGCATCCCCGCTCCTAGAAGTACGTGGCCAGCGAGAACACCCACTGGCCGAGGTGTGACGCCGCCGGGTCCCGCGAGGAGGAGCGTTCCTCCTTCCTCTCGATCCGGATCACCGTCTTCGGCGTGGGCCGGAAGGCCAGGCCGACGGTGACCGCGCGGGCGTCGTCCTCGACGGAGGCCCCGGTCACCCTCGCGTTCAGGTTGTTCCACTCGTAGCGGACCGCGAGGGTGAGCGTGGAGGAGGGCCCGACGATCCCGTTCGCCGACTTCGGGAGGCCGCGGACGAGGCGCCAGTCCGCCTCGACGAAGGCGCCGCAGGCCTGCCGGGGGAAGGTCGCGACGGGCTGCGATTCGGGACGGTCGTAGCCGAAGCGGGTCCACTCGAAGATCACGTCGATGGGGCCCCGGGTCAGCTTCCCGTCGAAGCCGTAGCCGACCATCCGGACCTTCTCCGCCGCGTCGAGCCGCCCCGTCGCGTAGGAGACCCCGAGGTCGGCCGCGTCGAGGAACGGCAGCCGAGGCACCGCGCCCACCCGCGCCCACAGCGTCTTGTCGTGGTTGTTGTCGGACCCGAACCCCTGCCGCGCGTCCTCGAACCCCCGGTTCCCCACCTCGTCGTCCATCCCGTCCGTGAGGGCGAGGTCGTAGTTGAGGGAGAGCCCGTCCGCGGCCGCGACGTTCCCCTCGACCCCGACCCCCGGCTGCTGGATCGCCGTCTTGAAGACCCGGCGCGCCGTGAAGGGGCGGTCCTGGAGGTTCCAGATCGGGTCGTCGTGGTGGAGGTTGTAGCGGAGGAAGGGGAGGAGGAGGATCCCGGCCTTCGGGACGAGGGCCTCCGAGACGGAGAAGCGGGCCTCGGCGTACTCCACGAGGACCTCGCTGTCGTCCAGGAACTCCTCCGCGACGCCCCCGCGCTCGAACTCGATCTCCGTGGCGAACTCGATCCCGGGGGAGACGTCGAAGGAGAACTGGGGGACGACCCGGAGCCCCTCGAAGGAGGGGACCCTCGCGCGGGCGTCGGGGGAGCGGTAGAGGACGGACAGATACCCCCCGGCGCGGAACCGCGAGGAGGCCGGGCGCCGGACGAGGCCCAGCGCGTACTCCTCCTCGTGGACCGGCTCGCGCTCGAGGTAGCGCCGGACCGCCTCGTCCAGCGCCCCGGGCTCGGCCCCGGGACGGCCCTCCAGGTCCCTCAGGCGCCGTTCCAGGTCCTCGATCCGCTCCGCCTGCCTCCGCACGGTGTCGCGGAGGTCCCCCTCGTCCTCGCCCGCGCGGGCCGCCGTCGCGACCCCGAGCCCGAGGGCGAGCGCCGCCGCCGCCCCGAGGACCCGTCCCGCCGCCCCCCGCGCCATGTCCCGGTCCTCCCGGCCGCCAGACTGAGACTCGTTCTCAACTGCATGGCACAGGCTAATGAGACTGAGTCTCAGTATCAAGAAGAAAACGGAGGGCCCGGCAGGCGGACCGGACCCTGGTCCGGTCCGCGACGCCATGGCGCCCGTGGCGGGGTCCGGCGTGCGCGGGACGGCGCGGCGGGGTGGCGGGATTCCCGACGCCGCGGGGGCGAGGGTGGACAGGGGGGCGACAGGGGGGCCGCGTCGGGGGGGCGGCGACGGCGATCCCCCGGGAACGGCGGTTGCAGGTTATTCTGGATGCGAACCTCCCGCTCTCCGGGCCGTTCCGGGTGGCGGGTCCGCACGGAACAGGAGGTCCCTCCCCGCATGCGCAGGTCCGCCCTCGCGACCGCCGTCGGCCTCGCCGCCTGCCTCGCCGTCGTCCCCGCGCTGCGCGCCGGCGAGG
>CAZKTF010000116.1:0-10901 GCA_964555565.1 uncultured Planctomycetota bacterium | reverse complement strand
CGACCGACCGGCGCGAACGCGACGCCCTGGCGAGGCTCCTCGGGCGGGCCGGGCTCCCCCGCGGGGCCGCGGTCCTCGACTGCCCCTCGGGGGCCGGGCGGCTCGCGGACCTCCTCGCCGCGCGCGGCCTCCGGGTCGTCGCGGTCGATCAGAGCCCCGAGATGCTGGCCCACGCGGCCCGCGCGCTCCGGGGCGCGGGGCTCCCCCGCCGCCTCGTCGCCGCCGACGCGCTGGCCCTCCCCTTCCGCCCGCGCTCCTTCGACCTCGTGCTCTGCCACCGCCTCCTCCACCACCTCGGTCGCGCGGAGGAGCGCCGCGCGCTGTTGCGGTCCCTCGCGGAGGCCTCCCGGCGCTGGGTCCTCGTCTCCTGGTTCGACGCCCTCACGCTCCAGCACCTCCGGCGCGCGGTCCGCCGCCCCTTCCGGGCCAGCGCGCGGCACGCGATCGCGCGCGCGACGCTGCTCCGGGACGCCGCGGCCGCGGGGCTCAGGCCCGCGGCGCACCGCGCGCTCCGCCCGCTCGTCTCCGAGGTCTCCTTCGCCCTCCTGGAGGTCTCCCCGTGACACCCGCGCCGCGCGTCTCGACCGTCGTGCCGGTCTTCAACGAGTCCGCGTCCCTCCCCGAACTCCACCGGCGGCTCGCGGCGGCGCTGGAGGCCGCGGGGATGGAGTTCGAGGCGATCTACGTGGACGACGGGAGCCGGGACGACAGCGTGACGGTCCTCAACGCCCTGGCGGACCGGGACCCCCGCGTGGTCGTGGTCGCGCTCAACCGCAACTACGGGCAGCACGCCGCGGTCTTCGCGGGGCTCCACGAGTCTCGGGGCGCGGTGGTCGTCACGCTGGACGCCGACCTCCAGAACCCCCCGGAGGAGGTCCCGAGACTGGTGCGGAAGGCCGAGGAGGGGTTCGACGTCGTGGCCACCTGGCGCGAGGGGCGCCGGGACAGCTTCTTCCGCCGCATGGCCTCCCGCGCCATCAACCGGGCCACGCGCCGCTCCACCGGCGTGGACCTGAAGGACTACGGGTGCATGCTCCGGGCCTACCGGCGGCCCGTGGTGGAGGCGCTCAAGTCCTGCACGGAGATCTCCTCCTTCATCCCGGCCCTGGCCAACACCTTCGCCCGCCGCATCGCCGAGATCCCGGTCGCGCACGCGGAGCGGACGCACGGGGAGTCGAGGTACTCGTTCATGGGGCTGGTCTCTCTCCAGTTCGACCTGATGACCGGGTTCAGCACGCTCCCCATCCGCATGATGACGATCTTCGGGGTCCTGGTCTCCCTCTGCTCCTTCGGCCTCGGCGGCTGGCTCCTCGTCCGCCGGTTCGTCTTCGGGATCGAACAGGAGTACGGGCTGTTCACCCTCTTCGCCTTCCTGTTCCTCTGCGTCGGCGTGCTGTTCATCGCCGTCGGGGTCCTCGGGGAGTACACCGCCCGTATCTACGCCGAGGTTCGCCGGAGGCCGCGCTACCTTGTCTCCTCCGTCCGCCGCGCCGGGAAGCCAAACGGGGGGAGCGCGCCGTGAAGGCGGTCGTCTTCGGGAACCGCGAGATGGGCTGCGCCTGCCTCGAGGAGCTCCTGGCCCACGAGGTCGAGGTCCCCCTCGTCGTGACCTACCCCCGGGACCCCCGCGAGGCCCCCGGTTTCCGCTGCCTCGCGGAGTTCGCCGCCTCCCACGGGATCGCGGTGACGACGCCGGAGGACGCCCAGGGGCGCGAGCTCCTCGACTGGGCCCGCGGCCTCCAGCCCGACGCGGTCTTCTCCTTCTACTACGGCCACCGGATCCCGAAGACCGTGCGGCGCGTGGCGCGCCTGGGGGCGCTCAACCTCCACGGGGCCCTGCTGCCCCGCTGGAGGGGCCGCGCCCCCCTCCCCTGGGTCATCCTCGAGGGGGAGACCGAGAGCGGGGTGACGCTCCACGACATGGTGGACGCCATGGACGCGGGCGACATCGTCGCGCAGGTGCGCTTCCCGGTGGCCCCGCGCGAGACCGCCACGAGCCTGTACGCGAAGAGCGTCGCGGCCTCCCGCGTCCTGCTGCGGCGGGTCCTCCCGCTGCTCGCGCAGGGGCGGGCCCCGCACGCCCGGCAGGACGAATCGAAGGCCACGGTCACGCCGCCGCTCGCGTCGCGGCGGGACGTGGACCGGACCGCGTCCGTGGAGCGTTTCGACCGGACGGTCCGCGCCTTCGCGCGGCCCTACCCCGGCGCGCGGACGACGCTGGGCACCGAGCGGGTCCTGGTCTGGGCCGGCGAACCCGACCCCGCGGGGTCCGCGGGGCTCGTGCTGCCGCTGGCGGACGGGACCTTCCGGGTGGACCGGATCGGGTTCGAGGACGGGCCCGAGGTGGACGCGGCGGAGTTCGTCCGCCAGCACCCGGAGGCGCCCGACCTGGTCGGGCTCCCCCGGAGGCCGGGGGAACGGTAGCGGTCCGGCGGGGACGACGGGAGATGCGAGGAACGGAGGTCGATCGGCGATGAAGGTGCTCGTCACGGGCGGCGGCGGATTCCTGGGGTCCCACCTGGGGGACGTGCTCCTGGCGCAGGGCCACGAGGTCTGGGCGCTGGACACGGCGAAGGACCTCAAGGTCCGCCACAACCTGGGCAACCCGCGCTTCCACTACGTCAAGGACTCGATCTTCTCCACGGACATGCTCGAGTCGCTGGTGCGCCGCTGCGAGGTGATCTACCACCTCGCGGCGGTGGTCGGCGTGGAGCACTACGTCGAGGACCCCTACGCGGTCCTGAACGTGAACATCAACGGGACGCAGAACGTCCTCCGGCTCGCCTACCTCTACGAGCGGAAGGTGGTCTTCTCCTCCACGAGCGAGATCTACGGGCGCAACCCCGACGTCCCCTTCCGCGAGGACTCCGACCGCGTCCTCGGACCGACCACGATCGACCGCTGGTGCTACTCCACGTCGAAGGCCGCGGGCGAGCACTTCTGCTTCGCCTACGCGAAGATGGGCCTCCCGGTGGTGATCGTGCGCTACTTCAACGCCTACGGCCCGCGCCTGGACCGCGTGGACGTGGGCCGCATCATCACGATCTTCATGGGGCAGCTGCTCCGCGGGGAGGACCTCACGATCGTGGGCGACGGGAAGCAGACCCGCTGCTTCACCTACGTGGACGACTCCGTGCGCGCGACGGTCGCGGCCGGGACGAAGCCCGAGGCGGTGGGCGGGGTCTTCAACATCGGGAGCGACGTCGAGACCCCGATCCTCGAGCTGGCCGGGACGATGGCGGACGTCTACGCGGAGCTCACGGGCAGGCCCCGCTCGGGGACCCGGTTCGTCAAGCAGGAGGAGATCTACGGGAAGTCCTATGAGGACATCCGCCGCCGCGTCCCCGACGCGACGCGCATGCGGAGGGTCCTCGGCGTGGCGCCCGCGGTGGGCCTCCGCGAGGGGGTGCGGCGGACCATCGAGTGGTTCCTCGAGGACCAGGCCGCCGCCGGCAGCGACCGGGTCGTGAGCGCGGCCGTGGCGCGGGGGGCCACGAAGAGACCGGCGGCCGCGGCGGGCGGGAAGCGCCGCCGGTCCTGACGGGACCCTTGCGCTTCGCCCTGAAGGTAGACGTGGACACGCGCCGCGGCATGGACGAGGGGGTCCCCCGCCTCCTCGACCTCCTCGCGGCGGCCGGGCTCCGCGCCACCTTCTTCGTCACCATGGGCCCGGACAACTCCGGGAAGGCGGTCTTCCGCGTGTTCCGCCGCCGGGGGTTCGCCTCGAAGATGGTCCGCACGAACGCGCTCCGGATGTACGGCCTCCGCACCGTCCTCTCGGGCACGCTCCTGCCCGCGCGGCCGGTTGGGAGCGGGCGGCCCGACCTGCTGCGGGCCGTCGCCGGGGCCGGCCACGAGGCGGGCGTGCACGGTTGGGACCACGTCCTCTGGCACGACCACATCCTCGCGATGGCGCCGGAGGAGGCGGCGGCGGAACTCCGGAAGGCGGCCGAGGCCTTCGCCGCGGCGCTCGGCCGGCCCCCCGACTGCGCGAGCGCCCCCGCCTGGGTCCTCGCCCCGGGGGTGGTCGCGGAGGAGGAGCGGCTCGGGCTCCGCTACGCCGCGGACACGCGCGGGACCGCCCCCTACCGGCCCCGGCTCGGGGGGCGCACGGGCCGCGTCCCCCAGGTCCCGACGACCCTCCCCACGCTCGACGAGGTCCTCGGGCGGGACGGGGTGACCGAGGCGGGCTGGCCCGAGCGGATCGCCGCCCTGGCCTTCCGCGAGCGGGCCGACGAGGTCTTCACCCTCCACGCCGAGGCCGAGGGGATGTCCTTCTCCCCCGGGTTCCGGGAGCTGCTGCGGCGGCTGGCCGACCGGGGGGCCCGCTGCGTCCCCTGCCGCGACCTCCTCGAGGGGGTGGACCCCGCGGCCCTCCCGGTCCACGAGGTGGTCCTGCGCGAGGTGCCCGGGCGCTCGGGGCTCCTCTCCACGCAGGGGGCCCCCTCCGCGGAGCCGGTCCGTTGAGGGCGCCGGGCCCGCCGTCGAGCGCGGCCGCGCTGGCCCTGGCCGCGGTCCTAGGCTGCGTCCTCTTCCTCGAGCCCGAGGACTCCTGGCTCCTCGACCCGGACGAGTCGCGCTACGCCGTGGTCGCCAAGGAGATGCTCGCCTCGGGCGACTTCGTCTCCCCGACCCTCAACGGGGCCAACTACCTCGAGAAGCCTCCGCTCCTCTACTGGGCCCAGGCGGCCTCCTTCGCCGCCTTCGGGAAGGACGAGGACGAGGCGCGGCTGCCGTCGAAGCTCGCCGTTCTCGGCACCGCGGCGATGCTCCTGTTCGCCGCCCGGGGGATGGGACCCGCCGGGACCGGCCCGTGGGCGGCCGTCTTCCTCCTCTCCGCGCCTCTCGCCTTCGCCCTCGGGCGCGCGAACGTGACCGACGGCCTCCTCACGCTCTGGATGACGGCCGTGTTCCTGCTCCTGCGCGCCTTCGCCCTGGCCCGGGAGAGGGGCGAGCCGGCCCGCGGGATTCTCGCGGCCCTGGGCGCGGCGGCCGCCCTCGCGGTCCTCACGAAGGGGCTCGTGGGCGTCGTCCTCCCCGGCCTGGTCTTCGTCGCCTGGTGTGCGATCCTCGGCCGCCGGGGGCTCCTGCGCGGGGTCCTCCTCTCGCCGGCCCTCCCGGTGTTCCTGCTCCTGGCCGTCCCGTGGTTCGTCCTCGTGGAGCGGGCGGCGCCGGGGTTCTGCCGGCGCTTCTTCCTCCAGGAGCACCTGCTCCGCTTCGCGACGGACGAGGCCTCCCGCCCGGGACCGCCCTACTACCCCGCCGGCGCGTTCCTCCTCGGCTTCCTCCCCTGGACGGTCCTCCTCCCCGGCGCCCTGCGGCCCTTCCTCACGGTGCGCCGCGAGGCCCTCCGCCGCGACCCCGACGGGCTCTACCTCGCGATCTGGGTCGCCGCGGTGATCCTGTTCTTCACCTTCTCCCGCTCTAAGCTCGCCCCCTACGTCCTCCCCGCCTTCCCGGCGGCCGCGCTCCTGGCCGGCCGGCGCGTGGCCGCGGCGGCCGCCGCGTCGCCGGCGGGAGGCCGGCGGCACCTGCCGCTCCTCGCCGCGGCGGGTGGGATGGCCGTGCTGCTCGCCGTGGCCGTGGTCCTGTTCCCGCGCTTCTCCGAGGGGAGGCCGGAGCACGAGATGGCGACCCTCGCCCGGGGGGAGAAACCCGCGAGGGTGGTCTGCTACCGCTGCTTCTCCAGCACCTTCCCCTGGGTCCTCCGGCGACCGGTGGCCGTGGCCGACGAGCGCGGGGAGCTCGGCTCCGACGGCGTGTACCCCCCCCGGCTCTACTGGGGCCGGCAGGAGTTCTGGCGGCGCTGGGACTCGGGCGAGCGGCTCGTCGCCTTCGCCCGGGGGAAGGACATCGGCGACTTCTCCCGACCCGGCCACCGGCCGGCGCGCGTCCTCCTCGAGCGCGACGGGGCGGCGCTCCTGGCCAACTACGGCCCCCCGTGAGCCCCTTCTTCCTCCGCGACCGCGGGCCCGTGGCGGCGCTGCTGGCGCTCTGCGCGCTCCTCTACCTCCCGGGGCTCGGGGCCCGCGACTTCTGGGAGCCGGACGAGCCGGAGTTCGCGCTGCTCGCGCGCACCATGGCGGAGCGCGGGGACTGGGTCGTCCCCTGGCAGAACGGCGCCTCCTACGCCGAGAAGCCCCCGCTCCTCTACTGGGCCACGATCCTCGCGACCGGCGGCGGGAGGGCCTTCGAGGGGGACGCGGCCTGGGCCCCGTTCCTCGCGCGACTCCCCTCGGCGGCGGCCGCGACGGCGCTCGTCCTGGGACTCTACCTCTTCGCGCGGAGGCCCCACGGGAGGCGCGCGGCGTTCCTCGCGGCGCTCGTCCTCGCGACGGCCGGGCGGTTCGCTTGGCAGGCCCGGTTCCTCCAGACGGACATGCTCTTCACGGCGGCGGCCGCCGGCGCGGTGATGCTCTTCCTCGCGGCCGACCGGGCGGAGGGGCCGCGCCCGGCGGGGGGCCTGCTCGTCGCCGCCTGGGTCCTCCTCGCCCTCTCGGTGCTGGCCAAGGGGCCGCTCGGGCCGGTCCTGGCCGCGGCGGCGCTGGTCCCCCACCTCGTCCTCGGGGGCGCAGCGCGGGCGCGGCGGGCCCTCGGCACGCCCGCGCACCTCGCGGGGCTCCTGCTGTTCGCCGCGGTCGCCGTCCCCTGGTACCTCCTCGTGCGGGACCGTCTCGGCCCCGTCGAGGGGCCGGAGTTCCTCCGGCAGAACCTGGTCGAGCAGAACCTCGGCCGCACGGCCGACTCCTACAGCCACGCGCAGCCCCCCTGGTACTACCTCCTGACGCTGCCGGGGGACTTCGGCCCCTGGACGCCGCTCCTCGTGGTCGCCCTCGCCTGGACCGTGCGCCGCTGCGTGCGCGAAAAGCACCCCGACGCGCGGCTGGTGATGGCGTGGTTCCTCCCGGCCTTCCTCCTACTCTCCTTCGTGTCGAGCAAGCAGGGGAAGTACCTCCTGCCGCTCTTCCCTCCGCTGGCCCTCGCGGTGGGCCTCTGGCTCGACGGGCCCGCGACCCGCGACCCGCTCCGCCCCGCGACCCGGTGGGCCGTCGGGATCCCGGGGGTCCTCTTCGTCCTCCTGGGGATCGCCCTCCTCGGGGCCCGCGCCTTCGCCGGGCTTCTCCCGCTCGACCGCTTCCCGACCGGCACGCTAGCCTGGCCGGGCGTGGTCCTCCTCCTCGGGGGCGCCGCCGCGACGACGCGGCTCCTCCTCCTCGCCGACCCCGCGCGCGCCGCGTGCGACCTGGCGATCACGGTCGCGCTCGCGCTGGCGGCCTTCGGGCTCCGCGTGGCCCCCGCGCTCGACCCGCTCAAGTCGGCGCGGGGGTTCTGCGAGGCGGTCGCGCGCCTCGTCCCCCCCGACGCGGCGTTGGCCCAGTTCGGCTCCTACCGGAGCGCCTACCCGTTCTTCCTCCGCCGGGACACCGAGGTCCTGCGCGCGGGGACCACGGAGGCCGAGGACGCGCGGCGCGAGGCCGACCCCGAGGCGCGGAGGGCCGCGAAGGCGTCGGCGACGGAGGCCCTCCGCGCCTTCCTCGCGCGGCCCGGGCGCGGGTTCGTGATCACGCAGGTGGACTACTGGTCGAAGGGCATGACGCCGGAGGCCCGGGCTCTCCTCGAGCATCGCCCGCTCGTGAGGTCCAGGGTCGGGTCAAAGGAGATGGTGCTGCTGGCGGAGCGGTAGGGGCCGGGCTTGCCCGGCCCGCCCGCACCGCCACCAACACTTGCTCCCCGCCCACTCCCCCGGCACCATTCCCTCATGTGGACCTGGCTCGGGATCGGCTTCGCCGGGCTCGTCGTCCTCCTCTTCCTGATCGGGCTTTTCCTCCCGAAGGTCTTCCGGTTCGAGCTCCAGGCGGAACTCCCGGCGCCGCCCGACCGGGTGTTCCGCGCCCTCTCCGACCCCGTCCTCGTCCCCCGGTGGGAGTCCTTCTTCCAAGAGGTCAGGACCGACGGTCCCCCCGGCCTGGGCCAGCGCTGGCACCTGCGCAAGCGGGCCGGGCGGGGCCCCTCCTTCAAGGTGGAGGTGGTGGCCTGGGACCCGCCCCGCCGCCTCGCCTTCGCCGGCAAGGAGCCCTTCGAGGGCCGCCGCGAGTGGACCCTCGAGCCCTCGGGGACCGGCACCCGCATCTCGCTTTCGGAGACCGCCGTGATGCCCGTCCCCTTCATGCGCATCCCCATGGCGCTGTTCAAGGGGATGTTCCTGCGGGAGATGGGCGCCGCGATAGGTCGTCTCGGCGCGCTCGCGGCCGCGTCGTGAATCCCGGGCCGCCTCACGCCGGGGGCGGGGCTCCGGGGCGCCCCCACGACGAGAGTCGAACTCCCCTCCGCCCGGCCCCCTCCCCTCCCTGGGCTTCGCCATCTCCGCCTCCCTGCCGTGCCCTTCGCACGGCTCCTGAGAGGCGGCAAACCACCCCCTCTACGGCTCCCGCAAAGCGGCAAGAGTTGCGTTACACTCCACAACATCTGCCGCACCTTCAGCGGAGGAGGAGGCGGATCCTGTCGGCGGCGGCCGGTAGGAGCCGGAGGAGGATGCTCGCCAGGAGATCGCGTTCCTGCTCTGCAGCGAACGGACTCCCGGGGTGGACGACTTCAAGTTCGTCCACGAACTCCGGGTTGTCACCAAACGCGTCGTAGAGGAACCAATCGGCTTCCTTGCCTTCGAACGCATAGGCGTTCCACGCGCAGCCCACCCCCTCTGCAACCGTATTCCGACGGAAGCGCCCTATCTCCCGGAAGGCCGCACCCGCTGCTTCCCACATCCGGGCGAAGCCCGCCAGATGCGGATAGGCCCTGACTCCGGTCACCGGGCCGCCACTCCATCGCACGCCGTGCACGGAGAGCCATGCCCGCAGTCCGCAGACCACGTCGTCGGCCCCGCCCTGCGGCCGTCCTCCGGGACTGCTTGCTTCCAGGAGGATGCCTTCCTCGCCCAATCGTGATTCGCGCCGCCAGCGAAGGAGGATGTCTGCCGGAGACATGGCGAACGGCCCGGAGATCAAGATCTCCGCCTCCTCCCGCCTGCGGACTACTCGCGGATCGAGGCCGGACAGGAAGCCCTCGAGTGCCTTCTCGGGAGTCAGCCCGCCGTCGGGATCCTGCCACAAGAACATGGTCCGGGAGGGAGTGGCTTCCAGACGAATCGTTTCAGCGGCCGCGGCCTCGGCCACCGCCGGCGACGGTATTCCAGAACATCCCGCAGCCAAATGGAAATGCCAGAGAAGGAGGACCACTCCAGCCATCTGCGCATTCCACGACATCACCAGGCGTAGTTCCCCATCGACCCTCCCTCTGCCGCCTCGTATGCGTTATTATCGACCCAGTAGTTTTCCTTCTCCTCCTTTGTCGGCTCCTTTCCGCCCGACCCCGCTGGCGGCGTCGGCTTCTTGTCCGGATCCGCCTTACACTTTATCTTATGCATGTCGTTGAACGGCAGGTCCTTCCCAGTCTTCTTCTTGAGCGCCGCCTTGACCGCAGCAATCTTGATATACACGCCCTTTCCTCCGGCCTTGGAGCCCTTTGCTGGCGGCTCTGGCCCCTCCTTCACGCCATCCGGAACTTCGACCTCTCCAACCTCCTTGTCACCATCCTTTAGTGGCTTTCCGTTCTGCGTTAGCGTCATCGTCAGGAGGGTGTATTCGTACAGTTTCTCCCACCACCGCTTTTCCTTGTCTGGAGGGAGATCCACCCCTCCTCCCGGCCTCTTTGGTGGAACCATGTGCTCAGCGACCTTCTTCACCTTGGGATGGGCATTGTTCCACTCAGGCCCGATGAAAATGTCCCCGTTGGGGTCCCGGTACGGTTTCTTGTCATCCGCGAGAACGGCACCCGTATCTGTAACCGAAGGTATTGAGACCCCGAGTCCGCCCGCGGGCGGTAGCCCCCCTCCTCCGCCTCCTCCGCCGCCTTCTCCGCCTCCTCCTCCTCCCAGCGTACGCAGGACAACTGACTCCATCCCGAGGTCGTGAAGGTCGGTGGTTGAGGGAATCTCCTGCAACCCCGCTGCATCCAAGCGTTCAGCCGATCCGACGAGTGCGAGTTGCCCGTGTTCGGAAAGACCTTGACCCGAATGTGCGTGGATTCTCAATCTCTCCTCCGTCCGGGGTCTCCGAGATCCTCGAGTATCCATCCCCCCAGGTACCGCCTGCCGAGTGGCAGGAGGTCACTAGCCAGCGGCCGAACCCGGCTGCCGTGCCTATCGCGGTCGCTCCCACGTTCGGGCTCACCCGGCCCGGGTTGCGGTCGCCAGAGTCGTCTCTGCAGCAATCCTAACGCCTCCTAGAGATCCAAGTCTCCGGACCGATGCTAGCCTTGGCGCGGACGGAGCATTCCTCATGTGGGCACGGTACCAGCGACCGCCCCTGGTTCAATGGGGCCTCCCGACGGCGTGCACCTCGAATGCCGCCGTCTCTCCCTGCGCAACGACCACTCGGACTCGGAGGTGCCGGCCAGCACCCGCGGCGACCCCCGTTGCAATAGTCCCGATGGTCGGGCTCTCGCCGCCGGGGATGAGCTCCACCCAGTTGTGCGGGCCAAGGTCGTCGCTCGTCTGGAGGTACATGGTCACCGGGTTGGTCACGGTCGCGGGGAGGCTGGCGTAGACTTCCAGCCACCACGTTACCGTCGCCCAGTCCCGGGAGTCGAAGATCTCCGAGTAGTAGCTCGCCGTCCCCGAGGCCTTGCCGACGAGGACCTGCCTCGGGAACGGCTCGAAGGCCTTCCCCTCCATGGGCCGGGCTCCGCGGGGCGCCTGCTAGGCGTCCCGGGCGACCGCCTTCGCCCAGAGGGTCGCCACCGCGCCGTTCGCCGTGACCGTGAGGACCAGCCGGAGGTAGCGGGCCGGGTTGGACTCCAGACCTCCTGACATAGGGGCTCACGGATTTGTCCGGTTCGGGGGGTGC
>CAZKTF010000115.1:0-10904 GCA_964555565.1 uncultured Planctomycetota bacterium | reverse complement strand
CCCGTGCACCTGGCGCGTCGCCACGGCGGCCGCGGGGTCGAGCCCCGCCGCCCCGAGGAAGCGGGCGCGCGCCGCGCGGACCTCCGCGGCGTCCGGGGCCCCCGTGAACCCGAGCGGGCCGTCCTCCCGGGACGAGACCCGGGCCACGACGCCGCGCACGCGCAGGACGGGCTCCAGGTCGAGGATGGCGGGCCCCGGAGGCTACTTCTTGCCGCGGCCCGGGGCCTCGGCGGCCTTGGCCTCGAGGTCGGGGAGGACGTACTCGCGCCACACGATCTTCACCGCCGCGGCCAGGGGGACCGCGAGGACCACGCCGAGGAGCCCGAGGAGGGCGGCCCCGACGAGGATGGCCGCGATGACCTCCATGGCCCCGAGCCCGACCTCCCGGCCCACGAGCCTCGGGATGAGGTAGTACCCCTCCACCAGCTCCGCCGCCAGGAACACCCCCGCGGCGAGGAGCGCCCCGTTGGGCCCGCGCTCGGCGTAGGCCAGGATGATCCCGGGGCCCGCGGTCAGGACAACGCCCGCCACCGGGACGATGGTGAGGAGGCCGGAGGCGGCGCCGAGGACCGGCCAGTAGGGGGCCCCCGCCGCGAGCAGCGCCGCCGCCACGAACAGGCCCTTGAGGAGCATCGTGAGGAGACGGCCGCGGAAAAAGCCGAGGAGCATGCGGTGGATCTCCCCGAGGACCCGCACCACGCGCTCGCGGTGGGTCCCCGGGAGGTAGCGCTGGAAGGCGTTCCACACCGCCTCCAGGCGCATGAGGAAGAAGAAGGTGAAGAGCGGGACGATGATGAGCCAGCCGAGGACCCGGAGCGTCGTCCCGAGGACGCTCACCGCCCCCTTCGCCACGTCGCCGGACCGCCCGGCCAGGACCGCCGCGACCTTCGGGAGCGCCTCGATCCCCAGGTCCTCTGCCATCTCCGCGACCTCGGGGGGCAGCCCCCACTCGCGGAGCTTCCCGGAGAACGCGAGCGCGGCCTTGAAGGCGTAGCCCGGGTCGAAGCGCCCGTCCCCGTTGCGGTCCTGGTAGTAGAGGGAGCGGTCCTCGTAGTCGCCGCGCGACCAGCCGGGGTTGTCCTTGAGGAACCGCGGCACGGCCGCCTCGGGCGGGAGGTCGTCGGTCTCCTTCATGATCCGATGGATGTTCTCCTCCGTGCGGCCCGGCTCGCCCAGGGTCCGCCTGAGGAGGGCGCTCCCCTCGCTGAGGATCGGAGGGAGGGCCAGGCCGATCGCGCACCCCAGGGCCCCGAAGAAGAGCAGGAACAGGGTCGAGACCGCGATCAGCCGCGAGAAGCCCCTGCGCTGGAGGAGGACGACGAGGGGGAACAGGAGGTAGGCGCAGAGGAGGGCCACGACGAGGGGGAGCACGGCCTCCTGCGCCTGGTAGAGGACCCAGAGGACCGACGCGGCGACGACGGTAAGGAACAGCGTGCGGCGACGGGCCTCCTGGGCGTCCACGGGCCGCTATCCCTGGCGCCGGGCCGCGACGCGGACGGGCTCCGAGGCCAGGCGCTCGGCGAAGCGGCGCTCGAAGGCCGTCGCGAGGTCGAAGATGCCCCTGTAGTCCTCCATCGAGTCGGTGGCGGTCTTCTGGAGGATCCCGCCGGCCACCAGGTTGAAGACGATGGTCCCCACGTCCTCGGTGGCGCGGATCCCCCAGGAGGCGAAGACCTCGGCGGCGAGGGCCCCGAACCGGTCCACGGCGAGGTCCCGGGCCGCCTCGAGCAGGTCGCGTCCTCCCACGTTCCAGGGCGGCACCGCCTCGCCCCCCCCTTCCGAGGCCCTGCGCACGCCGGGGACCTCGACGGGCGGGGGGACCTCGGGTGCGGCCTGGCCGGGCGTCGCCGCGCCGGGGTCGGCCGCGCGGGCCCGGGCGGACATGGCGTGGTCGAGGGCGTCGAGGACGAACATGTAGGCCTCGAGCCGGAACCGGGGGTCCCGCTTCCAGACCTCCCGCACGCTCCGTTCGAGGTCGATCGTCGGCATATCCACCTATTCTCGGCCGGACGGGGCCGCCGCTGAAGGCCCGGGCCGCCGATCGGCCCCTTCGAAGGCGACGGCGAGGGCCTCGAGGACCCCCCCGGGGTCCACGAAGCGCTCCACCCGCTCGCGCGCCTCCTCGAGGGCCCGCAGGCGGGCCCGCAGGGCCTCCCGCCCCATCCCATCGTACCCCGCGGGCGGGACTCCCCCGGGGACCGGCGTCCCCGCGGCCGCCGCGGAGTGCGCCGCGAGGAGGAGCCTCAGGAGGGCGCGCAGGCGGGCCCGCTGGGACTCCAGGTCCCTGCCGCCGCCGCGCACCCAGGCGAGGGACTCCCCCGCCCCGGCGAGCGGGTCCTCCCGCCGCGGCTCCCGCGGGCGGAACGCGAGGACGAGGGCCGCGGCCGCCGCGGGGAGCCCCGCCTCCTCGGCGGCCGCGTCGAAGGCGGCCGCGGGGGCCGGCGGGAACCGCACCGTGACGCAGCGGGAGCGGACCGTCGCGAGCAGCCCCCGCGGCGCCGCGGTGAGGAGCAGGAGGGCGGTGCGCGGCGGCGGCTCCTCGAGGGTCCGGAGGAAGGAGTTCTGCGCCTGCCCGGTCATCCGCTCCGCGTCCGGCACCACCACCACGGCGCCCCGCCCCTCCAGGGGCTTCAGCGCGAGGCGCCCCTGGAGGGACTCCACCGGGTCCACGCCGAGCCGGACGCGGTCCCTGGCGGCGACGAGCCGGTGGAGGTCGGGGTGGAGGTCCCGCGCCACGCGCCCGCAGGCCCCGCAGGTACCGCAGGCCTCGCCGGGCCGCGGCGGCGCCGCGCAGAGGACCGCGCGCGCGAAGGCCTCGGCGGACTCCTCCCGCGCCCCGCCGACGGGCCCCGCGAGGAGGAAGGGCCGCGCCCAGCGCCCCGCGGCCACCGCGGTCCTCAGGATCCGGACCGCGGCCAGGTCACCGGCGGGCCAGGACACGATTCACCTGCTCGAGGATCGCGGAGTGCATCTCCGCGATGGGGCGCGATCCGAGGATGACCATGTGCGTCGGGTCCTTCGCTGCCTCCGCGATGTACCCGTTGCGGACACGGGCGTGGAAGTCGTGGTCACGCGACTCGATCCGATCGAGAGTGGCTGCGGTCTCGACGAGCAGGGGGATCTTGCGAGCGAAACCCTCGGCCGGATCGACGTCCAGGATGACGGTCAGATCGGGCTCCAGGCCTCCGGTGGAGAACCTGCCCAGAGTCCAGATGACCTCGGGCGGAGCGACCCCCAGTGCGTGTCCCTGGTAGACGACCGTCGAGAGCAGGAATCGCTCGCACAGGACGATCCTCCCTTCGGCCAGTTCGGGCTGGATCCTCTCGGCGACCATCTGGGCGCGGGCGGCCAGGAACAGGAGGAGTTCGGTGCGACTGTCGAGGGCGCCGACTGCCGGGTCGAGGAGGATCCTGCGGATCGACTCCCCCATGTCCGTGGTGCCGGGATCCCTGTGGTGCGTGACGGGATGGCCGGCCTCGCGGAGCCGGCCGAACAGGAGAGTCGCCTGCGTGGACTTGCCGGACCCGTCAGGTCCCTCCAGGACGATGAACTTGCCGGTCTGCACCGGGCGCAGTCTACAGGCCGTATCGGCGGCGCGCGGTCGTTTCACGCCCCGCCGCTCGTGGAAACCGTGTGGATAAGGGGGTGCTGCCAGAATGGCAGTCCGCGGGGATCCTCGCGGTTTCTTGACGGGCGTTCCCTTCGGGGGAGAACTCCGGGCTCGGCCCGGCCCGTTTCGCAAAGGATCGATATCAGCCCCCCGGGGAAGACCTCCGCGGCCGCCGGGAGGCCCGACCCGTTCCCCCTCTGTGGAAAGTCGGGCCCCGGAGGGCGGGATTCCGAGGGAGAGAGGCCCGCGGGAGGCCGGTGAACAACCTCAGTCCCCGAGGCGCTTCTGCAGCTCCGGGGCTTCCTTCTGGAGGGGGTCCAGACGTAGGGCCTCGCGGAGCGCGGCGCGGGCGTCCTCCTTCGCCCCCGCGTCGAGCGCCGCGCGCGCCTCCTCCACGAGGATCTCCGCCACTGCCGCGGGCGGGAGCTTCGGCTTCATGTCGCGCGCGACGAGGGCCGCGAGCCGGAAGGACCGCGCGGCTTCCGCGGGACGGCCGAGCGCCGCGAGCGCGGCGCCGAGACGGCGATGGACTTCCCACGCCTGCGGGAAGAAGCTCCCCCTCGGGCCCGGCGCGCCCGGGATCGGCCGCACCTCCAGGACCTCGCGGAGGACGCGCGCAGCGGAGGCCCAGTCCTTCCGCTCCTCGTAGACGGAGGCGAGGTCGAGGCGTCCCTTCACGTCGTCGAGGACGAGCGCCACGTCCTCCTCGAGCTCGCGGGTCGCCTCCTCCTCGCGCCCCGCGGCGAGCAGGAGCCGCACGAGCTCGGGGCGCGGGCTCCCCTCCCCCGCCGCGGGCGGGAAGTGCCCCTTCGCCCTGCGGTAGTGCTCCATCGCCTTCTCCGCGTCCCCGGCGACCTCGTCCGCGCGGGCGAGCGTCATCCGGAGGTCGAAGTGGTCCTGCCCCTTCGCGAGCGCCTCGCGCAGCAGCGCGATCCCCCGGTCCGGCTTCCTCTCCGAGGCCAGGGTGAGGCGCGCGCGGTACTCGAGGAGCCGCGGGTCCTCCGGGGCCACGGCGCGCGCGCGGGCGAGCGCGGTGCCCGCGTCGAGCGTGCGGTTGCGCCGGAGGCAGGCCTCGGCGTAGCCCAGGTGGGCCTCCAGGTCCTTCGGGTCCGCCGCGCTCCGGTCGCGGAACTTCCGGAGCATCGCGTCGCTCCAGATCGGGCGGACCTTCCACGCGGCGGTGACTCCCCGGAGGTGCTCGAGGAAGGCGAGGTCCAGCTCCTCGGGCGAGACGCCGAGGGCCCGGCGCACGGCCGCGGGCGTGTCGAGGTCCTCCCCGTAGGCCCGCACCAGCGCCAGGACCTTCGGCCAGCCGTACTCCTGCTCCATCCACCCGCAGAGCGTGCCGCTCAGGTAGTAGGCCCAGAGGATGCTGGGCCCCATGAACTGCCCGTTGAGGTCCCGGAGCTTCGGCACGTCCCCGTTGGCGACGGCGCTGACCAGCTCCCGCTCCATGTGGCGCTCGCTGCCCCGGGTCCCGCGCCTCTCCTCGAGGACGGCGAGGCCCTCCGTGAGCCAGCGCGGCACCCGGCCCGCGCTCATCTGGAGGGTGAAGACGTGGGACATCTCGTGGTGGGCCGTGTTCCGCCAGGAGAAGAAGTTCGGGCCGAGGGCCGCCGGGGAGTCGAGCGTGATCACCCTCCCGAAGCAGGCCCCGATGGCGCCGAAGCCGGGGATCCCGAGGGTGCGGGCGGAGAAGTCGTCGGCGTGCCGGAAGACCTCGGCCAGGAGCGGCGTCTGCGGCGTGAACCCGTAGCGTTCGACGAAGACGCGCCAGGACTCCTCGAGCGCCTCCTCGTAGAGGGGCCGGAGGACCGGGTCCTCCTCCAGGTGGATCCGGAGGTCGAAGTGCGCGGTCTTGCCCCCGGCGTAGGTGTCCACCTCGTCGAGGACCGCGTGGAAGTTCTCGCGGAAGATGTCCCGGAACGCGTCCGCGGCGTCCGACTTCACCAGCGCCTCGCGCGCCTCCTTCTCCTGCCCGAGGTTCATGAGGTTGCGGGCGAGGGAGAACCAGGCCTCGGGGTCCCCGGGGTCCGCCGCCAGGGCGCGGCGGGCCGCGTCGGCGGCCTCGGCGAACCGGCGGCGGTCCTCGAGGACGCGGGCGAGGAGGAGCCACCCCCGTCCGAAGGCGGGGTCGAGGGCGAGGACCCCCTTCATCGCGGCCTCGTGCCCCGCGCGGTCCCCCGTGAGGTAGCGCGGGATCGCCCGCAGCGCCAGCAGGGCGCGGTGGCGCGGCCGGGCGGCGAGCCCCCGGTCGAGGAGCACGGCCGCCGCCGAGTCGTCCCCGTCCCCCAGGCGCCGGAGCGCCAGGATCTCGACGGCCCCCGGGTGGGTCGGGTCGGTCCGGAGCGCGCGTTCGGCCATCTCCGCCGCCTCCCCGAGCTCGAACCGCCGGACCTTCGCCTCGGCGGCCGCGAGGAGCGCCTCCGGGTGGCCGGGGTTGCGATCGAGGAGCGGGCGGACGGTGTTCGGCACCATCTTCGTGTCGTCGTTCTTCGTGAAGGCGCGGGCCATCTCCAGGACGGCCTCTTCGCTCCCGGCGCGGGCGGCCTCGCCCAGGATCCCCATCGTCGCCTGGAGCTTCAGGTGGGTCCTGCGGTCCAGCTCGAAGATCGCGAACCGCGCGCGGGCGGCCGCGACGAGGTCCTCCGGGGCGCTCACCGTCTCCTCGGCCCAGAGGTCGTTGGCCTCGACGTAGGCCCCGAGGGCCTCCTCCCGCTTCCCCCGCGCGCGGAGGACGTCGCCCAGCGCGGTGCGCGCGACCGCGCTCGCCCGCGCCCCCCCGACGGCGCGGCGGAGGGTCGCCTCCCCGGCGTCCAGCTCCCCCGTCTCGAACTCGAGCGTCCCCTGGAGGGCCAGGACCGCCGGGTCCCCGGGAGCGGCGGAGACCGCGAGGCGGGCCTCGACGAGCGCCTCCGGGAGCTTCCCCGTGGTGCGGAGGACCCGGGCCAGCCCCGCGCGCGCCGCCCCGGCGACCCCCGCGTCCTTCGCGGCCTCCCGGTAGGCCCGGGCGGCGTCCTCGTAGCGCCCCGCGGCCAGGGCCTTCGCGGCGTCCTTCAGCGCGGGCGGGACCTCCGGGGCGGTCCCCGCGGGGGGGACGGGCGGGGCGGGCGGCGGGTCCTCGGCCCGGGCGGGGGCGGCCCCGAGGGCGAGGAGGAGGGCGAGGGCGAGGGTCGGCCGCATCGAGCCCATGCTACCCGCGCTGCCCGCCCGTCACAGCCGGAGCGCCCGGAGCCGCTCCGCGGCGCGGCGGGTGTCCTCGAGGGAGGGGACGAGCGCGAAGCGGACGTAGCCCTCGCCGGGGTTGGTCCCGTCCGCGAGGGGGTCGCTGATCCAGGCCCCGGGCGTGGTGACGAGGGCCACGGCGGGGTCGAGGAGGCGCTTCGCGAACTCGGCCGAGGGCATCCCCTCGGGGCCGCGCTGCCAGACGTAGAGCGTGGCGGCCGGGGTGCAGTCCGCGAGGCCCGCCCCGCGGAGCGCCCCGCAGAGGACGTCCCGGCGGGCCCGGACCTCGCGGCGCATGGCCTCCACGTGGGCCTCGTCGCCGAGCGCCGCCGCGGCCGCGTCCTGGATGAAGGTCGGGGTCCCGGAGTCGATGTTCGTCTTCACCTTGCGGAGGAGCGCGATGGCCCGCGCGTCCCCGGCGGCCCAGCCCACGCGCCAGCAGGTCATGGTGGACCGCTTGGAAAGGGAGAAGAACGCCACGACCCCCTCGCTCCCGCACTGGAGCGCGCCCGGGGGCGGCTCGTCCCCGAAGTGGAACTCCGAGTAGGCCTCGTCGGAGGCGAGGAGGATCCCGCGGCGCCGGCACCAGTCCGCGGCCTCCCGCAGGAAGGAGAGCGGCGCCACCGCCCCGCTCGGGCTGTTCGGGTAGTTCACCCAGAGGATGCGCGCCCGCCGCGCCACCTCCTCCGGGATCCGGCGGAGGTCCGGGAGCCAGGCGTCCTCCCTCCGCACCGGGTAGAACCAGGGGACCCCCCCGGCGAAGAGCGTCCCGCGCGCGTAGGGCGGGTAGCCCGGGCTCGGGCAGAGGACCAGGTCCCCGGGGTCCAGGAGCGCGAGGGGGAAGTGGAAGACCGCCTCCTTCGACCCGATCGTGCTGGTCACCTCGGTGGCCGGGTCGAGGGAGACCCCGAAGCGCCGCCGCATCCAGGCCGCGGCGGCCTCCCGGAAGCCCGGGTCGCCCGCGTAGGACGGGTAGCCCGCGCGGGCGCGCGCGTCCACCGCCCGCCGCCCGGCCTCTCGCACGAGGGCCGGCGTGGGGTCGGTGGGGTCCCCCACCCCGAAGTCGATGACGTCCACCCCCTCGGACCGCAGCCGCTCGACGGCCCGATCGACCTCGGCGAAGGCGTAGGCGCCGAGCGAGGCGACCCTCTTCGAGGCGCGGACCTCCACGCTCACCTCCGACGCGCGCGGGGGCGGAGGACCCCGCGGCAGGTCTCGGCCACCGCGGCCCGGACCTCGGCCGGCTCCAGGACCTCCGCGTGGGGGGCGTGGCGGAGCACCTGGCCCACGACCCACTGGATGGAGGAGGAGCGCATGTGGCGCACGACGCCGCCGTCGGGGAGCTCCTCGAGGTCGCGGGGGCTCGCCTCCTCGCGGACGAAGCGCGCCACCTCGGAGTCGAAGCGGATCCGGACCTGGAGCTCCTCGCCGGTCGGGCGGAACCGCTCCGGGGAGCGGAAGCGGGCCGCGTCGAAGGTGGCGGGGACCTGGTAGCCCTCGGGGAGCATCTCCACGGAGCGGATCCGGTCCACGCGGAAGGGGACCTCGCGGCCCCGGACCGTGTCGTGGGCCACGCAGTACCAGTCCCCGCCCTGCTCCACGAGGCCGTAGGGGTGCACGACGCGGGTCGTGAGGGCCCCGCGGTGCGAGGAGAAGTACTCGATCCGCACCTGGCGGAGCCGCGCCATGGCCTCGCGGATCCGGTCCAGGCGCCGGGCCGCGGCCGCCCCGGGGCCGCGGTGGGCGGCGATCCGCCGCTCCGCGGCGCGCAGGCTCCGGGCGTCCTCCGGGGCCAGGGCCCCGCGGATCTTCCGGCGCAGGCCCTCGATGGCGGGGGTGAAGGACCCGGAGGCCCCCGCCGGGGCCCCCTCGAGGGCCCGGAGCGCGAGGGTGAGCGAGAGCGCCTCCGGGAGGGTGAGCCGCACCGGCCGCCGGAAGTGCTCCGCGAAGCGCAGGAACACCCGGTCCCCGTCCAGGTAGAACCCGATGTAGTTGTGCGGGAAGTAGGGCGGCACGCCGACCATCATCACGAGGTCCCGGATCTCCTCGGTCACCTCGCGGGGGGAGACCCCCGCGTAGCGCGCGATCTCCGGGACCGTCATCCCCTGGCGGCGCTGGAGGAGGGGGATCAGCGTGAGGGCGCGCCGCAGCCTCTCAAGCGGCGCCGGCACGACGCCTCCCTTCCCGGCCCCGCCGGGCCCCGACGTCCTTCGTCGGGGGCCCCTCGTGGAGCGCGAGGGTGCGGCGGAGGAGGGCCTGGTAGTGCGCCTTGAGGGCCCGGGGCCCCACCACCCGGGCGAGCCGGCCGTGCTTGAGGGCGAACCGGATGACCGGCTCCGCGCGCGTGGCCCGGAGCGTGAGGACCCCGCCCCCGCCGGGCTCGTCCTTCCAGGCCTCGCCGCGCCGGAGGTTCTCCTTGACCATCCAGGCCACCGCGGGGTCGAAGCGGATGGAGGCGGGCGCGGGCCGCCCCTCCTCGTACTCCCAGGGGGAGCGCCCCACGTGGTCCTGGACGTCGAAGTCCTTCGGGACCTGCACCGGGTCGCCCGGGAGCGTCCGCACCCGGCCGCGGATCCGGTCCAGGCGGAAGGAGCGCACCGCGCCGCGGAGCCGGTCGCGGCCCGCCAGGTACCAGCGGCCCCGGTGGTAGCCGAGGCCCCAGGGCTCCACCTCGCGATCGAGGACGCGGTCCCGGCCGATCCCGTAGTAGAGGAAGCGGACCGGGCGGCTGCGGAGGACCGAGCCCGTGAGCGTCTCCAGGTTCTCGTGCTCCGCCTGCCCGCCGCGCCCCGGCCGGAGGCCGAAGGCGTGCTGCTCCGTCGGGGAGGACCGGAGGGTCTCCCCGAGCGGGCTGTCGGCGCTCACCTTCTGGAGGGCCGAGAGGAGGTTCGGGCCCGTGGCCGCGCCGTCGTGGGTCGCCATCCGGTGCAGGACCGACAGCACGAGCGCCTCGTCCCCCGTGAGCCGGATCTCGGGGAGGAAGTACCGGTCCTTCCGGATGGAGTAGCCGGAGTTCCCGAGCGCGTCCATCGGGACGTAGTCGATGGGCACGCCGAGGGCCCGGAGCTCCGCCTTGTCGCGATCGAACCGCTTCTCCATGGCCTCGTCGTCCGCGCCGTCGTCGTAGCCCACCACCTTCCCCCGGATCTCGCCGAAGGGGACCGGGGTGCGCGCGGCGAGGAGGCAGGAGACCAGGTTCAGGAGTCGCTCGGTCTTCTCGACCTTCTCCCCGGCGGGTCGTCGGGCGGACGCGCGGTGGGGATCCATGGCGGAGGAGCGGAGTCTATCGTTCCCGCACCCGGGGAACGAGAGGAGGCGGTTCTAGCCCGCCCTATTCATGAGGGTTCGCGCGAGTGGCCAGGAGGACGCGAGGGCATGAGGGCCTACGAGGAGCCGGAAGGTCGCGGAGGCAGGACAGGCTGTCCCGCGAGCGGCATCACGCCGAGACCAAGGAGGGCCGCCGAAGACATACCCCATGAGGGTAGGCGAGGCGGAGCGCGGGAGCGGCCGCAGGCCGCGACCCGCGCGACCCGACGCAGGGATCGGCGCGAGGACGCCGCGGGACCGCGGGCCCTCGTGAATAGGTCGGGCTAGACCATCTTCCGCTTCCACCCGCCGTGGAGGAACAGGACCACGTACACGGCGGCGAGGAGCCACTGGCTCGCCACCACGGCCCACCAGAGCGGCGCGGGGTCGGACCCGGGGCCTCCCGGGGCGAAGGCGAGGAGGAGCGGGACCTGGACCGCGACCAGGACCGATCCCTCGAGGAGGAGCGCGGCCAGGAAGCTCCCGGCGCCCGCCATGGCCAGGGAGAGGACCACGGCCAGCGCGATCGCCGGGTAGGCGAACACGATGGTCCGGAGGTAGAGCACGCCGATCCGCTGGACGGCGTCCCCCGCCTCGCCGCTGCCGAGGTGGGCGACGCAGCCGACGACGCCGGGGGCGAAGGCGTAGTACAGGGCCCCCGCCGCGGCCATGGTCAGGAGCCCGAGCGCCGTGGCCCACCAGGCGGCGCGCGCGGCGCCCGGCGGGTCGCGCGCCCCCAGCCCCTGCCCGACCGCGGTCGCCG
>CAZKTF010000114.1:0-10930 GCA_964555565.1 uncultured Planctomycetota bacterium | reverse complement strand
TAAACCCCTGTCAGAACTGATCCGGCCCCGTTGAACTGCGGAAGTTGGGCTAGGGGATCAGCAGTGTCCGTACCGCCGGTCGCGAGCGGGGTCTGACCCCTTGGGTGGCCTACGGAATCAGGAGCGCCCGTACCGCCGTGGTCGTCTCCCGCCCGAGGACGTCGCGGCCCAGGACGCGCCAGGAGATCGTCACCGGTCCGCCCCCGGCGCGGCGCACCGCGGCCTGCCAGCGTCGGGCGGACGGGGTGAACGAGATCGGGTCGCCGCCGGGCGCCGGGTCCAGGCGGATCCGGTCGAGCCGGTCGCCGTCGAACCCGCCGGGGCCGGCCAGCTCGAGCCAGGTGCGGACGTTCCCCGCACGGTCGAAGACGAAGGTCGGTGGGGTGGTCGCGCTCGCCGGGCTGGCGTCCGCGGGCGACACCGCCACGGGCGGCACGGCGCCGAGGAGGGTCAGCCGCACGGGGTCCCCGTACGCGCGCTCCCCGCCCCGGAGGACGGCGTTCACCCGCGCGAAGAAGGGCCGGGCGACCGTCCCGCCGGCGGCGCGCAGGACGCGGCTCCAGGCCTCCGCGGTGGGCGTCGCCTCGGTGTCGCCCGAGGGGACGTGCTGGCGGACGCGGACCGCGCCGGGGCCGAGGATGAAGTCGGGCTGCGACCCGAGCTCCAGCTCGAAGTAGGAGACCGCGCCCGCCGCGGCCGGGTCGAACTCGAAGGTCGGCGGGGCGTCCGTGCCCGCGAACTCGGAGCCGGCCAGCGGGAGGAGGACCACCGGCCCGCCGCCGCCCGGGGCCGTCGAGAAGGTCCGGGGCGAGGCGCTCCCGATGGCCGGCTGCGGGAACGCCGGCCCCCCGTTCGGGCGCACCGGCAGAGGGATCGTCGCCACCACCTGGTGCTTGGTCGTCGTGGTGGTCAGTCCGTCGAGGACGCCGAGCTCCGAGGCCGCGGTCGCCACGAGCTCCGTCCCGTCCCTCACCACGCGGAACGAGGAGTATCCCACCGCGTCCACCACCGTGGCCGCGACCACGGGCGCCGCCCCCGCGGTCGGCGCGACCGAGAGGACGGTCCAGCCCCCGTCGGCCTCCCGCGCGTAGAAGAGCCCCGTCACGTCGTTGAAGCCCAGCGCGGGCGGCGTCGCGCCGCCCCCGATGGCCGTGCGGCGCGCCGCGCTGCCCGTCGCCGGGTTCCAGGAGACGACCTCGGCCGTGTCGGAGGGCACCGTGACGAGGCTCTGCCCGTCCGGGTGCGGCCAGGCGAGCAGGAGGTTCATCGCGGTGGCGACACGGCCCTTCGGGATGATGTCCCCCGTGGAGACGCGGTGGACGTAGTAGTCCGCGGCCCCGGTGAGCACGTCCGTGGTCTGGACGTAGAGGAAGTCGTCGCTGAACGGGGACCCGAGGGAGACGGTGAGCTGGATCAGGCCTCCCCCGGACACCCCCACGTCCCGGGTCGCCTCGACGGCCAGGGTCCCCAGGTCCGCGCTGGAGATCGAATGGGAGAGGGTGTTGGTCACGAGGGTCCGGCCCGACTTGGAGAGGACGACCCCCCGGAAGGAGGAGTTGGTCCCCCAGGAGGTGCGCGAGGCGAAGTCGTAGTGCAGCACCGGGAGGACGCCGAGCGTCCCCGGCGTGCCCGCGAGCGCGACCGGGGCGGCGCGGTCGGTCACGTCGTAGCCCCGGAAGGTCCCGTTCGGCAGCAGCGTCGAGGAGGCCGCCCAGGAGCCGGCGTCCGCGACGAAGAGCCGGTTCCCGTCGGCGGAGAGCGCGATGCTCGCCGGGTTCCCGTCGGTGTCGATGACGGAGAGGACCGGGTTCCCGGCCTCGAGCCCGACCGCCCGCGCCGTCTTCACGATGAAGACCTTCTGCGAGTCGAGGGTCCCCGGCGTGCCGGCCGTCGCCACGAAGGCGTGCGTCCCCGCCGTGTCGAACAGGACCTGCGTCGGCCGCCAGGCGTCGTCGTCCGGGAGGTCGGGGTCCGCGGGGTTGAGGTCGAGGCTCCCCACGAGGACCCGGTTGGCCACGTCCACGACGGAGAGGTCGAAGCCCCCCGGGTTCCCCCCCGTGGCCGACGCGTTCGCGCGCGGGACCCAGGCGTAGGACGGGAACACGTAGGTGTAGCCGGGGGTCAGCGCGGGGGAGTCGGGCGGGACCGCGTCCGTGTTCGTCACCAGGACGGCCACCGCGCCCGGGAGGTGCGCGGGCGTGGCCACGGTGAGCTGCGTCGGGGAGAGGACGGTCACCGGCCCCGCGGCCACGGTCTCCCCGAACTTCACCCTCATGGCGGCCGGGTTGAGGGTGTTGAAGTTCGTCCCGGTGATCGTCACCACCGTCCCGCCCACCGTGGTCCCCCGGTTCGGGGAGACCTGCGTGAGGGTGGGCGGGGGGTCGGCGGCGAGCGCCGGCGGGGCCCCCGCGGCGGCCAGCGCGGCGAGCGCGACGAGAGCGGACCGTAGACGGCGCATCGGGAGGACCTCCTGCGTGCCCCGCTGTTGGACGACCCGGGAGCCCCCGATCCTACCTCCCCGCGCAGCGGCCGAGCGTCCTCTCCAGGGCCTTCGCGTCCTTCGCCGTGAAGTGGAGCTGGGTCTCGCGGAGCCCCTCGCCGCCGTCCACGTTCATGACGGAGCGGATGTCGGGCCCGCGGTCGAGGGCGAGGCCCGCGAGCTGCCCCAGCTCCTTGGCCCCCTTCATCGCGAAGGCCCCGGCGAGGGCATCGACCAGGCTGCGGATGCCGTCGGAGCGCTGGTTCTCCTCCACGGTTTCGGCCCAGGGGTAGGCGCCCCGGAGGTAGGGGAGGTCCCCGGCCCCGAGCGGGGGGAAGACCCGCCCGCGGGCGAGCGAGGGGAGGTTCCGGGTGAGCCACGAGGAGTGGATCGAGATGCTCCCCTCCCCCGGGTAGTGGCTCCCGCCCTTGCGCGCCGGGGGGCCGACGCCGGCGACGAGCGCCGTCCAGAGGCGCCCCTTCTCCAGGTCCGCCGGCCGCTCGGCCGTGAAGGAGATGTCGAAGGAGACGCCGGGCACGGGCGTGCCGTCGTACTCCTTGAGGAACAGGACGTTCAGCTTCCCGAGGGTGCGGGCGAGGAGCTCGTCCTCCACGGCGCGCTCCGCGTCCCCCGGGGCTCCCCCCGCGGCGAGGCCCAGGACCGCGAGGTCCGCCTCGATGCTCCGCGGGTCGCGGGACTTCTCGTCGCCGAACGTGATCCAGACGACCTTCCCGGGCGTCGCCGGGGCGGCCCGCGAGGGCGGCCGCATCCCCAGGAGAGGCCCCGCGTCCGCCTGCGGGAGGAACTTCGGGTTGCACGCCTCGGGCCCCTTCTCCCCGACCCGCCAGGGGGCGAACCGGAACAGCGTCGCGCGGCCGGTCTCGTCGAACACCGTCGTGCCCGCCTCCCCCATGCCGTAGCGCTGCTCGCGGAGGGCGGCCGTGAGCCCCGCCTCGCGCGGGGGCTTCGCCGTCTCGGCGGCCGCGAGGACGAGGTCCCCGGCCATCCACCCGAGGACGGTGCGGGGGCCGGGGAGTTCGCCGGGGTGCGCGCGCCCGTGGGCCGAGGCCAGGGACTTCGGGGGCTCCAGCACCCGCTGCGGGAGGGCCGCCAGCAGCGTGGCGTCCTTCAGGCGCCCGTCGCGGAGGGAGGCGGCGGCGCCGGAGAGGACGCCCGCGGAGGCGAGGACCGGGACGCGCCAGCCCGCGGCCGCGAGCGCGTCGGCGGCGGCGTCGGCCAGGTCGGGCTCCCCGACGAGGACGAGCCGGTCGCAGCCCGCCTTCCGGAGCCCCGCGAGGGCGTCCGCCGCGGGGCGCCCGCGCGGCGGGACGAGGACCCGCCCCGCGGACTTCTGCGCGACGCCGAGGTTCCTCTCCAGGGCGTCGGCCAGGGCCCGCGCCGGGGCCGTGTCCTCGACGAGGAGTCCCGGGTGGAGCGTGTCGCCCGAGATCCCCACGAGCGGCTTCCGCGAGCGCAGCGCGAGGAGGCCCGCCAGCGCCAGCGCCTCGTCCACGGGGGACGGCACCAGGGAGAACACCGGCGACGCGGGGTCGAGCGTGGGGGGCGCCGCGGCGGCGCCGACGAGGAGGACCGGCGTGCGCCCCGCGCGGGCCCGTGCGACGAGCGCGTCCACGGTGCGCCCCGTCGGCGCGGCCACGATCGCGTCCACCTTCTCCTTCGCCGCGCGATCCAGCGCCGCCCCGGAGCCCGCCGGGTCGTCGCCGTCGTCCAGCGACAGGAGTTCCACGGGACGCTTCTGGGCTCCGAGCCCGCCCGCGGCGTTGCGCGCCACGACGAGGAGCCGGAGCCCCTCCAGGGATTCCCTCGCCGACGCCGCGAGCGGCCCCTCGAGGGGGCCGACGAAGGCGATGCGGAAGGGCTCGGCGGCCGGGAAGGCCGCCGCCGGTGCCACGGCCCCCGCGGCGAGCGCGAGGCCGGCGAAGGCGAGGCGGCGTCCGCGGCCCATCGGCCCTCCCGTCACTAGAGGTTCGCGTAGCGCGGCCCGTCGCCGCCCTCGGGGGGAACCCAGGTGATGACCTCGTAGGGGTCCATGATGTCGCAGGTCTTGCAGTGCACGCAGTTCTCGAAGTTGATCTGGAGGCGCCGGCGGCCCGGCTTCCCGGCGTCCTCCACCATCTCGTAGACCGCCGCCGGGCAGAAGCGCGTGCAGGGGTTCCCGTACTCCGTCGCGCACCGCGTGGCGCAGAGCTCCGTGTCCGCCACGCGCAGGTGCGACGGCTGGTCCTGCTCGTGCTTCGTCCCCGAGGCGTAGACGTCCGTGACCCGGTCGAAGGTGAGCGTGCCGTCGTAGCGGTCGCGCGCGAACTCGGGGACGCGCGCCCCGAAGTGCTCGGCGAGCTTCCGCATGCGCTCGTGCCCCGCGCGGAGCCCCGTGCGCTCCCCGAACCCCTTCCCGCCGTTCAGCGTCATGACCGCGGCGTTGAGCATCCCGCGCCAGAACCCCTTCTCGAACCCCGCGTGGAAGTTCCGGGAGGAGCGCAGCTCCTCGCCGATCCAGGAGGCCTTCACCCGCTCCTCGTAGCGGCGGAGGAAGTCCCCGGTGAACTCGTCCTGGAGGAGCGCCTCGAGCGCCACCTCGGCCGCGATCATCCCGGACTTCATCCCGGTGTGGATGCCCTTGAGGCGCATCGGGTTGAGGAGCGAGGCCCCGTCCCCGATGATCAGGCAGCCGGGGAGGAACGCCTTCGGGATGGCGTACCAGCCCCCCTCGGGCAGCGCCTTCGCCCCGTAGTGGACCATCTTCCCGTCGCGCAGCTCCTCGCGCACCGCGGGGTGGGTCTTCAGGCGCTGGAAGAGCCCGTGCGGGTCGAGGTGCGGGTCGAGGTAGTCGAGCCCGACCACGAGCCCCAGGTCCACCAGGTCCCCGCCCATCGTGTAGAGGAAGGCCCCGCCGAAGGTGTCGCGGTCGAGCGGCCAGCCCATCGTGTGGACGACCCGGCCGGGCTTCACGCTCCCCTTCGGCCGCTGCCAGACCTCCTTGACGCCGATGGCGTAGACCTGCGGGTTGCGCCCCTCGTCGAGGCGGAACTGCCGCGTGAGGATCTTCGTCAGGGTCCCGCGCGGACCCTCGCCGAGGATGGTGAGCCTGGCCCGGATGTCCACACCGGCCTCGAAGGTGTCCTTCGGCTTCCCGTCCTTCCCGATCCCCCTGGCGCCGCAGCGGACGCCGACGACCTTCCCGTCCTCCACGAGCGGCTCGTGCGCCCCGAACCCCGCGAACAGGTCCACGCCTCCCTGCGCCTCCACCTGCGCGGCCATCCAGCGGACGACCTTGCACAGGGAGGCGACGAAGTTCCCGTGGTTGCGCAGCGGCGGCGGGGTCCAGGGGAGCCGCCACCTCCCTTTCCGCGTGAGGAACCAGGTCTCGTCCTCGACGACCGGGGACTCGAGCGGGCAGCCGCGCGCCTCGAAGTCCGGCCAGAGTTCCCGGAGCGCCCGCGGGTCGAGCACCGCGCCCGAGAGCGCGTGGAAGCCGATCTCGCTCGCCTTCTCGATGACGCAGATGGAGGGCGCGAGCGGCGTGCCGCCCTCCCTGGCGATGCGCGCGTTCTCAGCCTTCACGAGCGAGGCCAGGTGCCAGGCCCCGGCCAGCGACGCCGGCCCCGCCCCCACGAAGAGGACGTCCACCTCCAGCGTCTCGCGCGCGGCCATGGGGGGAGCCTACCGCCCCGGAGCGCCCTTCCCCAAGAGCGGGGGGGGAGGAAGTGACCGCGCCGCCACGGCCCCATTGACCGGCCGCGACGCGGGCGCCTAGGATTCCCGCCGGCCCCCGCGGGCGCACGCCGCGCGGGCCGGGGAGGGCAGGACCATGGGGACGCGGTGGACGCGGCGGGTCGCGGCGGTCGCGCTGGGAGGGGGACTCCTGCTGGCGGGACCGCCGGCCTCGGGCTACGCACCCAGGTTCGCCCCCAGCTCCGGGTACGAGCTCTTCGCCCAGATGATCTCGCCTCCCCGGGACATCCTGTGTCCTCCTCCGCCCGGACCCGGCCCCTTCGAGGTCCAGGACTTCGTCACCAACCTCCTCATCAAGATCCTCAAGAATGCCCTCCTCGCGGCGGACGCGGAGAAGGGGCAGATCTGGGTCACCGGCAGGGGACCCGGCGCCCGATGGGTGCTGTACACGCCCGAGGCCTCGCACGGGGACGTCACGGCCACCTCGAGCATGTGGTTCCCCGACCCGGCCCTCGTCTACGGCGCCGTCTTCCTCCAGATGAACTTCCTGGGGCTGTCTTCGGCGCAGCTCCGGAAGGCGGGCCTCGAGCGGCTCGAGGAGTTCGGGATCCAGGTCTGGCCCGCCTCCTCGGCGGGGAACCCGATCACCGCCGTGAACTACATCACCTACAGCAACTCGGGGGTCTCCGCCGTCATGCAGTTCCCTGTCACGCCCGGGCCCGCGGGCAGCGCGGTGGGCCTGCGGCTGGAGCAGGTCGGCAACGACCTCACCTTCCTCCTCGGGGACGGAGGCGCGGCGGCAGCGACCTGGACCCAGGTCGGCCAGTTCCCGGGCGTCGGGAACCCCGCCGCCCCGCTCCCCCACACGATCGAGTTCGGGCACGAGGTGGACGGGCAGGGGGTCACCGTCATCACGGGCGGGGGGAAGGCCGAGGGGGCGGTCCACGAGGTCACGCAGCCCTTCCGGGACAAGCTCGACGCCGCGGCGAAGGCGGAGCAGGACGCCCTGGACGCGCTCGCCATGATGCCGCCGGGGACCGGCACCGCGACTTCCATGCTGCAGGCGGCGGAGCAGCGGATCGACGAGGCGGTCGCCGCCCTCGACGCTCTCACCCCCGACCAGTTGACGCAGGCGGGGCTCAAGCCCGCGGCCGTCAAGGGGGCGAAGAAGGACCTGCAGAAGGCCAAGGAGCGGGACGCCCAGGCGCGGGGCGCGATCACCCTGGGACAGGTGGAGGCGGCGAAGGGCCTGATCAAAAAGGCCATGGAGTCGAAGGTCAACGCCGGGGCGAGGATCGCGAAGCAGAAGGCGGGCCCCCTCAAGAAGGCTATGAAGGCGCTGCTGGCCGAGTAGGCCGGGCTCCCCCCGAAGTCCCCGCCGCGGAACCGTTCGCGGGGACGAGGAACGTGCCTGGCACGGTACTTCAGCGCCGTGCGTCGCCTTCCTTGATCCCCCCGGCGTCGATGCTCATGACGTGGTCCATGGGGAGCAACGGTTCGTAGTACCCGCACTCTCCGCGGTGCGCCTCGGTCTTCGGTCCGAGCTCGTACTCGAACGTGAAGTGGCCCGCTGCGGCCGGCCAGATCCTCGCCGTGGCCGATTGCCGGGGCAGGATCTCTCCCCAGTACACCCAGACCCCATTCCCTGTCACGCAGACCCTCCTCAGGACCTCCCCGGTCCCGTTCACCACGGTCACCGAGTGCGACCAGTGGCGGTTCCAAGCCCACTGCGCGAGGACGGCCAGGGCGGCCCCGAGGACGAACGCGACGATGAGGGCCCCGCATCCGTCGTTCCACTTCGGGTGCCGCACGGCTCACCGCCTCTTCTGCGGCGGGAGGTTCGGCGTCGGGAGGGCGTCCGGGGGGAGCGTGTCCGGCGCGAGGTGCTCGCGGAGGAAGAGCACGGTGCGGCGCCAGGCGTCGGCGGCCTCCTCGGGCCGGTACCCGGGGCGGGTGTCGTTCATGAAGGCGTGGCCCGCCTTCGGGTAGGCGATGACGTTCCCGGTGCGGGGGAGCTGCTCCTTCAGGGTGAGGACGTCCTTCAGCGGGACGAGGTCGTCCATCCCCCCGAAGATCCCGAGGAAGGGGCAGCGGAGCTCCCGCACGCGCTCGAGGTTCCCCTTCGGCCTGGCCGGCGTGGGGTTCGGGTAGCGGAGCCTCCCGTAGAAGTCCACGCAGGCCTGCACCTGCGCCCCCGGCTCGCAGGCGAGGTGGAAGGCGTAGATCCCGCCCATGCAGAAGCCGACCACGCCCGTGGCGCGGCGGCGGACCTCGGGGCGCTTCTGGAGGAAGGCCGCCGCGCCGGCCAGGTCCCCGACCATCCGGGCATCCGGGATCCCCTCGACGAACAGGCGCAGCTTGCCGAGATCGGTCTCCCCCTTCGTCCCCCCCTCCCGGGACCAGAGGTCGGGGGCCAGCGCCACGAACCCCTCCCGCGCGAACCGGCGGCAGAGGTCCCGGACGTGGTCGTTCAGCCCGAAGATCTCGTGGACGACGACGAGCGCGGGGAAGGGCCCGGGCCCGTCGGGCCGCACGAGGAACCCCCCGATCGACTGGTTGAAGAAGCCCGGGAGGAAGACCGCGGCCTCGTGGACGCCCGGCCCGCGCTCGGCCATGCTCCCCCCCGCCGCGCACGGCGCCGGCTCGCGCGGACCTCCCCGAAGGTAGCGGCCGCGCCGCCGCCCCCGACTAGAATCCCCCGCTTCCCCGGCCGCGGCGCACGGAGGGACTCGCTTGATCAAGACGATCATCAACCCGAAGGCCCTGGTGAAGCCCCGCGGCTACTCCCACGCGATCCGCGTGTGGCCCTGCGGGCGGATGCTCTTCCTCTCCGGCCAGGTCGGCTGGACCCAGGAGGGGAAGTTCGTCTCGCGGGACGTCCTCGGCCAGTTCTCCCAGGCGCTGGCCAACCTCCGGGCGGCCGTGCACGAGGGGGGCGGACGGATGGACGACGTCGTGCAGATGCGCATCTACACGACGGACGTGGTCGGGTACCAGGCGCAGCGCGAGCGCCTAGGGCGGGTCTGGCGGGAGTTCTTCGGCGGGTACTACCCGGCCATGACGCTCGTGGAGGTGCGGCGCCTGTACGACGCGGACGCCTGCATCGAGATCGAGGCGGTGGCCGTGCTCCCGCAGACGCGGCAGAGGAAGGCGAAGGGGAAGAAGTAGGGGCCCGGCGGGGTCACTTGATCTCGACGACGGGGGGCGACTCCTCGATCACGACGGGGTGCGCGTCGGCCAGATCCTCCAGCCGGATCGCGATGTCCGTCTCCGCCCGGCCCTCGGGCACCTCGACGCCCGCGGTGTAGAGCTCGAGCTTCTTCTCGCCCGCCTCGACGAGCAGCCTCACGGTCTGGCGCCCGGGGAAGAGGTCGAGCGCGCCGACGATCGCGCGGTCCCCGGCGATGAGGAAGTGCCAGCCCGCGCCATCGACGAGCGCACGCACGCGGGCCTCCTCCCCCCCGCGGGTGACCCGGAAGCGGCAGCGCACGGGCGCCACGTCGAGGCGGACCTCGACGAGGAGGACCTCCCCGGAGCGCGGGGCCCGGACCAGGGCCGAGAGGCCGGGGACGCCGGGGCAGGACACGACGCAGGGAGCGCCGGGCGGGAGGTCGTCCTCCTCCACCCAGGACCTCTCCTCCTCGTCCGGAGGTCCCTCCCGGCCCTTCGCCGGGGGCTCCCGCACCGTCCCGAGGAGGGAGACCCGCCCGCGGGTGCCCGCCTCCTCGACGTCCTCGCCAGCGTTCCGCAGGCGGACCTGCGGGCGCAGCCCGGGGAGCGGCTTCCCGTCCTGGCCCACGACGCGCGCGCGGATCCGGGAGCCCTCCTCGAGGCGGATCTCGCCCAGGTCCACCGTGCTGCCCTCGAAGGAGAACGACCTCACGGCCCAGACGCCCCCGGCCGGGGCCCTCCATGCCCTGCCGAGCGGGACGAAGCGCACCTGGAGGGAGTAGCTCCCGGGATCGAGGTGGTGGATCTCGAAGGGGCCCGCGCCCGCGGGGAGGCGCGTCGCCTCGAAGGGGCCTCCCCCCGGCCCTTCCCTCGTCAGCGCGGCGGTCCACCTCCCCTCCGTCGCCGCCGGGGCGAGCAGGGTGCCGCGGACCGCGGCGGGCGCCGGCTGGAGCGGCACCTCGAGCCACCCCCGGAGCGCGGCCGCGGGGACCTCCGCCCGGGCGTAGCCCTCGGCGAGGACGCGGAGCGCGCGACCCTCCTCGGGATGGATCGCGATCCAGCCGCCGGGTCCGGGGACGGGTTCCCAGGTGCGGAAGCGGCCACCCTCCTTCTCCGCCGGGGCCCAGGCGAGCAGCGGCTCGTGCGGGGGCGTCGGCGGGCGCCCGGTCCGCGCGTCCAGGAGGCGGATGCGCGGGGAGTCGTCGAGGGGCCGGAACCGGAGGACCACGGGGGTCCCGTCGCCGCGGGGGCCGAGAACGGGGCCGTCGTCGGTCGGCGCGAGGACCTCCCCGCCCTCCGCGGACTCCAGGGCCACGCCGTCGGCGAGCACGAGGAGGAGCGGATCCCCCTCCCACTTCCACTCCAGCGCGAAGCGCCCGTCGGCGTCGCTCTCCACGCTGTCCGTCGGGCTCGGCTCCGTGCGGGCCGCGAGCTCCCCCGAGGGCAGCCTCCGGTACTCCAGGAACCGCACCCCCGGGAGGCCGAACTCCCCGACGACGGCGCGTCCCTCGATCCGGAGCGGCACCCCGCGGACCCGCTCGGCGGGATCGCCCGCGGCGGAGTCCGGGGCGGCCGGGGGAGGCGGAG
>CAZKTF010000113.1:0-11030 GCA_964555565.1 uncultured Planctomycetota bacterium | reverse complement strand
TCGAAGGTCCCGTCGCCCCGGTTTCGCCAGAGGCGGTTGCGGCACTTCTCGGCGACCCGCTCCCCCTCGAGGCGCCAGCCGTTCACCTGGTAGAGGTCCAGGTCCCCGTCCCCGTCGTAGTCGAGGAGCGCGAGGCCGTTCCCCCCGGAGTCGAGGAGGTGGGGCTTCCCCGGCCTCCCGCACAGGGAAGGGACCGTGAGGCCCGCCGCGCGCGCGGTGTCCACGAACCGGAAGCGCGGGCCCGCGGCGGCCGGGTCCGCGGGCGTCGCGCCCGGGGGGCCCGCGGGGGGGGAATCCCCCCCGCAGGCGGCGAGCGCGGCCGCGAGGAGGAACGCGCGGCCCCGGTGCGCCGCCCCCGGCCCCACGCGGTCCCCGGCCGGACCTCTAGAGGGAACCCGCGACCTTCTCGAAGGCCTCGAGCGCGGCCTTCCTCCCGGCCTCGTCCTTCGCCTCGAGCATCGCCCTGCTCGCCGCCAGCGCCGCCTGCTTCGCCTTGACGGTCACGACCACGAATCCGGGCTCGTAGATTCCCTTCGCCTCCCCCTCCGCGTTGTGGTGGTGCCCGCCCTCGAGCAGCCTCTTGCGGACCCCTCCCACCGCGTTGTCCCCCTCGTTCGCGAACAGCGCCATGTGCGCGGCCGCCTCCTCGTGGCTGCCCGCCTGGAAGGCGGCCTCCGCCGCCTTGCGGTGTCCCGCGAGGATCGCCTTCACCAAGTGGGTCTCGGTGTGCTTCGCGCCGAGGATCGTGTCCGCCAGGGTGCCGTAGGCGTCCGCGAGGGGCTTGCTCGTCTCCGCCCCGAACGCGTAGCCCGCCGCCGCCACGAGGACCGCTCCGAAGGCCAGTGTGCTCCGCCTCATCGCTCCTCCTCCTTGCTCACGGGCCCCGTGCCGGTCCGGGACCATCGGGGGGGATCCTACCCTCGTCCGCGGGAGGCGGGGAGCGGTCCTTCGAGCAGGAGCCGGACCAGGTCCTCCATGCCCGCCACGTGGGGATGGCCCCGCCCGGGCCGGCGCATCCGGAACCCCACGAAGAGGCACCCGAAGGCCTCCGCCGCCTCCCGGTCCCTGCCCGTGTCCCCCACCATGACCGTCTCCGCGGGCCCCGCGCCCGCGCGCCCCGCGAGGACGCGGAGCATCGCGGGGTCGGGCTTGTCGGCCCCCGCCTCGTCCGCTCCCACGACGTCGTCGAGGAGGGGCCGCAGTCCCAGGCGGGAGAGGATCGTCTCGGCGAGGGAGCGGGGGGAGTTCGTGGCGCAGGCGAGGCGCGCCCCCGCGCCGCGGAGCTCCCCGAGCGCCTTGGCGGCGCCCGCCATCCTCCGCACGCGGTGGGACTCCCGGAGGAAGTGCTCGTCGTAGAGACGCCCGAGGGCTTCGGGGGTCACGGCCGGGAACCACCGCCGCCGGTCGTCGAGGATCCCTTGCCCCCAGGCCGCGTCCAGCTCCGCCCGGGTCACGGGGCGTCGGCCCACCGCGGCGCAGATCCCCTTCAGGCAGTGGAACCAGGCCTCCTCGGATTCCACGAGGACGCCGTCCATGTCGAAGATGACCAGCCGGGGAGGCGCCACGGGGCGGGGAGCATACACTCCCGGCGGGAGGCGGCACCGAACAGAGAACGGCGTCCGCTGCCGTACTACTCGAACTTCCACCCCTTCTTCGAGGCCTGCTCGCGGAGGATCTTCGTCACTTCCTGGTCGAAGGTGGTCGTCCCCGCGGTCGCGGCCTTCCGGGTCGCCTCCTCGACGAAGGTGGCCCGCTTCTTCTCCAGCGCGCCGATCTCGACGCGGATCGCCCGGCGCTCCTCGAGCTTCTTCGCGACGGCCTCCCGGCGGCCCGCGGCGTCGAGGCGCCGGAGCCCCTCGGGAAGGTCCTCGTCCTTCAGGGTCTCGACCTCGAGCCTCCCCTCCTCGACGGCCGCCACGAGGTCCGCGTCGTCGAGCCGCCCCCCCTTCCCGAGCACCGAGGCCCGGTCGGCGGCCGGGGCCGCGGGGGCCGACGCGGCGCCCGAGGCGGCCACGAGCCCGACGGACCTCTCCATCTTGTCCTCCGCGGCCTTGCGGGCCTCCCTGCGACCGTAGGCGAGGAAGGTCCCGCCGAGGGACGCGCCCAGCTCGGCGAGCCGGGTGTCGTAGGGGGTGGCGAGCGCCGTGGCCCCGCCCTCCTGCGGGAGGCTGGCGTAGCGGCCCTCGGCGAGCCTTGCGATCTCGGCCCAGACGCGCTCGGTGGTCGGGTCCCCGCCGCAGCGCAGCGTGTTCACGAGGATCCCCGCCCGCGCCGCCTCCTCGCAGGTCCGGGGGTAGGGCACGTCCTGCGCGTAGTCCATGTGCGGGGGGGCATCTCCCACGAGGAACAGGACCTTCAGCACCGCCGTCTCGCGGCTCCAGGAGAGCTTCGTCACGCCGGCGCGGAGCCCCTCGTTGACGCCCTCCGGGCCGTCCCCTCCGCCGTCGGCGCGGTAGGCGCAGAGCGTGGCGTAGACCCGGTCCAGGTCCGCGTCCAGGTCGTGGACCCTGGTGACGTACTCGTCGCCGCGGTCCCGGAAGGCCACGAGCCCGATCCGGAGGTCCGGGGTCGGCTTCGCCCGGGCGATCTCGTTGGCGATGGCCCAGATCTTCCGGCGGGCGGAGTCGATGAGCCCGCCCATGGAGCCGGTGGTGTCGAGGACGAAGGCCAGCTCCACCCGGGGGCGCGCGACCGGGGCAGGGCGTTCCCCTCCCACGGCGGGGGCCGCCTCGCCGCCCCGGGCGGGGGCGGGGGCGTCCTGGGAGACGGCGGAGCTGCAGGCGAGGGCAAGGGTCACGAGCGCGAGCGACGGGATCCGGCTGGGCCTCATGGTTCACCTCCGTGGCGTCCTCCCTCTAGACGCGCGAGGACGCCCCCCGGTTCCCGGTCACCGCTACTTGCGCAGGTAGCTCCCGTGGACGACCCCGCGGCCCTCCCCCTCCGCCTCCTCCAGGCGGTACTCGAACCCCAGGATCTCCTTGCCGTCGAGGACCCGCCGCCGCATCGACCCGCGGAGGTCCTCCTCCTTCGCGCCGCCCCTGGCCGCCTCCTCGAGGAACGCGCGGACGGCCGCGGGCGCCGGGGCGTCCGCCTCCCGCGCTCCCGCGGCCACGGCGTCGAGCGCGTAGGACTCCAGGAGCTTGCGCGCCATGGCGCGGAACAGCGCCGGGGAGGAGTAGGTCTCCACCCCGACCAGCTGCCCGTTGATCGCCACGGCCATCCCGACGGCGCGGGGCTGGGCGCGGACCTTCTCCAGCACGGCGCGCGTGCAGGCGTCCCGACGGGCGGCGATCTCCTTGTTCTCGACGACGGCGTTGTAGGTCCCGCTGATGCTCCGCAACGCGGGGAGCTTCGCGACCTGGGCGATCGTGTCCTCGTTCCGTGCGACCTCGGCCCAGACCAGGTTCTGGTCCGCGTCCCTCTGGACGGCCGCCTTGAGTCCGGGCCCGTTGAGGAGCGCGGTGTTGGAGGCGAACTGTCCCGTCGTCCCCGCCCACCTCCCGTGCTCGACGCAGAACGCGGCCAGGGGCTGCGGGGCCGCGTGCGGGGGGACGAGGAGGTCCTGCCCGATCGCGCGGTCCTGCTTGCCCCCCTTGACGACGTCCCCGGCCTGGAGGAAGAGCCACCGGTCGCCCCGGTTCTCCAGCACGAGTTCGTTCACCTCGGCGCCGCCGCCGGCGCCCTTCTCCGCGACGCGGACGGTGCCCGCCTCCAGCCCCTGGTCGAGGGTGACGAACTGCCGATCGTCCGTCCCCTCCCCGACGAGGAGGTAGCAGGCCAGGTTCCCCCCCGCGTAGGGCCCCTCGAGGGCGAACACGCGCCCTCCCACCTCGACGACCTCCAGCCCCGCGGGGGGCGGCGCCGGGTCCGGGGCCCGCGGGGACTCCGCGCGGCAGCCGGCCAGGAGAACGAGGCTCGACAGGATCACGGTCGCTTCGCGCATGGAGCACCTCCGGGAGATCCGACGAACGGGGAGGGTCGGGTGTTCCCGGGATTCCCCCGACCCGTTACATTGCCGTGACCTTGCGGCACGAACTGCCTCCCCATCCGCGGTCGATCCTCCTCGTGCGGCTCTCCTCCATCGGGGACGTGGTCTGCGCGATGCCGGCCGCCATGGCGCTGCGCCGGAGGTTCCCGCGGGCCCGCCTCGCCTGGGCGGTGGAGCCGGACGCGGCCCCGCTGCTCCAGGGCCACGCGAGCGGCGTGACGCCGGTGCTCGTCCCGCGCCACGGGGGCCCGCTCGTCCGCGCGCGGGCGGTCCGGGACCTCCGCGACGTCCGGCCGGACCTGGTCGTGGACGTGCAGGGGAACGCCAAGTCGGGCACCGTCGCCCGCCTCGCCGCCCGCGGGGCCCCGATCCTCGGGCTCGCCCGCGAGGACGTGAGGGAGTGGTCGAACCTCGCCTTCACCACGGTCAAGGCCCCGCCCACGGGGGAGAGGCACACCGTGCTCCGCAACCTCGCGCTGCTGCGCCCCCTCGGCGTCGAGCCGGGGGGACCCCTCGAGTACGGGCTCCGGGTCATGGAGTCGGAGCGCGCGGCGGCCGCGGCGCGCCTCGGCGCGGCGGGCCTCGATCCGGCGCGCCCCGTGGTCCTCCTCCACGCGGGCAATCCGCGGGATGTGCGGCAGTGGCCCCACGCGTCCTACGCCGCCCTGGCCCGGCAGATCCTTCGCAGCGGGCGGCAGGTCGCCGTGGAGGGGAGCGAGGCGGGCCCGGAGTTCCGGGAGGCCTTCGACGCGGGGGCCGCGGACCTCACGCGCGGGGTCGGGCTGCGGGACCTCGCGGCGCTGCTGGCGGAACTGGCCGCGGTCCCCGGCTCCCTCCTCGTCTCCGCCGACACCTCCGTCCCCCACCTGGCCGCCGCCGCGGGCCTCCCGGTGGTCCTCCTCGCCGGCCCCCAGGACCCCGGCCGCACCGGGCCGCCCGTCGCCGGGACCCGCGTCCTCGACGCCTGGGAGGGCCTCCCCTGCGCGCCCTGCCTCAAGCGCCGCTGCCACTACGAGGAGGACCGCGCCTGCATGCGGCGCATCGCGCCGGAGGCGGTGGCCCGCGTGATCGAGGCGCCCTGACGGCGCGAGGCGCGACCGAGGTCCGGGGAGCCGGCTCCCCCCCCGCGGGCCCCTGCCCTACAATGGGCCGGCGATGCGCGCCCTCTCCCCGCTGGTCCTCCTCGCCGCCGCCGCGCTCCCCGCGCGTGGGGCCCCCGCGGAGGAGCCCCGGCCGTTCCCGGCGGGGACCTCCTCGCAGGTGCTGGAGGGGCGGCGCTGCTCCATCGTCATGCCGGACTCCTTCGACCCCGCGAAGGAGCGCTCCATGGTGGTCGTCCTCCACGGCGCCGGGGGGACGGAGACCGGGATGGCGGGGTCGCTCGCCTTCCTCGCCGCCGAGGACTACGTCGTGGTCGCCCCGAAGTCGGCCGGGCAGACCTGGGAGAAGGCGGACCTCGACGCGGTGAAGAGGATCGTCGCCATGCTCCGGAAGTCGCTCCGGATCGGGAAGGACCGCCTCCACGGTCTCGGCTTCTCCAACGGGGGCTGGAACCTCCACTCCGTCGCCTTCGACCCGGACCTGCGCTTCACGAGCGCCTGCTGGGTGGCCGCGGGCTACAAGGAGGGGAAGCCCCCGCCCCACGCCGCGAAGGGAATGGGGGTCCTGGCGATGGCCGGCGAGAAGGACCCGAACCGTCCCTTCGCCGAGGCGACCGTGGACCTCCTCGAGGGGAAGGTCCGGTCCGTGGAGTTCCGGATGGAGCCCGGGGCGAAGCACGAGTGGACGCCGCGGCAGATGCCCTACTACGGCTGGTGGCTCGGGGTCCAGGAGGGGCGGTTCACCCCGGGCTCCACGCGCTCGCTCGACTGGCTCGAGCCGACCGGCGACCCGCAGGGGGCCATGGCCGCGAAGAAGCTCGGGGGGTTCGTCTACTGGTACTCCTCGGAGGACGACGGGGTGAACGAGAAGGCGAAGCAGTTCGAGAACGCCACGCTCCAGGACCCCCTCGTGCGCTTCCTCGGGAACCAGCTCGTGGCCTGGAAGCAGGACCGGAAGGACTTCCCCGCGAACTTCCTGGGGGCGGGCCTCAAGTCCACCCCCGCGGTGGTCGTCTACCAGCCCCTGGGCACGGTCGTGAAGGTCCTCGAGGGGGACATCAAGCCGGCGGCGCTCGCCGCGGCGCTCAGGGCCGTGGCGAAGGAGAAGTCCCCACCGAAGAGGAAGTAGGGACCCGCACCGCCGGGTCGCATGGACCCGGGGACCGTCCCCGTTCCTGGAGGGCACGATGGGAGTCGGGTCGGTTCGCCGGGTCCGGGGCGCGACCGCCTCCATCCTCCTCGCCCTCGCGGCCGGGACCGCGGCCACGGGGGAGGTCTCCGAGGCCGAGGCGAAGGTCCGCCTGCAGGCCGCGGGCGAGCTCGTGGCCTGGGCGAACTGGTGCGCGAAGCAGGGCGCGCGGACCGAGGGTCGTGCGGCCCTGGCCGAGGCCACGGGGCTCGACCGCGTGGCCCCGGGCCTCCGGCAGGCCGCGGAGGCCGTCGAGGCCCTCCCCCTCGATTCCGCCGACGCGCCCGCCGTGGAGAAGCAGCGGAAAGCCGTGGCCGCGGACCTGGCGAAGGCCTACGACCGTCTCGCGGCCCTCCCCCACGACAAGGACGACGGGGCCCGGTTCGCGGACTTCGCGCTCCGCGCGATCCGGTGGGAGCCCACGAAGGCCCGCCTGGACCGGGGGCTCCGCGCGGCGGACGACGCCTCCTCCCGGCCCGAGGAGGCGGGGCGCCTCCTGGTCGGGCTGCGGAGGCTCGACGTCGAGGGGGCCGCGAAGGGGCGCTACGACGCCCTCGAACTGAAGCTCGCCCTCTCGGACCTGGTCCTCGTGGGCTCCCCCGCGCAGCGCTCCGCGGCCTGGGTCTCCCTCCCGAAGGGCTGGAGGAAGGGCGGCTCCTACCCGGTCCTCGTCGCGGTGGACGGGGCGGGCGCGAACTTCCTCGGCAGCGCCCGGTCCTTCCGCGACACCCGCGGTTCCCGCCCGGTGATCGTCGTGGAGCCCGTGGCCCTCTCCTGCACCAACAAGTTCGAGCCCGGGAAGTTCTCGGTCTACGACCCGGAGGTCCTCAAGGAGTTCGAGACCCCGGGGACCGGGAGGCTCGCTTTCGACGGGCCCGGGCTCGTCGCCGTCCTCGACGAGGTGAAGGCGCGGTTCGGCGGCGAGGGGAAGGTCTTCATGACCGGGTTCAGCGGGGGCGGGATCCTCACCTACTGGATGCTCCTCCAGCACCCGGAGCGGATGCGGGGCGCCGCGCCCTCCTGCGCGAACTTCGGGGGCGGGGGCCTCGAGGGCGCCCCCGGGGCGGGCCCCGCGGGCGGCCCTCCGATCCGGATCCTCACCGGGGAGAAGGACCCGCACCGGGAGTTCACCTTCGGGGACCGCAACCAGCCGGGCATCGAGCCCCAGACCGACATCGCCTGCCGGACGCTGAAGGAGCTGGGTTACGCGAACGTGCAGCGCACGATGGTCAAGGGGGTCGGCCACGCCGCCCAGCAGGGGAAGGTCTGGGAGTTCGTGGACGAGGTGCTGGGGAGGAAGTAGCTACTTCCCCGGGCCGGCGGGCTCCCGGGACTCGACGAACCAGCCCTCGCGGACGTCCCAGGACTCGAGGTCGCGCGCCCAGGGGTCCTCGCGGCCCGGGTTGAGGCCCACCCGCACGGCCCGCAGCGCCAGGGGGAGGGCCTCCCTCTTCCCCGCGCGCTCCCCGAGGAGGGCGAGGTGGAGGTGCGGGGCCCGCGAGTCCCCGGAGTTGCCCACCTGTCCGAGGAGCGCCCCCGCGGCGAGGCGCTCCCCCGGCCTGACGGGGACGCTGCCCTTGCGGAGGTGGAGGAAGGAGAGGGAGAAGCCGTCCTCCAGCCCGAGGAGGACGAAGTTCGCCCCCGACCTCCGCTCCGGGTCCTGCGTCTCCCCCTCGAGCGCCGGGTTGTCCGGCGTCCCGTCCGCCGCCGCCAGCACGGTCCCGGCCTCCGGGGCGCGCACCGGCTCTCCGAAGGCGAAGTAGTCGGCGTTGTCCGGGCTCCCCGCCGCGCGCGAGGGCTGGAGGGCGTCGTTCACGCGGCCGAAGTCGTAGGCCCACTGGTCCCGGTGCGACCAGAGGCCCAGGGCCCCCTGCCGGACGAGCCACTTCCCGCCGAGCGGGAACGGGACGGCCCGCGCGGCCCGGGTCCACCGCGGCGGCGGGGGGTCGAGCGGGCCCCAGTCGTCCGCCAGGCGGAAGGAGCCGACCGCGGGGCCGTGGTCCACGAAGGTCGTCCCGTCCGCGGCGCAGGTGTAGGTCCGGACCCGGACCCAGCGGCGGCGCGGGCCCTCCGTCCAGGAGCGCCCGGCGTCGGGGCCGAGGAGCGCGGCGACGAGGCCGAGCGGGACGCGGACCTCCACGACCTCCCCGGCGACGACCTCCACCGGGACGCCGAAGGCGTCGAAGGACCCTCGGTCCTCGGGGTAGATGCGCACGAGGGGCGGCCCCGCGCCGCCGATCCCCAACCGGAGGTCCCGCGTCGCGTGGCCCGTGAAGTCGAGGTCGAGCCAGAGCGCGTGCCCGGCGGCGGGGAGCGGCCCCGCCAGCGCGACCAGGATCACCGCGTCCTCCGCGCGCGCGGCGAGGGCCACGCGGAGGACGTCCCGCGAGGCGTCCCCGCCGGCGTCCCCCGCGGGGTCCGCGAAGGACGGAATCCCCTCCCAGTCGCCCGCCTTCCCGTCCACGACCAGCCGCGCCGCCTTCTCCCGGAGGGTCTCGATCCGCGCGAAGACCGCGGCGTCGCTGAAGGGGGCCGGCGCGGGCGGCTCCCCGGCCCCCGCGGGCACGAGCCCGAGGAGGAGCCCGGCCGGGGCCCACGCCCGAGTGCGACGCGCCATGGCTCCTCCCCTCCGGGTCCCGCCCCATGATGCCACGGGTCGTGGGGACCTTCCCCCGCGTCTACTCCCTCCGGAAGGGCCGGAGGAGGAGGTTCCCGAGGAGGAAGAGCCCGGCGCCCGCGCCGAGGAGGGTGAGCTCCACGGTCATCCCCTGCCCGCGGACCGTCCCCGCGTAGAGGCCGACGGGGAGGAGCACGAGGCCCAGGACCTGGAGGAAGCGCCCCAGCAGGAACACGGAACGGGCCGGCCCGCCGGGGATGCGAGCCATGGGAGGAGAGGCCGGGCCTAGACCTTCGCCCCGGCGGGGAGGAGCCCGCGCTCGGAGAGCGCCGCGGCCATCGCGGTCCCCATGTCCGCCGGGCTCTCGGCCACCTTCGCCCCGACGGCGCGGAGGGCCTCCTTCTTCGCCGCCGCGGTCCCGGTCCCGCCCTCGATGAGCGCCCCCGCGTGGCCCATCCGCCGTCCGGGCGGGGCCGTGCTCCCGGCGATGAAGGCCGCCACGGGCTTCTTCATCTTCTCCTTGATGAAGGCCGCGGCCTCCTCCTCGGCGCTCCCGCCGATCTCGCCGATGAGGACCACGCCGTCGGTCCCCGGGTCGGCCTCGAAGAGCGCGAGCGCGTCGAGGAAGGAGGTCCCGTTCACCGGGTCCCCGCCGAGGCCGATGCAGGTGGACTGGCCGATCCCGCGCGAGGTGAGCTGCCAGACGCTCTCGTAGGTGAGGGTCCCGCTGCGGGAGACGACGCCGACGCGGCCCGGCCGGTGGATGTAGCCCGGCATGATCCCGATCTTGGCCTCCCCCGGCGTGATCACGCCCGGGCAGTTGGGCCCGAGGAGGCGCACCCCCGCCGCCCGGACCGCCCGCCGCGCGCGGACCATGTCCAGGATCGGGATCCCCTCGGTGATGGCGACGATGAGCGCCACGCCCGCGGCCGCCGCCTCCTCGATGGCGTCCGCCGCGAAGGGGGGCGGGACGAAGACGAGGGCGCAGTCCGCCCCTTCCTTCCGCACGGCCTCCTCGACCGTGTCGAACACGGGGAGGCGGTCCTCCCACCGGGTGCCGCCCTTGCCGGGCACGGCGCCGGCGACGACCCTGGTCCCGTACTCCAGGCACTGCTTCGCGTGGAAGGTGCCGGCGCTCCCGGTGAGGCCCTGCACGACGACGCGCGTGTCCCTGCCGACGAGGACCGCCACGGCTACCCCCCCCCCGCGGCCGCCACGACCTTCGCCGCGGCGTCGGACATGTCCCGGGCCGGCGTCAGCGCGAGCCCGCTCCGGGCGAGGATCTCGCGCCCCCTCTCGACGTTCGTCCCCTCCAGGCGCACCACCAGCGGGACTATCCGCCCGACCTCCCGCGCGGCGGCGACGACCCCCTCGGCGATCACGTCGCACTTCATGATCCCGCCGAAGATGTTCACGAGGATCGCGCGCACCCGCGGGTCCTCCAGGATGATGCGGAAGGCCTCCGTGACGCGCTCCTCCGTGGCCCCGCCGCCCACGTCGAGGAAGTTCGCGGGCGCGCCGCCCGCGAGTTTGATGATGTCCATGGTGGCCATGGCGAGGCCCGCGCCGTTCACCATGCAGCCGATGTTGCCGTCCATCGAGACGTAGTTGAGCCCGTAGGTCGCGGCCTCGCGCTCGATCGGGTCCTCCTCGTGCACGTCGCGCATCGCCTCGAGCTCGGGCTGCTTCTTCAGCTCGAGCGCGCGGTCGTCGATCCCCATCTTGCCGTCGAGGGCGACGATCCCGCCCTGCTTCGTCACGACGAGCGGGTTGATCTCGAGCAGGGTGCAATCGCGCTCGACGAACATCCGCGCGACGGCGGCGGCCATCGCGGTGAAGGCCTTGAACGTCTCGCCCTCCAGCCCCAGCCCGAAGCCGAGCGCGCGGCCCTGGAACGGCTGGAGGCCGTAGCCCACGTCGAAGGGCTGCTTCAGGATCGCGTCCGGGTCGCGCGCCGCGACCTCCTCGACCTCGACGCCGCCCTGCTTGGACGCCATCAGGACGGGCAGCCCGAGCCGGCGGTCGAGGACGCACCCGAGGTAGAGCTCGCGGCCGATGTCGCATCCGGCCTCGACGAGGACCCGGCGGACGAGGCGGCCCTTGGGGCCGGTCTGGGGGGTGACGAGGCACTTGCCG
>CAZKTF010000112.1:0-11039 GCA_964555565.1 uncultured Planctomycetota bacterium | reverse complement strand
GCGGCGGCCATCGCGATCGCCGCCGGGCCGGGCGTCATGCCTGGAAGTTCCGGGCGCGGAACTCCTTCGACCGCGCCACGAGGACGGCGAGGAAGATCGAGAGGAGCGCCGTGCCTAGGAGGGCGGCGACGCACGCGTCCCTCGTCGCCGCGGGGAACTCGTGGAACTCCGCGAGGAAGGGCTTGCTGTCCGGGGCCGCGGGGTAGACGAGGGAGTCCACGTAGTAGCGGACCGAGAGCCGTTTCAGGGCCGCCGGGATCCGCGCCACGACGAACTCGTAGCCGAAGGTGTAGAGGAGGCCCCCGACGAAGCCGTGCCGCCACAGGACCCCGAGGAGCGTGAACAGCCCGAGGTACGCCGGGAACCCGAGCGCCGTGGCGACCGAGGACGCCCGCACGAAGGCCGAGGTCGCCTCCGCCTGCGCGGCGGGCGGCGCCGGGGTGAGGAGCACCGTGGCCCCGAGCGAGAGGAACAGGATCGCCCACCCCATGCCGAGCGCCCCGGCCCACTTCCCCAGAACGATCGCCCCCCGCGCCACCGGCGCCGTGAAGAGGTACGTGAGCGTCCCCTCTTCCGCCTCGTCGTAGAGGAGCCCCGACCCGAGCGCGATGGCCACGACGGGGAGCAGCAGGAGGCAGTGGAGGAGGACCAGGATCCTCACGAGCACGATGGGGTCGTCCGAGCGGATGAGGGCCGCCAGCAGCGGCGGGAGGGCCGCGAGCACCCCCGCCACGAGCGCCCTCTTCCCCCGCAGCGCCGACCGCGCCTGCCGGAGGAGGACCTGCCCGGCCGCCTCGGCGAAGGAGGGCGCGGGCGGGCGGTCCGCCCCGGGGTCGGCCGGGAGGGCGCGCGCGCTCATCCCTTCACCAGGTAGCGGAACACCGCCTCGAGGTTGTCGTCGGGGGAGGACATCCGCTCCACGGCGAACCCGCGCTCCACGACGGTCCGGACGAGCAGCGGGTAGAAGCGGTCCGGCGCGGCGGTCTCGGCCTCCAGCCGGTCAGGCGCCGGGACCCGGACCGCGCTCACCTCCGGGAGCCCCACGAGCACCGCGGCCAGCTCCCGCGGCCGGTCGCAGACGACCTCCACGCGGCGCGGGTGCCGGTCGAGGAGGTCCCGGATCTCCTGCACCGTCCCGGTGGCCAGGAGGTGGGACTGGTGCACGAGGAGGACCCGGTCCGTGGTGGCCTCGACCTCGTGGAGCACGTGGGAGGAGAGGAGGATCGTCACGCCGTCGGAGGCGAGGCCGCGGAACAGCGTCCGGAGGTCGCGCCGCCCGAGAGGGTCGAGCCCCGTGAGCGGCTCGTCGAGGAAGAGGACCTCGGGCCGGTGGGCCAGCGCCTGGGCGACGCGGACCCGCTGCCGCATCCCCTTGCTGTAGCCGCCGAGGCGCCGGCCCCACGCCTCCGGGTCGAGGCGCACCGCCGCGAGCGCCTCCTCGGCCCGCGTCCGGGCGGCCCTGCGATCGAAGCCCCGGAGGCGGAGGAGGAAGGAGACGAACCCCGGCGCGTCCATGTCCTCGTACAGCGCGTCCTGCTCCGGGCAGGTCCCGATGCGCCGGAACAGCGGCGGGTTGTTCCAGGGCTTCTCCCCGAGGACGAGTGCCTGCCCCTGGCTCGGCCTCATCTCGCCCGTGAGGATCCGCAGCAGGGTGGACTTCCCCGCCCCGTTGGGCCCCAGCAGCGCGGTGATCCCGGGCTCCAGGGCGAAGGAGACGTCGTTCAGCGCGATGACCGGCCCGTACCAGCGGCTGACGCGCCGGGCCTCGATGGCGGGGGCGCTCACGTCACCACCTCCACGGCGCGGACCTTCCGCCAGAGGACGGCGAGGAAGGCCGCGGAGAGGCCGAGGAGGAACGCCCAGTGCCTCCCGCCGGAGAAGTTCCCGGGGAGCGGGAGCCCGAAGAGGTCCCGCCCGGCCGCCTGGAGCGAGGCGGTGGGGGAGAGGAACCGCAGCCCCGCGTTCTTCGAGGGGCTCCCCAGCGCGTCGTACATCTCGTCCCTCTGCCTCCGGTACTCCGCCGCCTCCCGGTCCGAGCCCGCGTCTGCGATGCGGTGCTCGAACTGGTCCCGCTCCCGGTTGTTCGCGTAGTCGCTCGGGTACGCCAGGATGAGGGCGGTCATGACCAGCGAGAAGTGGAAGGCGGCGACGCCCACCGTCGCCCAGCGGCGGCGGCGCGCCAGCGCGCTCACGCCGAGGACCAGGGCGGAGACGAAGAGGCAGACCAGCAGCGAGAACCCCGCGGCCGCGGGCACGACCCGCGCGTGGTCGGCGACCCAGCCCCAGGAACTCTCGAAGGAGGCCTGGAGCAGGAACAGGAGGAGCGTGGGGAGGAGTGTCACCGCCAGGATTGGCCCGGAGACCGCGAACACCTTCCCGAGCACGTAGTCGCGGCGGGTGACCGGCTTCCCCAGGTAGAAGACGAGGGCGCCGGTCCGGAGGTCCTCGGCGATCTCGCCGGCCCCGACGACCGTGCCCAGGACGAGGGCCCAGATCGCCTGGTACTCCATCATGTTCGCGTAGACGCGCGGGTCTCCCACGACGGCCCGGAAGAAGCGCAGGCCCTGGCCCCCCAGGCTCGGGATCATCGAGGGCCCCGCGTAGACCATGAAGACGGCGAAGTAGAAGAACGCGCTCCCGAACAGCAGCGAGGCGACGAAGAGGACCCAGGTCCACCAGCGCAGGTTCCGCCGGACCGCCGCCCCGGCGATGGGGAGGAAGCGCCACCGGCCGGGCCGCAGCGGCCCCGCGTAGGCCCTGTACCCCTGGGCGAAGATCGGCATCAGGCGGGGGCCCCGGCGCCGTTCCCGTCCCCGTCCACGGCGGCCACGAAGGCGTCCTCGAGCGAGACCGCGTCCGGGACCACGCTCCGGAGGTCCGTCCCCGCGGCCATGGCGACCCGGAACAGGAGCGACGCTCCCTCGCCGGCCGGGATCTCGACGCGGAGCGCCCCCTCCCCGCGCTCCGCCGTGCATCCGGCCGCCCGCAGCGCCTCCTCGTAGGGCCCGGGCTCGCCGCGCACCGTCACGCGGTACAGGTCCCGCCTCCCGGCGCGGACCTCGTCCAGGGTCCCCTCGCGGATCACGCGGCCCCGGGCGAGGAGGACCACCCGGGCGCAGCAGGACTCCACGTCCTTCAGGAGGTGGCTGCAGAGGACCACGTGCTTGCCGTGGGTCCCCGCGAGGTCGCGGATCACCGCCAGGACCTCGTCGCGACCCTCGGGGTCGAGCCCGTTCGTGGGCTCGTCGAGGAACAGGAGCGCCGGGTCGTGGACGAGGGCCTGGGCGAGGCGCACCCGCTGCCGCATCCCCGCGGAGTACTGCTCGAGCTTCCGGTAGCGCGCCTCGCCGAGGCCCACGTAGAAAAGGACGTCGTGGGACCGCCGGATCGCCTCCGTGCGCGGCACCCCGCAGAGGACCCCGGCGAGGGTCACCGACTCCACGCCGGTCATCCCGGTGCAGTAGGAGTCCACCTCCGGCACGTAGCCCACGCGCCGGCGCACCCCGACCGGGTCGCGCGCGGGGTCGAGGCCGAGGACGGAGGCCTCCCCGCCGCCGCGCTCCAGGAGCCCGAGGAGGATCTTGAGCATCGTGGACTTCCCGGCGCCGTTGGGGCCGAGGAGGCCCACGGCCCCGCCCGGGATGTCCAGGTCCACGCCGTCGAGCGCCTTCACGCGCCCGAAGGAGCGGGACACGCCGCGGAGGGAGACGACGGGGGGTGCGGCCTCGGGCGGCGCGGGGGGTGCGGCCTCGGGCGGCTCGGCGGGGGCGGTCACGGTCGGCGCGACATGCTACGCGGACTCCGCGGAACGCGGACGGCCTACTCGCGCCGGGGGAAGGGTACGCTGCAGGCGCCGGTCCCCTCGGGGACGAGCGCCTCGTGGGCCTGCTCGGGGCCGTCGCGGGGGACGAAGACGAACCTCGGTCACTTCGGGGGCGTGGGCGGGGGCGGGTCCTTCGGAGCCGGCGGGTCCTTCGGCGGGGGAGCCAGCGGAGGCAGCTCGGGGGGCGGAGGCACCGAGGCCCGGTAGGCGGAACCGCGCGGGTGGTGGGCCATCCAGGCGTAGACCTCCCAGTGCGAGGAGAGGACAGGCACGAGCCGCTTTCCCTTGAGCGGGCCCGCGAGGCACTCCCCCGTGACGGCGTCGAAGACCGAGGTCCCCGTCGGGGTCTCCCGCGAGATCCGCGGCGCCTGCTCCGGCCCGTCCGGCGCCCGCTGGAGTTCCAGGACCTCCCCGTCCAGAGTCCGCTCCCAGGCCACCGCGGTCTCCGTCGGGGCGTGGTAGAGGACGGCGACGGGCACCCCGCCCACCCGCTCCTGGACGAAGGGGGTGCGCGCCAGCTCGGCCAGCTCGTAGAGCCGGTCGTCGTCCCCGGCCCGCACGCCCAGGCCGAAGGCGAGCTTCAGCGCGAGGTTCCGGTCCCGGTAGGCGTCCTTCATGTGCGCCGGCTCCCGCGGGTCCTTCGGAAGGACGAGGGACCGCGGCCAGGCCTGCTGCCACACGCTCCAGCGCACGAACCGGGAGGGGAGCGGCGCGAGCCTCTTCCCCCGGAGCTTCCCCGCGAGCGCCTGCCCCGTGGCGTGGTGCCAGAGCGAGTTGGTCCTGCGGTCGTAGAGGAGGAAGGCGCTGCGGTAGAGGAGCCCCGAGTGGCCGAAGTCGAGGACCTCCCCTTCCAGCGTGCGGGCGTAGACCACGCCCGTGTGGCAGAGGGGTCACCAGCAGACCAGGGTGGGGGTCTTCCCGATCGTCGTGAGGACGATCTCGTGCTGGTTGAGGATGTTGATCGGCCAGGCCACCGGGGTCCCCTCGATCACGGCCCCGATGACCCACTCGTCGGGGTCCATCCGGGGGGCGGCGATGGCGGGCGTGTACTCCGGGTCCCGGATGACCGGGAAGGCGTCCCGCCGCATGTTGCGCGGGTCGCTCCGGGCCTCCCGCAGGACGTCCCTCTCCTCGGGGAGCCCCTCGTCCGCGGGGGGGGCCTTGGCCGCGGCGGGGGGGGCGGCCGAGGCGGGGGCCGGGGGAGGGGCGGGAGGGGGGTCCTCCCCCCGGACCGGGGTCACCGGGAGCAGCGCCAGGAGCGCCGCGGCGGCCAGGGCGTGCGTCCGGGGGGGCGGCATGGGGCACATCCTACCCGGCCCCGCCGCGGGTGCCCGGGAGGTCGGCCCGCCATAGGTAGGAGAAGGGGGCCCACCCGGGTCTAGAATGGGCCCTCGAACGGGGGCCTCAGGCCCCCGGGCGTAACGGGGGCCTCCGGCCCCCCCGGCTCCAGGAGGAGACGAACATGAGGCTCCGGTGGTTGGCGACGGCGGCCCTGGCCCTCGGGCTCGCGGGCAGCGTGGAAGCGGGGGAGGCCCCGAACATCGTCGGCAAGCAGGTCGGGAAGGACTTCCCCGACATCCAGGTCGCCGACTGGGTCGGGAACTGGGACGGCAGGACGACCGTCGCGGAGCACCTCGGCGAGGTGGTCCTGCTCGAACTCTGGGGCACGCACTGACCCCCGTGCTGTGGCCTGGTAGGCCACAACACGAAGCTCCAGGAAGAACTGGGACCGAAGGGGTTCACCCTGATCGCGCTGACCGGCGACAAGCGCGAGGCCGTGATGCAGTTCCTCGCCCAGAGGAACACGATGCCTCAGGAGTACAAGATCGCCTGCGGGGGCGGCGGCGGGTTCGTGGGCACGGGGAAGATCCCCTACAGCTTCCTCATCGGCGCGGACGGGAAGGTGGCCTGGCAGGGGAGCGGGACCGCCGGCTCGAAGGACATCGAGACGGCCATGAAGGCCGTGAAGAAGCCCACGGCCGAGGACCTCAAGGCCCGGGCGGACAAGACGCTCGCGTGGGCCGACTCCCTGGCCTCAGCGAAGCGCCACCTCCAGGCCTGGGAGACGCTCGAACGGCTCACCAAGAACCGGGCCTACGCGGGGACCGAGGCCGCCACGAAGGCCTCCGGCAAGATGCGCGAGATGGAGTCCGACGCGGCCGTCAAGGCCGAGTTCGACGCCCAGCGCAAGGTCGCGAGGCTCATCGGCGGGACGGAGAGGCCCCCGGAGAAGTTCAAGGGCAAGGACCGGGACGTGCTGGCCCTGAAGCTCGAGGGCCTCGCGAAGGACCTCGAGAAGGCCGGGAACGCCCCGGGCGCGCTGGAGCTCACGAAGTTCTGGTCGAAGATGATGCAGGACGAGGGCAAGTAGGGACCGCCCGCGCTCGCCGACAGGACATCGCGGGGCCAGTAGCACGGGGTCAGACCCCTCGCGCATTCGCTCGTCGTCGCAGTCTGTTGCGCCAACGTGAGTTGCAACGCCACCAACCCCGAGCGTTTGCAATCGCAAACGCTCGGGGTCACGCACGTGGCCACGCACGGGGCCACGCGCGGGGTCAGACCCCGCGCGCCGAGGGACTCGGCGCGAGGCCGCACCTTTCTAGCGCGCGAGGTCAGACCCCTTGTGGCCATGCACGGGGTCAGACCCCGCGCGCCGAGGGACTCGGCGCGAGGGCGCACCTTTCTAGCGCGCGAGGTCAGACCCCTTAGGATGGCGCGATCGGGCGGAAGGAACCGCCCGGGGAGGCCTCCCATGCCGACAGCCGTGACGGTCGTCCCGAACCAGACCCGCCTCGAGGCCGAGGAGGCCCCGGTCGTCGAGCGGATCCGGGCGCTCAAGGCGAAGCTCGGGCGCAGCGTCGTCATCCTCGCCCACCACTACCAGCGCCGCGCCATCGTGGAACTGGGGGACTACCGCGGGGACTCCTTCGGCCTCTGCAAGGCCGCGCGGGACCAGGCGGACGCGACGGCCATCGTGTTCTGCGGGGTCCGGTTCATGGTGGAGAGCGCGCGGGTGCTCGCGCGTCCCGAGCAGCGGGTCTTCCACCCGAACTGGCGCGCCGGCTGCCCCATGGCCGACATGGCCGACCTCCCGCGCGTCGAGCGGGCCTGGAAGGAACTCTCGGAGGTCCTGGACACCTCGAAGGTGATCCCGGTCACCTACATCAACTCCGACGTCGAGCTCAAGGCCTTCTGCGGGAGCCACGGCGGGATCGTGTGCACCTCGACGAGCGCCGGGGCGGTCTACGACTGGGCCTTCGCGCGCGGGGAGCGGCTCTTCTTCTTCCCCGACGAGCACCTCGGCCGCAACACCGCCAACGCGAAGGGGATCAAGCGGCGGGAGATCGCCCCCTGGGACTGGCGCTCCGCGGAGCCCCTCGGCGGCGGGTCGGCGGACCGGTTCCGCCAGGCGAAGGTGATCCTCTGGAAGGGCTACTGCCACGTCCACGAGCACTTCTCCCCGGAGATGGTCGTGAAGGTCCGCAACGACTACCCGGACGGGCAGGTGGTCGTGCACCCGGAGTGCCGCGAGGAGGTCGTGGCGCTGAGCGACGCCTGCGGGTCCACGGGGTTCATCGTCCGCTACTGCGAGGAGGCCGCGCCGGGCTCCGTCATCGCCATCGGTACCGAGGTGAACCTCGTCGCGCGCCTGGCCTACGAGCACCCGGACAAGACCATCTTCCCGCTCTCCCGCTCCCTCTGCCCGAACATGTGGCGCGTGGACACCCCGCACCTCCTCCACACGCTCGAGACCTTCGACCCGGACGACGAGGTCCGCGTGCCGGAGGAGACCGCCGCGCCCGCGCGCCTCGCCCTCGAGCGGATGCTCGAGGCCCGGTAGTGGGAGGCGGTCCCGCCCCGCGCCGGAGGGGCGCGGCGGCCCTGGCGTCGTTCCTCCTCGCCGCCGCGGGCTGCGCCCCCGCCGCGCCCCCGCCAGCGGTGGTCCGCGTGTTCGGGGAGTCGGCCGGGGCCTGGCTCGAGGCCGGGGCGAACGCGGAGGCGGGGATGGGACGCGGCCGCTGGGACGAGGCGGCGGCGGCGTTCGAGCGGAAACTCGCCCTCTACCCGCCCTCGGACCTCACGGACGCGGCCTGGCGTCTGCGCTGCGAGGACCAGTACAACCTGGCCTGCGTCCGGGCGCTCGGGGGGAGGACGGAGGCGGCGCTCGACGCGCTCGAGTGCGCGCTCGAGGACGGGTTCGCGGTCGTGGACTACGACCACGTCCGCGAGGACCCGGACCTGGACGCGCTCCGGGGCGAGCCGCGGTTCAAGGCCCTGATCGAGCGGCTCTCGTCCGACGCCGCCGTGGAGGTCACCCCGTCCGAGGGGGCGGGACCGGGCCCGCAGCCGCTCGTGGTGGTCCTCGCCGGGGCGGAGAGAGGCGGCGACCCGGCCGTGGCGATCGCGGCCGAGGCCCGGAGCGCCCGGTGCGTCGTGGCGCTGGCCGGACCGCCCTACCGCGTGGGCCGCACGGGGCGGGCATGGCAGACCCGGCGGGAGCGGGGCGCCGCGGCCGCCCGCAAGGCGGCCTTCGCCCTCGAGGCCGGGGTGCGCGCGGGAGGGGACCCCCGCCGCTGCTTCCTCGCGGGGGGGGGACCCGAGGCGGCGGTGGCGTGGGAGATTCTCCTCCGGGACCCGGGCCCGTGGACGGGCGGGCTCCTCGCGGTGCGCTGGCCCCGTCCAGAGGACGTGCTCGACCGGGACCGGGCCCTCCTCCTCCGCGGTCCCCGGCTCGTCTTCGCCGGTCGCCTGCCCGCGACCGCCCCGGCCGGCGTCCACGTCGAGGAGGACTCCGCAGCCGCGCTGGCCTGGCTCCTTCGGCAGGAGGCCGCGAAGTGACCCTCCGCGCCGCCTGGTCCGGGGTCTCCCTCGGGGTGTTCCTCCTCGGGATGGCGTGGATCGTCCAGCAGGGGAAGCCCTGGACCTGGGTGTTCCTCGTGCTGGCGGCTACGTCCACGGTGGGGGCGCTCCTGCGCGGGAACTGGCGCTGGGCGATCCACCCGCTGCTGTGGGGCGCCGGGATCGGCTGGACGCTCCTCAACCACGAGGAGTTCAGGTCGGGGGACCCACAACGCCTCAACGGCTGGGCGGTGTTCTTCGGCCTCCTCGGGGCCTCGATGATCCTGGGCTTCGCGATCGACCGGATCCCGCGGCGGCGGAGGCGTACCCCCGACGCGCCGCCGCGCCCCGGCGCGGGAGACATCCTCGACACCCAGGGCCGCGTCCGGGAGTGACGTGAACGTCCACCACGGAGACACGGAGGACGACCAGAACCGGGGGAACGGCTGCCACTCATCCTCCGCTGTCTCCCTCTGTGCCCTCCGTGGCTCTGTGGTGAACCGACGCTGCCGGGCGTGGAGTACGAGCCTTGCAGACCGCGGATGGACGAACCCAGGGCAGGAATGGGGAGTGCCCTGTCCCCCCACTGATGTATGCTGGACGCGGTCGGGAGGGCTGGCTGGCGCGGGAAACCGCGTCACCCGGGCAACCGGCAGTAGCCAGCCCCTCGACCACCCCCACGGCCCCCTACAGGGTCGTGATCCATCCGTAGGCGGCTTGGGCCGCTGCGTTCCACGGGTGCATCTTCAGCCCGTAGCTCGTGAGCGCGTTCGCCCCCGTCCCGCGACGGTACAGGCGCGGGGCGAACTCGGTCAGGTACCTCCGCTCCGTGTTCCGGTACTGGTCCGGCTCGAATGCCCGGAACGTGGCGGACGCGGTGATGTCGGCGAGCTGAAGTTCTTCCAGCACCTTCGGCGTGCTGATGCGGCCGCCCCTCGGGATGACACCCCACTCGACCTTGCAGTCCGCCCGCCCCCGGAGGTTCGCCTCGTAGAGGCGCAGCGTGGCCTTCCTGAACCTTCGGATGTGGGCGAGCGTGTAGTCCAACTGCTGGTTCAAGTCCCGGGCCAGCCACGAGAGCCGCTCCAGCAGGAACCGGAGAGTGAACAGGTAGGCGGTGTCCTGGTCCTGGATGAGGTTCGTCGCGGGCAGGTGGCGCTTGCACACCACCACAGTGGAGATGGTCAGGAACCCGGCCTTGCCCACCTCCTGGGCGATGTGGATCTTCTGCGGGTGCTTCTTGATATTCCTCCAGTGGAGTTCCTGCCCCGGCTGCCGGCCGATGGACTGCCGGAGCTGGGCGAGGAACGGGCGCACGGCGACCCGTCCCGCGTCGTCCATGACGACGGCGGACATGACGAAATGCGCGCTCGAATTCGCCGAGTGTGAGCGGTCCCCCGCCTCGTCGATGAACGCCCAGAGCACCTTGCCCTCCGCGATGAAACGTACGCCCTCGTGACCTGGACCGGGGACAAGTCGCGCGAGCCTTGGAGCCTCGGCCGGCTTCCGCTGGGCTCTGGCTGACCATCATCCTACGCGGGGAAGCGGACGGGCAGTTCCTACGCCTTCGGGGCACCGCCCGTGTCAACCTCGGAAGAGCCCCGAACAGGGGACGCGGGCATGCCGAGGATCCTCCTCTTGAGTGGAATCCCAGCGTCGGGAAAGTCCGCATACGGTCGCTGGCTCGCCGAGAAGAAGAGTTGGCTCCACGTTGATGTGGACGTCCCCGGAGTCTTCGAGGCTCACGGGTTGCACCGCGAGTGGGACATCCCCGTACTCCTGCCGTTCTCCGTGGAACTCCGTGTCTCCGTGGTGAGTCCGTGTCTTCCCAGCGACGGAGTCAGCGCGCGGCGGGGGACTCGAACCACGCGAGCGGGCGGCCGAGGAGGCCGGCGAGCGTCTCGTCCCGGAACAGGACCTCGCCGTCCTCGCCCACCGACATCTCCTCCCGGGCCTCGAGGTCGCGCCGGTGCCGGGCGAGGTAGGCCAGGACCGCGAGGTAGAGGTCCGCGCGCCGCTCCCCCCGCGGGCTCCCGTACTTGTCGCGGAAGTAGTCGTAGAGCTTGACCACGCGGTCCTCGTGGTTGGCCTCGATGCGGAAGGGCCCCGAGACGGCGGGCACCCGGTCCTCGGGGAGGATCGGCTCCGGCCGGTCGAGGCGCCGGGGGATGTCCGCCAGGTCCGCGAGGAAGTCCGCCACCGGGTAGGGGACGACCTCCTGCTTGCGCCGGAGGATCTCCGCCTCGGACTCCACGAAGGAGCGGACCATCGCGTCGTCCGCGGGGGTGACCGGCAGGACCGCGAGGTCGTCCGGGTCCCCGTCGGTGCGTCCGATCCCCGTGCGCCGCGTGAGCGCGAGCGTGGCGAGCGCGGCGAG
>CAZKTF010000111.1:0-11336 GCA_964555565.1 uncultured Planctomycetota bacterium | reverse complement strand
TTCGCCTGGCCTGGGCCAGGCGAATGAGGTCAGACCCTTACAACGGCGGGGCGATCCAGCCCCGGGCGCGGTACCACGCCGCGGTGGCCGCGATCCCCTCGGCGGCCCGGATGCGGGCGCGCCAGCCGAGGACGGCGGCAGCGGCCGAGGGGTCCGCGACCCAGGCCCGCGCCCCGAGCTCCCGCACCTTGTCGATCGAGAGGGCCGGGATCGCCCCGGCCAGCGACGCGGCGTGCTCCACGAGGAACGCGGCCCCCCGGAGGACCGCCCGGGGGAGCGTCACCTCCCGGCCCCGGGCCCCGAGCGCCGCCGCCATGGCGTCCATCACGCCCCCGAGGGTGAGGACCTCGGCCGCGGCGAGGTGGAAGGTCCCGCCGCGGGCCGCGGGGACCTCGGCCGCGAGGCGGATCCCCTCGACCAGGTCCAGGACGTGGACCAGCGTGAGCCGGAGGTCCGGGGGGCCGAGCCGGAGGCGGAGCCCGCGGGCCGCCAGGCGGAAGAACTCCAGGGTCTCCCGGTCCCGGGGGCCGTAGACCGCCGGCGGGCGGACGACGACCACCTCCATCCGGTCCCCGAAGGCCCGCGCGATCCGCTCCCCGCGGAGCTTGGAGAGCCCGTAGTGGGAGACGGGCCGGACCGGCGCCTCCTCGGAGAGCGGCCGCGCGCCGGGCGAGGGCCCCTGGGCGGCCTGCGAGGAGACGAGGACGAACCTCCGCGGGAGGGCCGGGAGCGAGGCGCAGGCCTCCAGGAGCCGGAGCGTCCCGCCCGCGTTCACGGCGTGGTACTCCGAGGGGCGCCTCGCCCTGATGAGGCCGGCCCCGTGGACCACGACCTCGCACCCCCCGGCGGCCTCCCGGAGCGAGGCCGCGTCCTCCAGGCTCCCCCGAACGACCTCGGCCCCCGCCGCCGCCAGCACCCCCCCGTCGGGCTTCCCCCGGGTGAGAGCCCGGACGCGGTGCCCGGCGGCGGCGAGGCACTCGGCCAGGTGGCCCCCCAGGAATCCGGTCCCGCCCGTGAGGAGGATGCGCACGGGGGGAGCATCGGGCCCTCCCCGGGGGGGCGCAACGGAAAAGGCGAGGAGGGGCACGGGAGGGGAGGCCCCGCCCGGAAAGGCGCCCGGGGAAAACCCCCTTCCGATGGCGCCCCCGGCATAATAGGATCCCGGCGCCCCGCGAACGGGGAGGAAGGACACCGCTTGGGCCTGCTCGACAAGTGCCGCCGATTCAAGAGGGCGCGGCAAGTCATGAAGATGGGGTGCTACCCCTACTTCCACCCCATCCAGGAGAACGAGGCCACCGAGGTCGTCATCGGCGGCAAGCGCCTCGTGATGGTCGGGTCCAACAACTACCTCGGCCTGACCCAGGACCCCCGGGTCAAGGAGGCCGCGGTCCGGGCCGTGGAGAAGTACGGGAGCGGGTGCACCGGCTCCCGCTTCCTCAACGGGACCCTGGACCTGCACGTGGAGCTCGAGGACCGCCTCGCCCGGTTCATGGGGACCGAGTCCGCGCTGACCTTCTCCACCGGCTTCCAGGTCAACCTGGGGGTCATCTCCACCCTGGTCGGGAAGGACGACTTCGTCTTCTGCGACCGGGAGAACCACGCCAGCATCTTCGACGGGTGCCGCCTCTCCTTCGGGGGGATGAAGAAGTACCGGCACAACGACATGGAGGACCTGGAGCGCCAGCTCGCCTCGGTCCCGCGCGAGTCCGGCAAGCTGATCGTGACCGACGGCGTGTTTTCCATGCGCGGGGACCTGGCGGACCTGCCCCGGATCGTCGAGCTGGCCGACGCCTACGACGCCTCGGTCATGGTGGACGACGCCCATGCCATCGGGGTGTTCGGGAAGAACGGGCGCGGCACCGCCGAGCACTTCGGCCTCGAGGACCGCGTGGACCTGATCATGGGGACCTTCTCCAAGTCCCTCGCCTCCCTGGGCGGGTTCATCACGGGGCGGGAACCGGTCATCCACTACATCAAGCACCACGCCCGGGCCCTCATCTTCTCCGCCTCCATCACCCCCGCCTCGGCGGCCGCAGCCCTGGCCGCGCTGGACATCATGGAGAAGGAGCCGGAACGGCGTGAACGGCTGTGGCGGAACGCCCGGCGCATGAAGAAGGAGTTCGAGGCCATCGGCCTCGACACCGCCGGCACCCGGTCGGTCATCGTCCCGGTCCGGGTGGGCGCCGACCTGGAGACGTTCCGGTTCTGGAAGGCGCTGTTCGACGCCGGGGTGTTCGCCAACCCGGTCATCAGCCCCGCGGTCCCGCCGGGAGAGGGGCTCATCCGCACCTCCTACATGGCCACGCACACCGAGAAGGAGCTGGACCTCGTCGTCTCTGTGCTGCGCCGCGTCGGGCCGTCCTTCGGGCTCGCGCGGGGCAAGGCGCGCGGGGGCGCGGCGGCGCGGGTGTCCCCGGCCCGCCGCGAGGCCGGGGCGCCGACGGAGTAGGCGGGCCCCGGGCGTGGCCGGGGGCGTGACGGTCGTCCCTCTCGGCTTCCGGCGGGCCGATCGCCGCCGGTTCCTGCGCGCGGGGATGCGGGTATACGACGGGGACCCCTTCTTCGTCCCCGAGCTGGACTCGGACCTCCTCAAGCGCACCGACCCGGAGGCGAACCCCTTCTTCCGGCACGCCGAGGTGGACCACCTCGTGGCCGTGAGGGAGGGCCGGGACGTGGGGCGCATCGCGGCTATCCGCAACCGCCTCGCGGAGGAGTTCCGCGCCGACCGGACCGGCTACTTCGGGTGGTTCGAGTGCGCCGACGACCGCGACGTCGCGGGGGCGCTCTTCGACGAGGCGCGCGCCCGCCTCCGGGCCCGGGGCTGCACGTCGCTCCTGGGCCCCGTCTCCTACTCGACCAACGACGCCTGCGGGCTCCTGGTGGAGGGGGACGCCGGGCCCCCGGTCCTGATGATGTCCTACAACCCGCCCTGGTACCCGGGGCTCGTCGAGGGGGCGGGGTTCGCGCCGGCCGAGGACCTCCTGGCGTGGAGGGTCGAGCGCGAGGCCATGGACCCGGACCGCCTGGAGCGGATCGTCCGGCGCTCCCGGGACCGGCACGGATGGTCCATCCGCCCCATCCGCATGGCCCGGTTCGCGGAGGAGCTGGAGACGATCCGGACCGTCTACAACCGGGCCTGGGAGCGGAACTGGGGCTTCGTCCCGATGACCGAGGAGGAGTTCCGCTTCGCCGCGGGGGCCCTCCGGTCCGTCGTCGTCCCCGACCTGGTCCTCGTGGCCGAGAGCCGCGGGGCCCCGATCGCGTTCTCGCTCAGCCTCCCGGACTTCAACCAGGTCCTTGCGCGGCTCGGGGGCTCGCTCTTCCCCTTCGGGTGGCTGAAGGCCCTGCGCGCCATGCCCCGGGTGCGCGGCCTCCGCGTGATGGCGCTCGGGGTCCTCCCCGAGGTCCGGAACCACGGGGTGGACGCCGGGCTCTACCTCGAGACCTTCCGGCGCGGCATCGCCCTGGGCCACCGGTGGGCGGAGTGTTCCTGGACGCTCAAGCGGAACGAGGGGATCAACCGCGTCCTCGATCACATGGGCGCGAAGGTCTACCGGCGCTACCGGCTCTACTCCGGAAGTACTTAGCCCGGCCCCGGCGCGCGGGGCCATTGTGTCTTTCCTGTACAGCCCCCCCCTCCCATTCCCCCGGATCTCCCCGTCTCCCCCCCGGTTTTCCACAGGTGCCCTGCAGGAATCCAACGCCCCCTGTCGGTTCGCAACACAATCCATGGCAAAGGTTTACGTTCCCATGTCTCGGGAAGACCCCTGGGACTTGCCTGCCCCGGGGCGTCCAAGGGGGGGCGATTCGCTTGGGTTTGGACCCGTGCTCGCGTATCATCTGGTCGCAGGGCCAGTGCGGCTCAGGAGACCGGGACAGAAACCGTGAAGACCCGCAAGAACACCCGCAAGGCCTCCCGCACCGCGTCGGCCTCCCGGCGCGTCCACCGGGCCCCTGCCCGGTCCGCCCGCCGGGGGTCGCCCCGCAGGGTCCCGGAGCCGCGCCAGCGCTCCGCCCCCCGCCCCGCCGCGGCCACCGCGCCGACCCCGGGGGCCGTCGCCGGCGCGACCCTGGTGACCGCCCCCCGGGTGTCCCCGGAGTTCCCGAAGGACGACTACGACTACCGGTACCTCCAGGACTTCATGGCCCGGGACATCGCGCCGCGGAACTGCCGCGCCGTCGTCCTCGGCTGCGCGCAGGGCGAGGCGTCGGTCCTGCTCAGCGAGCGCGGTTACCGCGTGACCGGCCTCGACTCGGACCGCGCGGCCATCGGGCTCGCCCGCGAGCGGGCCTGGCTCAGCGGCTGCGACATCGACTTCATGATCGGGGACCTCTTCGAGATGGCGAACCTGCTCCCGGCCGAGTCCTTCGGGCTCGCCGTGGACCGGACCTTCTTCCAGCGCATCCCCTCGGAGCGGGACCGCCGCCGCTACCTCGAGTCGGTCCTCCGCCTGATGCTGCCCTCGGGGATCTTCGTCCTGGGGGCCTGCAGGGTGGAGCGCTCCCGCAGGGCCCGGACCGCGCACCGCCGCCCGGCGCGCCGCGACCAGCTCCTCGTGCAGGAGGGCGGCGAGATGGTGGGCGAGGTCCTGCGCTCCGGCTTCGACGTGGCGGGCCGCCACCTCTACCCCTTCGGCGACGACGGCCGCGCGGACCTGATGGTCTACTGCCGCAAGTAGGGCCCCTACCGCCGCGCCGCCTCCCGCGGTACAACGGTCCCGGTCGGGCGAGGAGGCATCCCCATGCGGGTCTACGACTCCGTGATCCAGGTCATCGGGCGCACGCCGCTGCTGCGGCTCCACAAGGTGACGCGGGGCATCCGGTGCCGCCTCCTCGCCAAGGTGGAGGGACTCAACCCCGGCGGCAGCGTGAAGGACCGGATCGGGATCCGGATGATCGAGGACGCCGAGAGGCGCGGCCTCCTCAAGCCGGGGGGGACGATCATCGAGAACACCTCCGGGAACACCGGGATCGGCCTCGCCCTCGCCGCGGCCGTGAAGGGCTACCGCTGCGTGTTCACCCTCAACGACAAGCAGAGCCAGGAGAAGGTGGACCTGCTCAAGGCCTTCGGCGCCGACGTGATCGTCTGCCCCACGGCGGTCTCCCCGGACGACCCGCGCTCCTACACCTCGGTGGCCCGGCGGCTCGCGCGGGAGACCCCCAACTCCTACTTCTCCAACCAGTACGACAACCCGGAGAACCCGGCGGCCCACGAGGCCACCACGGGGCCCGAGATCTGGGAGGACACCGACGGCGAGGTCGATGTCTTCGTGGCCGGGATGGGGACCGGGGGCACCATCACCGGGATCGGGCGCTACCTCAAGGAGCGCAAGCCCTCGGTGCGCATCGTGGGCGTGGACCCCGTGGGCTCCATCTTCCACCAGTTCTTCCACACGGGGAAGCCCGGGGAGGCCCGCGTCTACAAGACCGAGGGGATCGGGGAGGACTTCTTCCCCCGGGCCCTCGACTTCTCCATCCTGGACGACGTGGTCCAGGTGAACGACCGCGAGGCCTTCCTCATGGCGCGGCGGCTCACGCGCGAGGAGGGGATCTTCGCCGGCGGCTCCTCCGGGTCGGCGCTCTTCGGCGCCCTGCGCGTGGCCCGCGACCTCCCTCCCGAGGCCACGGTGGTGGTCCTCCTCCCGGAGCGCGGCGAGCGGAACCTCGGGAAGATCTACAACGACGCGTGGATGCGGGAGAACCAGTTCCTGGACAGCTCCCCCTCCCTCACCGCCGAGGACCTCCTGGGGCGCAAGCGCGCCGGGGTCACGAACCTGGTGAGCGTCTCCCCGGAGACCCCGCTCCAGGACGCGATCCGCACCATGAAGGAGAAGGAGATCTCGCAGCTCCCCGTGGTGGACGCCGCCGGGGAGATGGTCGGGTCGGTGCGCGAGGACCAGATGATCGACATCCTCGTGCACGGCGGGGACATCCGGCACCTCAAGGTCGGCGAGGTGATGGAGGAGCCCTTCCCCCGGGTGGAGGCCGCCGCCAGCGCGCAGGAGATCCAGCGGCTGCTCGCCGCGGGGCACCCGGCGGTCCTGGTCACCGGCGAGGGCGGGCGCACGGGGATCGTGACGAAGTTCGACCTGATCCACACGCTCGCAACGTAGAGACCGCCCTGGGCCTTGGGCCCTGTGCCCTGGGCTACGACGGACAGCCTTGGGCCTTGAGCCCTGGGCCCTTGGCAGGGAGCGATTGCCTTTCTCAAGGCTCAGGGCAAAGAGCCCAGGGCTTGTTGAGATACCCGGAGACCCGCATGGCCACCGACGCCCGTCGCGCCCGCTTCGCCACCCTCTGCATCCACGCCGGGCAGTCGCCCGACCCGTCCACCGGGGCGATCATGACCCCGGTGTACCTCACGAGCACCTACGTCCAGGAGGCCCCCGCGGTCCACAAGGGGTACGACTACTCCCGTACCGCCAACCCCACCCGGGCCGCCCTCGAGGGGAACCTCGCGGCCCTGGAGGGGGCCGCCTGGGGCCTCGCGTTCTCCTCGGGGATGGGCGCGGCCAACACGGTGCTGAACCTGCTCCGCACCGGCGACCACGTGGTCTCCGGGAACGACGTGTACGGGGGGACCTACCGGATCTTCCGGCGCGTCTACGAGCAGTACGGGCTCACCTTCACCTTCGTGGACCCGACCGTCCCGGGCGCCGTGGAGCGGGCCCTGACGCCGGCCACGCGCCTGGTCTGGCTCGAGACCCCCTCGAACCCGCTGCTGCGCATCACGGACGTGGCGGCCGCCGCCGCGGCGGCCCGCCGGCGCGGGGCGCGCGTGGTCGTGGACAACACCTTCGCGACCCCGGCGCTCCAGCGCCCCCTGGAACGGGGCGCGGACCTGGTCCTGCACTCGACGACGAAGTACCTCGGCGGCCACTCGGACGTGGTGGGTGGCGCCCTCCTGGGGAACGACCCCGGGCTGCACGCCAGGCTGAAGTTCTTCCAGAACGCCGTGGGGGCGGTGCCCGGCCCCCTCGACTGCTTCCTCGTCCTGCGCGGGACGAAGACGCTCCACCTCCGCATGGAGAGGCACGGCGCCAACGCGGCGCGCGTGGCGTCCTTCCTCGCCTCCGACCCGCGGGTGGCGCGGGTGCACTACCCGGGCCTGCCCTCCCACCCCGGCCACGCCCTCGCGAAGCGGCAGATGTCCGGCTTCGGGGGGATGGTCTCCTTCGAGGTCCGCGGGACCCTCGAGGCGGCGCGGCGCGTCGCCTCCTCCACGCGACTGTTCGCGCTGGCCGAGAGCCTGGGCGGGGTGGAGTCCCTCCTGGACCACCCGGCGAGCATGACCCACGCGAGCATCCCCGCGGAGGAGCGGCGCAGGGCCGGGCTCGCCGACGGGCTCCTCCGCCTCTCGGTCGGGGTGGAGGACGCCGAGGACCTGCTGGAGGACCTGGACGGGGCGCTCAAGGCGGTGGGGCGCGGGGCGAGGAGGCGGAAGAAGCGCTAGGAGCAGAGGAAGCGGCTACTTCTGGCCGTTGATCACCTTCTCGTGGTTCTCTTCCCACCAGCGCTTCGCGCGGTCCACGACGCGCCTCCGCTCGGCGCGAGGCTGCCCCTGCTTCCAGCCGAACTTGTCGAACTCCGCGCCGATCATGTCGCGCAGGACGCCCGCGGCGACCTTCGCAACGTACTCCTCCGGGTCCATCATGACCTCCACGAGCGACGGGACGGCGTCGTAGGCCTTGATCTGCCCGAGGGAGCGCACGCAGGCCCGCCGCACGAGGACGTCCTTGTCGGTCTTCATGGCCTCCACGAGCGCGGGGACTGCGTTGCGGCGCAGGTGCTCCAGCATGCCCGGCATCTCGGCCATCTTCCCGAGCTCGACGGCCGCGGCGAACCGCGCCCCGATGTCCGGGTCCTTCAGCTTGTCCACGTGCTGTAGGATCTGGGGAGGCGGGGCGGCGTCGGCGGGGTTCGGCACGGGGGTCGGGACCGGTCCCTGGGCCCCCCCGTCCGTCGGCGCGGGGGCGCCCCCGGCGGGGCTGGCCCCTGCGGCCCGCGCGTCCAGGTCGGCGGAGAGGTCCCGGACCTGCTCCCGGAGCTCCCGTGCAATCCCCTCGAGCTTTCCCTCGAGAGTGCCGATTCGGTCGGCGAGGGCCAGTTCGCTCCTGCGCTGCGCGGCGCGGTCCTGGGCCGCCTCCTGCCGGGCGGCGTCCGCCCCCGCGCGAACCGAGGCGACGTCGTGCTGGATCCCCTCCTGGGCGGCGCCGAGGCGATCGAGCGCCTTCCCTCCTTCGGTCCCCCTCGCGGCGAGTCCCTCTTCGACGGCGCGGATGGCGCGCTCCATCGCGGGGAGACGGGCGGCCAGGGCGGTCACCGCCGGGTCCTCCGCCGGCGCCGTCCACCGCTGCCAGAGGAGAAGCCCCCCCGCCGCCGCCAGCGCGGCGAGGAGCGCCGAGGCGAGGACCACGACCCCGGTGCCGGAACGGGGGGCCGTACCCTCGCGCTCCACGCGGACCCTGCAGCGGTCGCAGTAGATGCGGCCCATCCGCACGAGTGCGCGGCCCGTGGCGACCTGGGCGGCGGCGACGGAGGCGTTGCAGGCCTCGCAGAAGTAGAGGACGGGGCCCTCGGCGGGCCTCACCCCCATCTCGCGCTCCACCGTCGCACGGCGGAGCGAGCGGTCCGCCTGCGCCGCGCCGGCGCAGACCGTGCAGGCGTAGCCCGCACCCTCGGCCCTGGCGGTGCCGGTGATCACGTCGGAGATCGGGATGGAGACCCGGCAGTTCTCGCAGAAGTAGAGCCGGAGGTCCCCCTCCGACGCGGGGGAGGAGCCGTGGCAGGAGGCGCAGAGGTCCCGCCCCCCCGTGGCCTGCCGGGTGCCCGTCACCTGGTGCTCGGGGATCGAGACCCCGCAGCGCTCGCAGAACACGATGTCCATGCGTTCGTCCTCCGTCGCGCCAGTGTATCCGGCGCGCTCCAGAGGGTCCCCGCAATGCGTATGCCGGGGAGACAGGCTCCCCCGCGCCACGCGGGAGGGGGCCCCCGGGGGGGACCCCAGGGACTTGTCGGGCTGCCTGCGGCAGCCCGACCCCGGGGGGGCGCGGAAACGGCGAGGCCCCGGCTGTATGCGGTCCTTGTCAGCGATGGACCGGCGCGGCCGGGACGGGGAGCCCCGCCGCCAGGTCCGAAGGGCGTTAGATCAGCAGGGCGAGGGCGATGACCAGGATGAGGCCGAGGGAAACCGGGATCTCGCGGCCGAGGTCTCGAAGGTCAGTCACAAGGCCCTCCTTTCCCAGCCCGTGGCTCGCGGGGCAACCGTGCGGGGCCAGGTCCTGCGTCACCCGGTTTCTAACACCCGGGGAGGACAGCGGCGAGGGCCAGGAAGTGCAACATGTTTCTCTAGAAGTAGTTACGAGCGGGTCCCATCTCAGTCACGGAGGAACAGCACCGCCGCGTACCCGACCCACACGTCGGGAGCCGACTCCCCCGTCACCTCCGCCGAGGTGGTGTGCCGGAGGAGGACCGCCCGGTCGGCCCCCGCGGCACGGCAGGCCGCCACCGCCGCCGCGATGGCCCCCGGGCCGCAGGCGTTGGTCCGCTCCCGGGCGCTCCGTTCCACCCCGGCCGCGTCGAAGGCCAGCGCCCTGTCCAGGATGTCCCGGTCGTTCTCCTCCTTCGACCAGCGGTGCGCCTCGGGCCCCGGGCCGCGGGGCGCGAACCCGTAGCGGACCCCGTAGTGCGTGAGGTCGGAGGACCCGAGGTAGCCCGCCCGCCGCCCGAGGCGGTGCGCGGCCCTCGCCGCGGCCGCGCCGGCCTCCGCCGCGCCCGCCCCCGGCGGGACGAGGACCGGGAGGACCCGGGCCCGGGGGAACCGGGCGAGCAGGAACGGGACCAGGACCTCCAGGCTGTGCTCCCCTTCGTGGGCCTCCTCCGAGGCCTCGAGCAGGCCCCCGCCCTCCTCCAGGACGGCGCGGGCGAGTTCCGCGTCCACGGGAGCGGGCCCGAGCGGCGTGGCCCACGCGCCCCCGGGGTAGACCGCCGGGCGGCGCACACCCCTCCCGTGCACCGCGCCGAACAGGACGAAGGTCTCCGGGGGCGAGGCCTCCATCGCGCGCACCGCGACGGCCAGCGTGGGGCCGGAGTAGGACCAGCCCGCGTGCGGGACCACCGCCCCGACCGGGGTGCCCGCGGGAGGGTCCGGTCCCACGGCGTCCCGCAGGCAGCGCTCGATGGCGCGCGCGCAGGGGCCGGGGTCGGCGGGGTAGAAGAGGCCCGCGACGGCAGGGGAGCGCGGTTCAGTCACGGCGCGCCTCCCGCGCCCGGGTCCCTAGATCGATCCCGCGGGCGACGAGGGGTCGGCGCCGGGGGAGGCCGGGCGCGCGTGCGGGCCCCGGGGCTCCTCGGGCGCCCCGACCAGTTCGCGCATGAGCCTGCCCACCTTGAACTTCACGACCTTCTTCGCGGGGACATCGACCTTCTCGAGCGTCCGCGGGTTCTGCGCCTTGCGAGGGGCGCGCTCCTTGATCTCGAACACGCCGAACTCCCGGAACTCGAGGCGGTTCCCCCGACCGAGCTCGGCGATGATCTCGTCCAGGAACATCTGGATGATGTCCTTGGTGACCACCTTGGTCTGGCCGGACTTGTCCGCGATCCGGTTGACCAATTCCTTCTTGGTGACCGTGACCATCCAGACGCCGCCCTTCCGCCCCTCGTCATCCGGCGGCCGCCCCGGGCCCCGCCTTCCCCGCCAGGGAGCGCCCCGGAACGCCGTATCGTCCTTCCGCCGCGAGGGTTACAGGGAGGATAGCCGATCACCGGGAGGAGTCAAGGGGCTTTTCGCCGCTCAAACGACGCAACCGACCGTGGGGACGAAGATTACGATGCCTGCCATGGCGATCGCGATCGAGTGGGAGCCTGGCCTTGCGGGCCCGGCCGGCGCGGAGGGGTGGCGCGCGCTGCTCAATCTCGAGGGAGCGACGCCCGTGGCGCGTGCCCGAACCGTGGCCACCGAGCGGGGCGTGCTGCGATTCGGCGCGGCCGCGGTCCCCGTGCACCGCAAGGTCTACTCCTACCCCGGTTTCCGGGCGCGGATCTCGGGAGCCTTCCGCACCACCTTCGCCGCCCCCTCGCGCGCGCGGAGGGAGAGGGACGCGCTCCGCCGCCTGCGGGCGCTCGGCGAGCCGGCGCTCGCTCCGGAGCCGGTCGCGCTGGCCGAGGACCGCGTGCGGGGGTTCCTGCGCGCGGCCGTCCTCGCGACGCGCACCGTGGAGGGCGCGCGGGAACTCGCCTCCCTCGGGGCCCGGCCCGGACTCCCGGAGGCGGCGGGCGCCGCCGCGGGCCGGATCCACCGCGCAGGGCTCGTCGCGCTCGAGCTGGCCCCGCGGAAC
>CAZKTF010000110.1:10356-11370 GCA_964555565.1 uncultured Planctomycetota bacterium | reverse complement strand
CTCCCCGAGGGAGAGCCGCTCGCGCAGCTCCGCCCCGGCGAAGACCGTGCAGGTGGAGTTGATCCGGACGGAGCGCCTGGACTTCGCCGCCAGGGGGCCGAGCTCGTGGAGGCCGAGGTTCATCTCGTCGGCGATGTACCCCAGGTAGCGCCCGCACCCGGCCGCGCAGCGGTCGTTCATCTGGAAGGAGGTCACGATCCCCCGCTCATCGACCTGGATCGCCTTCGTGTCCTGCCCGCCGATGTCGAGCACGGTGCGGGTGCGGGGGAACATCGAGTGGGCCCCCAGGCCGTGGCAGAGGATCTCGGAGCGGATCTGCGACTTCGGGAAGGGGAGCCGCGCGCGGCCGTAGCCCGTCCCGACGCTGAAGGCCTGCCGGAGATCCCTCCCCGCCACCCGCTCCACGGCCGCCCGCAGCTCCGGCGCCGCGCCCCGCGTGCGCGGCAGGGCGGCCCGCGCGTGGCGCTCGAAGTCCCCGCTCCCCGGGGGGGTGTTCTCCACCACGAGGATCGCCTTGTCGTAGAGCCCCGCGAGGAGGTCGAAGTCCGCCTCGCGCGCACGGGCCTCCTCCTCCGCGTGGCGGAGGTAGCGGCTCCCGGCGACGTCCCGGAAGAAGTCGCTCCTGCGCTCCGCCCCCTCCGCGAACAGGGCCCCCGACTCGCCCTCCATCAGGGCGAGGATGCGGTCGAGCGACTCCCCGGCCCGGGGCGCCGCGGCTCCCGGGAGCCCGCGGAGGACCCGCCCGAGCGTCGCCAGCGCCCCCAGGTACTGCTGCTCGCGGAAGCCCCGCTCCAGCGCCGCGAGCCACGCGGCCCGCCGCCCCTCCTCGACGCCGGACCCCGCCAGCTCCCCCGCCACGAGGAAGAACCGGGCGTTGATGAGGGCCTCGGCGAGCGCCACCTGGCAGGCCACGTCGTAGTTGCTGCGGCTGTTCGTGATCCCGCGGCCGAGGATCGCCCCCCCCTCGTCGAGGACCACCGCTGCGCCCATGCTCCAGGGGCCGAGGAGCACGTT
>CAZKTF010000110.1:0-10346 GCA_964555565.1 uncultured Planctomycetota bacterium | reverse complement strand
CCCTCGTCGAGGACCACCGCCTTCGTGGTGGTGGACCCCAGGTCGATCCCGACGAAGCCGTTCACCGCGCCCCCTCCCCCGCCCTCTTCTGCGCGATCATCTGGAACCACGACTCCAGGCGGTTCCGGATGTTGGCGGCGGAGAAGTACCGCGGGTCCACGAGGTCGCTCTCGATGAAGCCGCCGGGCTTGCCGGTCCTCTTCTCCACCTCGCGCAGCATGAGGAGCTGGCCCGCGCTGAAGGAGTTGCAGGACTTGATGGAGTTGACGAGGAGGCCGTCCGCCCGGTACTCCCGGACGTACCGGGAGAGGAGGTCCACGCGCGTGGGGAGGTTGAGGTTCGTATAGCACCCCATGCAGTACTCGGCCAGCGTCTCGAGCGGCCGGGAAGGGTCGTGCCGGAACCCCGTGTCGTAGACGCCCCCGACCTTGGTGTAGGTGGAGGCGACGACCACGGCCCCCTCGTCCGAGAACATCTTCCAGAACTCGCGGAAGGAGGTCCAGTTGGGGGGGCCCTCGACGACCACCCGGTACCGCTCCTCGCCCATCTCCCCGTCCGGCGTGATCGGCCCGCGGCCCGCCCGCATCCTCTCCTCCACCTCCGCGCGCAGGAGCCGGTAGTAGTCCACGGCCTCCGGGGTCCCGCGGAAGGCGCTGAAGATCGGCCCGATGTAGTAGACCCCGCCGAAGTAGGCGTCGATGGGCGACGGGACGTTCTTCGCGCTCTCGAGCACCCGCACGAGGTCGTCCTCGGCCTCCGCCGAGCGGGCCAGGTTCGCGCGCAGCCGGTCCTCGTCGTAGGCGCGCCCGGTAGCCTTCTCCAGCGCCGGGATCACCTTGCGGCGGAGCTGGTCCACCACGTACTTCCGCATCGAGTCGGTGATCCCACCCTCCCCCTGGTAGGGGACGTGGAGCATCACGACGGGGCACCGGTACTCCTCGCGGAGCAGTTCGAACCACTTGAGGAAGGTGAAGCAGCCGGTGTAGGAGAGGAGGAGGAGGTCCGGGTCCGGGATCCGCTCCCCCGTGGGGCCGATGTTCCCGGAGCGCTTCATCCCGATGTCGCACTTGACGTAGGTGCAGACGTCCTCGGAGTGGCCCCCGCGCTCGGCCACCGCGATGTAGTCCTTCGACTTCCCCCGCATCCCGGACTGGAGTGCGTTGATCTCCGGGAGGACCGGGAGGCAGTCGAAGGCGCGGAGCAGCTCGGTGAGGTTCCCGGGGACGTAGGTGTAGACCACCTTCTCGCCCGTCTCCGGCGCCCGGGCCAGGCGGGCGTAGTGCTCCGCGATCATCGTCTTCTGGCGGAGCTGGCTGTCGTCCTTGTGCACCGCCGCCGCCGTCCCGGTCGCCGGGGCGCTCACGTCCCGCTCCAGAGCTTGATGGAGTCCGCGAAGGTCCCCGCCTGCTCGCGGATCACCTGGAACTGCCCCGTGTTCTCGCTGTACTTGAAGGCGGTCCAGGGGATCCCCGCCTTCTCCACCGCCGCCGTCGTCATGGGCTGGTCCAGGAGCGCCGGGTCGCAGAAGGAGGCCGCGGAGAAGAGCACCCCCTCGGCCCCGCTCCGGCGGACCCGCTCCACGAGGTCCCGCCCCTTCTCCTCCTCGGCGATCCAGCGGGTGGGGCTCGCCACGGCGTCCCCGAGGAAGGCGTCCACCAGGTTCACGAGCGGGTCCCCCGCGAGCGGTATGTCCCCGCGGATCCAGCGGTGGACCTGGACCAGGTCATCGTCCACGATGTAGCAGCCCGAGCGCTCGAGCGTCTTCAGGAGCCCCAGGGGCGGCTGCTCGCAGAAGCATCCCGTGAGGACGACGCGGGCCTGGTCCAGGGGACGGCGCCCCGCGTCCGCCTCGACCCCGCGCCGGTAGGCCCGGAGCATCTCCGTGTGCTCCTCCACCGGGAGGACCAGGCCCGCGCGGAGGAACAGGACCAGCTCGTGCGTGGGGACCCTCCAGGGCTCCTGCCGCCGCAGCTCGTAGAGCCCCCGCACCAGCGCGCGGTTCTCGTTGTAGGCGGCCAGCGAGGCGCGCAGCGCCTCCGGGTCGTAGGGGCGCGCCCCGCGCGCGGCCAGGTCCTCCGCGAGCGACAGCAGCTCCCGGCGCCAGAAGGCCCCGCCCATGGCCGGGTCGAAGTCCTGGGGGACGTCGAGGTAGCGGACCAGCATCCCCGGGAAGAGCATCTTCCACATCCCGGAGAGGTTGCGGATCACGTCGCAGATGGCCGGGAAGAGCATCCCGTCGAGGCAGCCGTAGGCGCCGTTGAGGCCGAGCTCCACGGTGCTGCGGGGGATGTGGCAGATGTAGGACTGGTAGTAGGCGTCGCCGCGGATGATCTCGACGTCGTCCCCGCCTCCCATCAGGCCCACGGGGAGCACCCCCTGGGCGTGGAGCAGCTCCCGCGGGGCGTAGACCGGGAGGTAGCCCACCGCCAGGCCGCCGGTGCGCTCCTTCCAGGCCCGCACCGTCCCGAGGCGGAGGTCGCGGTGGATCCCCTCCGCGCGCCGCACCAGCCCCTCGAGCCCGCCGGCGTCCCCGCTCATCCCAGGTCCCGCTCGAGCTGCGCGAAGGAACCGCCCACGAACCCGCGGGAGCGGAAGAAGGACAGGACCGGGACCGCGTTGCGGCGCACCATCGTCCGCACCGTGGCGACCCCGGCGTCCCGGAACCGCCCGCAGGCCTCCTCCAGCAGCGCCGAGCCGACGCCCCCGCCGAGGGCGTCCGGGCGCACGCCCACCGCGAAGACCCACCCGCAGGGCTCCGACCCGAACTCGAAGGCCCGGACCTCGCCGAGGAGGTACCCCTCGAGGCCGACCGGCCCCCGCGCCGCCAGGCCGACGCGGAGCCGCCCGTCCCCGCGGCGGCGGAACTCCCTGAGGACCCGGCGCCACCAGGCCGGCTTGCGGCGCCCCGTGTGGAGCGCGTCGATCCGCACCACGGCGGCCAGGTCGGAATCGCGCAGGTCCCGGATCCGCACCGCCCGCGGGGCCGCCGTGCCGGGCATGGAGGCCTACCCCTTCTTCCCGCGGGCCCGGGCGATCACCTCGTCCACGAGCGCGTCGCCCCAGGCCGCCCCCTCGGCCAGCCTGCGCCGGAGGAGGAGGAAGTCCGCCTCGCGGCACTCCTTCGAGCCCTCGTGGAACGCCCGGAAGCCCGCGCGGCCCTCGGTCATCATGTTCAGCGCGAGCCAGGCCCGGTTCGACTCCCGGTTGCGGTCCCAGTGCTCGAGCTTGTGCTTGCGGACGCTCTCCAGGGTCTTCGAGAGGCAGCCGGGCATCGTGTTCGCCAGGGACCAGAGCAGGTCGTCCACCGCCCGGTCGAGGAGCGAGAGGTCCACGGTCCCCCGGGCGAACGTCTCCTTCCCGCGCCGGGAGTCGTCCCCGGCCCGCGTCTCGCCGAAGACGATCCGGCCGGTGCCGTCGATCCAGCGGTCGGTCACCACCAGCGGGTTCGGGACGAACTCCCCGTCCACGCGCAGGGCCGGGACGATCCGCGCGAGGAGGCCCAGGCGATGGGCCTTGTGCGCGCTCCAGCGTTCGCAGAGCGTGCAGGACTCCATGGCCGCCTCGATCCCGACGAAGAGCGGGAGGAAGTCCGTGCTCCCCCCGTCGGGGGCCGAGCCGTGCCGCGGCCCGGCCTGCCCGAAGAGCGCGAGGTCCTGCGCCACCGAGAAGTCGCAGGCCATCCCGATCTCCTGCCCGCCCGCGACGCGCATCCCGTTCACCCGGCAGATCACCGGGCGGTCGCACTGGAGGATCGCGCTGACCATGTCGTTGAACAGCCGCATGTACTGGCGGTACTCCTCGGGCCGCCCCGCGTAGTACTCCGCGTACTCCGCCGTGTTCCCGCCCGTGCAGAAGGCCCGCGTCCCGCTCCCCGTGAACACCACGGCCGTGCACGCGCGGTCGTGGGAGGCCTCCCGCATCCCGAGGATGACCCCCTTGACCATGTCCGTGGTGTAGGAGTTGAGCTGGGAGGGGTTGTCGAGGGTGATGCGGACGGCGTGGAGGCCCTCCACGACGCCGCCGCGCGGGTCGCGCAGCGGGACCTCCTCGTAGAGCACGCCCGGGCGCCGGGCCCCGGGGACGAGGTCGTGGTCCTTGAACGCGGTCTCCATGGCTAGCCTCCGGGGACGAGGACGACCCGCCGCCCCGTGCGGTGATCGCGGAGGTCGGCGAAGGCGGCGTTGACGGCGGACAGGGGGCGCTTCTCGACGAAGGGCGCGAGCGCGACGCGGCCGCTGAGCACCAGGTCCAGGACCGCGGGGTAGTACTTCGGGAGGCAGCCCCAGTTCCCCTCGGCCTTCGCGTCGAAGGCCATGAGGTTCGAGAGGCGCACCTCGATCGGCTTCGGCGTGTAGCCCACGAGGGAGAGGTAGGTCCCGGGACCGAGGAGTCCGAAGGCGGTGGCCTGCCCGGCCGGCGTGCCCGAGGTCTCGAAGACCTTCCACCGCCAGGCGGGGATCCGCCTCTCCCCGGCGAACTTCCGGACGGACTTCCTCGGTTCCTTCGGGTCCGCCGCATCGGGGCGGAGCGCGAGGGAGGCCCCGTGGCGGGAGAGGAGGTCCAGGCGCTCCTGGCTCGGGTCGATCGCGATGACCGGGGCTCCGAGGGCCGCGGCGATCTGGACCCCGAAGCCCCCCACCCCGCCCACGCCCACGAACACGGCCAGGTCCCCCTTCGCGAGGCCGCTGCGGTAGATGGCCTGGAAGGGGGTCGAGACGGCGTCGGCGATGACCGCGAGCGAGGCCAGGTCGAGCCCCGAGGGGTTCTGGACGCGGTCGGAGAGATCGGGGACGGGGCAGAGTCCGCGCGCCGGCACCCGGAGGTGGGTCCCGAAGCCCCCGTGCACGTCGTTCCCGGGGAAGACCTGCGTGGGGCAGACCGATCCGCGCCCCGCGTGGCAGGCGTCGCAGGTCCCGCACGGGATGACCGCGGGGACGACCACCGGGCGGCCCTCCCACTCCTCCGCGCCCGGCCCGGCCTCGACGACGCGCCCGCTCACCTCGTGCCCCAGGGCGAGGGGGAACGGGTGCCGCGTGGGGACCCCGTCGTAGAGGAACCCCAGGTCGGTGTGGCAGACGCCGCAGCCCGCCACCTCGACCATCACCTCCCCGGGGCCGGGACGCTCCTCCCTCTCCTCGAGGACCATCGGCTCGCCGGGCCTGCGGACCACCCACGAGGAGACGCGCATCGGCCGCCCTCCGTTGAAATCGGCATCCGGACTCCCATTTAGGATGGCCCTCCGCTCCGGGGCATTCCACCCCGACCGGGCCGGGAAAGGGACCTGGGTCACGCCCCGACTGGCCCCCGCCCCGCGGGCCCCCGTGGCGAATCCGCCCGCCGCGCCGGGTGCCGGTGGTAGACAGCCCCGGATGCCCGCGGGCCCTCCCCCCCTCGCGCCGCTCCTGCTGGTCTCCGCGCCGCGGGACGGCGCCCCTCCCGCGTCCTTCTGGCGGTTCGAGGGCGCGCCGCCCCCGGGGCGGGGCGACACGCCGGTCCTCGCGCTCGCGGGGCTCGGCCTGGACGGCCGGGTCTTCGGGAGGCTCGGGTCGCTCGCCCGCCGGCGCGACCTCGTCCTCGCGAACCTCCCGAACCGGCTCCCGCCCGCGAGCCCCTCCATGGAGGACCTGGCCCGCGAGGCGCTCTCGATCCTCGATGCGGCCGGGCACGCCGGAAGGCCCGCCGTGCTCCTCGGGTCCTCCGTCGGGGGGATGGTCGCGCTCGCCGCGGCGCTCTCCTTCCCGCAGAGGGTGCGCGCCCTCGTCCTCGTCGGGACCTGCGCGACCCGCGCGGACCTGCCGTGGCGGCTCCGCGCGCTCTCCCGCCTCCACCCCCTCGTCCCCCGGCGGGCCTACCCGCGCGCCCTCGCCGCGATCCTGCTCCCGCGGTCCCGCTACCGGGACGACCCGGAGGGCCGGGAGGAGCTCCGGCTCCAGATGCTCCGGCGGACGAAGGGGTTCGTCGGGGGGTTCCTCCACGCGATGGACGGGTACGACGTCCGCGCGAGGCTCCGCGAGGTGGCCGCGCCGGCCCTCGTCCTCCACGGCGAGCGGGACGGCGTGATCCCCCTCGCGGCGGGGCGCGCGCTGGCGGCGGCCCTCCCGCGCGCCCGGTTCACGGCGTTCCCCGGGGTCGCTCACCTCCCGCACTTCTCCGCGCCGGGGCCCTTCGCCGACGCGGTGGAGCGGTTCCTCGTCGGGGAGCGGCTGTGACCGGCCGGACGCTCGTGGTCGCCCACCGGGGAGCCCCGCGATCGGGCGTCCCGGAGAACAGCGTGCGGGCCTTCGCCGAGGCCGCCGCGGCGGGGGCCGACGGCGTCGAGCTGGACGTCCGGCGCGCGCGGGGGGGGGCCGCCGTGGTCTTCCACGACCGGGTGATCCGCCTCCCGACGGGGAGGAAGGCCGCGGTCGCGAGGCTCGACGCGGCCGCGGTCCGGGCCGTGCCCCTCGGGGCGGGCCAGCGCCCGCCCTCCCTGGAGGAGGCGATCGAGCCGCTCCTCGGCGGGAGGTGCGGGGTCATCGTGGAGGTGAAGGACCCCGGCGTCGAGGAGGCGGTCGCGCGGGCGCTCCGGGCGGTGCGCGCGGAGTCGCGCCTTCCCTGGCTCCTCGTCGCGTCCTTCCGGGGGGACGTGCTCCGCGCCTTCGCGCGGGCCGAGCCGCGCCTCCGCCGGGCCCTGGTCCTCGGCCGCCGGACCCTGTTCCCCGTGCGGCGCCTCGATGCGAGCGGCGCCCGGGACATCATGGCCCACCTCTCGCTCGTCCGGCCGCGCCTCGTGGACGCCGTCGCGCGCCGCGGGGGCCTCGTCTACGCGTGGACCGTCAACCGCCCCGCCGAGGCGCGCCGCGTCGCGGCGGCCGGGGTCCGGGGCGTGATCACCGACAGCCCGCAGGAGGTCCGGACCGTCCTGCGGAAGGCCCCGCGAACCTAGGGGCGATCCTTCTTCGGGCGCAGGGGCGGCCAGGCGGCGCCCCCCCCGGGGGCCTGCGCCGCGGGCGGCGCCGTCGCGGGCGCCCCGGTCACGGGGGCGGGGCGGACCGGGCCCGGCGGCGGGATGGGAGACCCGGGGGCGGCATTGCTGAACTCCAGCTCGGTCTGGCCCACCCGCAGGCGGTCGCCGGGCTGGAGGAGGCGCTTCTGGATCCTCTGGGAGTTGACGTAGGTCCCGTTGCGGCTGCCGAGGTCCTCCACGATCCAGCCCGTGGCCTGGTGGAACACGCGGCAGTGCTCGCGGCTGGCCTTCAGGTCCACGAGGGTGATCCCGAGGCCGGGGAGGCGCCCGACCTTCAGCTCCCCCCCCTCGGGGAGGGGGATCTCCTTGCCGGCCTCCACGCCCACGCGCATCACGAACCGGGCCATGGGACCCTCAGACCTCCCGGGGGAGGGCCGGGGCGGAGGGCGACGTCGCGCCGTCCCGCTCCCGCTCTCCGGCGATCCGCTCCAGCACCGACTCGTCCACGTCGCCGGTCGGGTAGTTCCCGTCCATGCAGGCCATGCAGAACCGCGGCACCTCCGGGTTGCCGGCGCGCACCGCCCGGATCATCCCCTCGATCGACTGGTACGTCAACGTGTCCGCGCGGATCTCGTCGCAGATGGCGGGCTCGGAGAGGCGCCCCGCGATGAAGTCCTTCCGGGTCTGCATGTCGATGCCGTAGACGCACGGGTGGCGCAGCGGCGGGCAGGAGGACGCGAAGTGGACCTCGTCCGCCCCGTTCTGCCGCACCATCGCCACGATCTGCCGGCTGGTCGTCCCGCGCACGATGCTGTCGTCCACGACGAGGACCCGCTTCCCCTGGAGCTCGGCCGGGACCGGGGAGAGCTTGCGCTGCACGGAGCGCTCGCGCTTCCCCTGGGCGGGCATGATGAAGGTGCGGCCGACGTAGCGGTTCTTGAGGAGGCCCTCGCGGCACTTCGTCCCGAGGTGGTTGGCCATCTCCTGCGCCGCCGGGCGCGAGGAGTCGGGGACCGGGACCACGACGTCCACCTCCCCGTCCGGGTGCTCCGCGCGGAACTTCCGCGCCAGTTCCTCCCCCAGGCGCAGGCGCGCCCCGTAGACGGAGATCCCGTCGATCGTGGAGTCCGGGCGCGCGAAGTAGATGTACTCGAAGATGCAGGGGTGGTGGTTCGCGGGGGCGACCTGGCGCGCGAGGAGCCGCCCGTCCGGGGAGACGACGACGGCCTCGCCGGCGCGCACGTCCCGGACCGGCTGGAACCCGGTCCCCGTGAGCGCGCAGGACTCCGAGACGAACATCCGCGTGGGGAAGGCCTCCCCGTCGGCGGCCGGCCTCTCCCCGTAGATGAGCGGCTTGATCCCGAAGGGGTCGCGGAAGGCCAGCAGCCCGAACCCCGCCACGACCGCCACCACGGAGTAGGAGCCGCGGCAGCGGCGGAAGACCCCGCCCACCGCCTGGAAGACCGCCTCCTCGTAGGGGAGCGCGCCGGCCCGGTCCAGCTCCTGGGCGAGGACGTGGAGGATGACCTCGGCGTCGCAGTTCGACCCCACGTAGGTCCGGTCGCGGGTGCGGAGCTCCTCCTTCAGCGGGGCGTAGTTGGTGAGGTTCCCGTTGTGGGCCAGGGCGATCCCGTGCGGGTGGTCCACGCGGAAAGGCTGCGCGTCCTCGGGGCCGCCGCACCCCACCGTCGGGTAGCGGACGTGGCCGATCCCGTAGGGCCCGCGGAACAGCGGCACCGCCAGCGCGCGGATCACCTCTTCGACGAGCCCCTCGTCCTTGTGGAGGTGGAAGGACTCCCCGTCGAAGGTGGCCACGCCCGCGGCGTCCTGCCCACGGTGCTGGAGGTGGAACAGACCCCCGGACAGCTCGCCGAGCACGTCCCGGGGCCCGATCACGCCGATGACACCGCACATGGAGGGGGACTCCCGCCTGGGGATGCGATCCTATCGCGCCGCGCGCCGGGAGGGGAGAAAGGGTCAGCGGCCGGGTTCCCTGCCCCCCTCGCCCGCCGTCGGACCGGCTACGCGGGGACCCTGTCCTCCCGCGCGCGGGCGGCGTAGTCCATGAGCATCGCGTGCTGCTTCGCGAAGTCGTGCTCCTCGACGCCGGTGGGGCTCTTGAAGAAGGGGGCGAGGTGGGGCATCGTCCCCGACTCGCCGCGGCGGGCGGCCAGGTCGGCCAGGCGCGCCAGGTCGAGGACCAGGGGGGCGGCGAGCGCCGAGTCGCACCCCTGCCAGGTGAAGGTGAGGGTCATGCGCGCCCCGAGGAAGCCGCGGAAGTGGATGAAGTCGAAGGCGGTCTTCCAGTCGTCGAGCGAGGGGACGTAGTCGATGGAGACCCGGGTGTGGGTCTCCGGGTCGCGGAGGATCCGCCGCAGCGCGGCGTCCTTGTCCGAGACCTTGGCCGCGAGGGACGCCGGGTCCCCGAGGACGAGCCCGTCCCGGTTCCCGAGCATGTTGTAGCCCTCCCAGGAGAGGACCCGGAGCCGGCGCGCCACGAACATCGGCGCGAGCACGGTCTTGAGGAGGGTCTCGCCGGTCTTCGCGTCGCGGCCCATGTGGGGGACGCCGCGCTGGAGCGCCCTCTCCATGACCGCCGGGGCGTCGGAGCCCGGGGAGGGGGTGAAGTTCACGTAGGGCATCCCCTCCTCGACGGCGGCCCAGGCGTAGAGCACGCTCGCCGGGACCTCCGCGGCGGCCGAGGTCCGGAGCGCCTTCTCGAAGGCCCGCGCGGAGGCGAGGCAGGCGGGGGGCCGCGCGGGGGCCGGCTCCGTGGAGGCGAGGTTCACCACGACCACGCGGTCGAGGCGGCGGCGGCGGGCGAAGGAGGCGAGGTCGCGGCGCACGCGGGCCACGGCGCCCGCGGGCGCGGCGGAGCCGTTCCCGGCGACCCGGGTCGCCTCGGCGCGGACCGCGGGGCCGGCCCCATGGGCGATCCCCGGCCGGACCTCGGCGTCGGCCCGCGCGAGGTCGCGATCGAGGCGGCGGCGGAGGTCGGCGCGGAACAGCCCGTTGCGCGCGTCGAAGGACTCCAGGGACTCGGCGTAGGAGGACCGCCGCACCTCGTGGCCCCCGAACACCATCTCCCCGGGCTCCGCGAGCCCGAGGCCGCCGAAGGCGGGGTCGGCGGTGACGAGCCCGGCGTCGTCCGCCAGCAGCCCGCGCGCCAGCGCCCGGGCTCCCGCCACGGCGCAGGACGCCACGTTCCCGTGGGCCCCGAGGAGCCACACCCCCAGCCGTCGCGAGGCCATGGTCAGTTCCCCTTCCCCGTGAAGTACCGCCGGACGGCCTCGCGGCAGCGCGCGGGGACGGGGAGGGGGAGCGGGGCCGGCTCCGCCGCCGGGGCCTCGCCGCCCGGCCCTGCCCCCGCCGCCGCCTCGCCGCCCCCCTCCGTCCCGCC
>CAZKTF010000109.1:0-11450 GCA_964555565.1 uncultured Planctomycetota bacterium | reverse complement strand
CGGCCGCGGCGATCCTCGCCGGCGCGGCCGCCGCCGGGGCGGGCCTCGCGGCGAACCACTACCTCCTCCCCGCCTTCACCGACCCGGTCTCCCTCGCGGGGGACGGGGCCATCCTCGTCCTCGGAGGCGCCGCGTGGTGGGTTCTCCGCCGGGTCTTCACGGGCCGCGGAGTCCCGGGGCCCCGCGCCGCGGCCGCCGCCGGCGGCGTGGCCCTCCTCGCCTCCTTCGCGTTGGCGCTGGCCGTCCCCGGGACGGACGACGGCCCCGCCCCGGAGGCGGCGTTCCGGGGGAGCGGCCGCCCGCCGGACGTCCTCCTCGTCGTCGTGGACACGCTCCGCGCGGACGCCGTCGGATACTCGGGGGCGCCGGGGGCCGCGGCCACTCCGGTCCTCGACGCGCTCGCGCGGGAGTCGGCGGTCTTCACGCGCTGCCGGGCCCCCTGCTCCTGGACGAAGCCCTCCACGGCGAGCCTCCTCACGGGGCTCTACCCGTCCCAGCACGGCGCGGTGGACTTCGAGTCCCTCCTCCCGGGCGAGGCGGTCACCCTCGCCGAGGTCCTCCGCGCGGCGGGGTGGCGGACCGCGGCCTTCTCCGACAACCCCTTCGTCTCGCCGGAGTTCGGGTTCGGGCAGGGGTTCGAGTCCTTCTCCGGGCGCCACCCCTCCCCGCTCGCGCGCGGGACGCTGCTGCTCCAGGCCTTCGCGCAGGTGCGGCTGCGGATCGCGGGCGGCGCGGCCTTCTCCTTCGGGCCCGGCGTGGACCTCGGCGCCGACCGGATCCTCGGGGACGGGGTGGACTTCCTCCTCCGGCAGGGGGACGCCCGGCCCGCCTTCGCCTACTGCCACCTCATCGAGCCCCACTACCCCTACACCCCGCCCCCGCCCTTTGACGGGGGCCGGCCGCGGGTGGACCCGCCGCACTCCTCGGGGATCCTCCCCTTCGACTCCTTCCCCGACGTCCCGGCCGCGGAGGCCGCGACGATGAGGGCCAACTATCTAGGCGAGGTGAGCGCCGCGGACGCGGCGATCGGCCGCGCGGTGGAGCGGCTCCGGAAGGCGGGGACCCTCGACCGGACGCTGCTCGTCGTCACGAGCGACCACGGGGAGGAGTTCCACGAGCACGGCGGCTGGACCCACGGGCAGAGCCTCTACGAGGAGCTGGTGCGGGTGCCGCTCCTCCTCCGCGGGCCCGGCGTGCCGGCGGGGCGGACGTGCAACGGGCTCGCTTCCCTCGTGGACGTCGCGCCCACGATCCTCGAGCTGGCGAGGGTCGTCTCGGACGGCTCGATGGCCCCGAGTCGGCACTGGACCCTGAGGGGACCGCTGGGCGGCGAGGAGACGGACTTCACCAGCAGCTTCGTCCTCGCCGAGCTCGAGAGCGGTCCCGTCGGGGCCCGCGCCATCTTCATGCCTGTTCCCGGGTCGGGCCCCGTGGGCGGACCCGACCATGATCTCGCCTGCATGGAGTCCTGGAAGGGGGGGGAGCGGCGGACCGAGGCCTTCGATCTCGACGGGGACGCGGGAGTGGGCCGGGAGCGGCCCGTCGCGGACTCCGACACGTCCAGAGTCCTCCGCGACTTCATGGAGCGGGAGTTCGCCCGTCTCCGGCGCGAGGCCCTCCGCCGCGTCGTGCGCCCGGTCGATCCCGACACCCGCCGCGCGCTGGAGGGGCTGGGCTACGGGAAGTAAGGGGTCTGACCTCAGGCGCCGGCGAGCGGCTCAGCACGCCGAGTGCACTCGGCGCCTGGGGTCTGACCCCTGGCGGGGCGACACAGGGGGTCAGACCCCGGTCGTTTGCAAACTAGGGGTCTGACCTCAGGCGCCAGCGAGCGGCGCAGCACGCTGAGCGCACTCGGCGCCTGGGGTCTGACCCCTTGGAGGAGCGGAGCTGAGGGGTCAGACCCCAGTCGTTTGCAAACTAGGGGTCTGACCTCAGGCGCCAGCGAGCGGCGCAGCACGCTGAGCGCACTCGGCGCCTGGGGTCTGACCCCTTGGAGGAGCGGAGCTGAGGGGTCAGACCCCAGTCGTTTGCAAACGCGGGTGCTGAGGAGCTAAGGGGTCAGACCCCAGTCGTTTGCAAACGTTGGGGAGCGACGCAAGGGATTGGAAACCACGGTTTGCAAACGCCCGAGGTCTGACCCCTACCGACCCTTCTCCTTCTTCTTCAGCTCCTCGAGGGCCCGCTTCTCCTCCTCGTCCAGCTCGTCGGCCTTCGAGCCGCCCTCGGGGAGGTCCACGTGGCGGAACTTGAGCGTCTTCCCCTCGAACTTCCAGGTCAGCGGGAGCTGGGAGCAGAGCTGCTTGATGAGGGCCTCCCCGGTGCTCCGTTCCATGTAGAAGGTGGTGATGAAGAAGGTCTCCAGCGGGGGGAGCTCGGTCTCGACCTTGCAGCCCAGGACCTCCCCCACCTTCTGCGCCACCTCCCTGAAGTCCGTCTTCCGGGGGATCTCGAAGACCTCGATCCGCTGCTCCAGGAACTTCCGCTCAGGCCGGCCCTCCCCCGGGAGGTGGACCTCGGTCCCGAGGACGCGGTCCACGATGTGGATCGCCTCCATGGCGTTCGACTTCTCCAGGGTCAGGTAGTGGACGATGGTCTTGTGCCGCTTCTTGATGTCCTCGATCTGCTCGGGGGTGGGCTTCTCGGTCAGGGTCTGCTTCGTCGGGTCGAAGACCGTCTGGGACGCCACCTTCTGCTGGAGGAGCCGCATCTCGTTGATTCCCGACTCCTTCTCGATGATGTAGATGCGCAGCAGCCTCTGCTGGAGGAGCGCCAGGTCCATGTCCTCGATGGAGGCGCGCTTCGGCTCCTCCGGCGGGGCCGCGGCGGCGACGCCGAGCAGGGACCCGGCGGCGATCCCCGCCGCGAGGAGGAAGGCCCCGCGGGCCCCGGGACGCCGGACGGCAGTGGCGGGGGCGTTCACTCCTGCTCCTCCGCCTTGGGCAGGGGCTCCGGGAGCCAGTACTTCCAGTCGGGGTGCTTCTTCAGGTAGTCCTGGAAGCGCTCGTCGCTGCGGTCGAGCTTCTTGGTCAGCAGGACCTGCCCGTTGTGGACCAGGTACTGGAGGTCGAACCCCTCGCAGAGCCACCGGAGGACGCCCGCCGCCGAGGAGCGGTCGAAGTCGGCGGAGACGGTGTTGAGCTGGACCACCTTGGGGGAGAGGACCATCGGGATCCGGAGCCGCTCCGAGACGTCCCGGATGCAGTTCTTGAAGTAGGCCTCCCGCCAGTGCAGGTCCAGGAGGTCCGTGTCCCGGAGCTTCTGGAGGATCTGCAGGTCGGTCATCGTGGGGGCGGGGGTCTTCAGGGCCTTGTCCACGAGCGCGATCATCCGGACCTTCCCCGCCCGGTAGTCCTCGAGGAGCCCCTTCACGTCGGCCCGGATCGCGTGGGACTTCTTCTCGTCCTTCTCGGAGTCCACGAGGGCGGTCATGAGGTCGTGGAGCTTCGAGACCGCGTCCAGCCCCGCCTTCGACAGGGCGCGGGTCTCGGGCACCGAGGCCCAGTAGGCCTGGTAGTCGAGCGGGGGGAGGTCCCCGTCGGCCGCGCCCGATGGCGGCACGGGGAGGAACGCCAGCGCCGCGAGCGCCGCCAGCGCGGTCGCGCGGAGGCCCGGTGCCATCGTGCGTCCTCCTCTCCCCATGGATCCTACCCGCCCCTGTCCGTGTTAGACGCTCCTCCGCGCCGCCGGTTCGCCCGGATTCCGGCCCGGGGGGGCGCCCCCGCCCCGGCCGCGCGGCGCAGCGCGGCCGCCTCGGCGGGGGAGAGGAGACGGTGCGCCCCGGGGGCCAGGTCCCCCAGGGCCACGGGGCCGTAGGCCAGCCGCACGAGGTGCTCCACCTCGTAGCCCAGGGTCTCGCAGGTGCGCCGGATCTCGCGGTTGCGTCCCTCGAGGAGCCCCACCCGCACCCAGGAGGAGCGGGGCCCGTGCGACTCCACCTCGACCCGCGCCGGGCGGGCGGGGCGGCCCTCCAGAGCGACCCCGGCCGCCAGGCGCGCGCCGTCCTCCTCCCGCAGGCGCGGGCGCAACTTCACCCGGTACAGGCGCAGGACCCCCCGCCGCGGGTCCTCGAGCGCCGCCGCGAGGAGCGTGTCCGTGGTAGCGAGGAGGAGGCCCGCGCTCGCGCGGTCGAGCCTCCCCACGCACCGCAGCAGCCCGCGGTCCCGCGGGAGGAGGTCGTAGACCGTGGGCCGCCCCTCCGGGTCGGAGCGCGTCACGAGCACGCCCCGCGGCTTGTTCAGGGCCAGGACAGGGGCCTCCCCCGGGGCCGGGGGCGGCCCCAGCGGGCTGCCGTCCACCTCGACGCGGTCCCGGAACGGGTCCACCCGCAGCGCGGGGTCGCGGGCCGGGCGCCCGTTCACCCGGACGCGGCCCTCGGCCACGAGCCGGGCGGCCGCGGAGCGCGTCGCCGCGCCGGCCCGCGCGATGGCCCGGGGGAGCGGGAGCACGCCGGGGCGGATCCTTCGCGGGGGCACCCGGGGATCGTACCTTCGCGCCCTGTCGCGGCCCCGCCGCACGGAGGGGAGACCATGCCGATGCCGGTGGAGGGTGCGATGGCCCCGGGGCTCCGGCTCCCCTCGGGGAACGGGCGGGTCGTGGACCTGGCCGACCTCCGCGGCCGGCAGGTCGTCGTCTTCTTCTTCCCGAGGGACGCGACCCCGGGCTGAACCCTGGAGGCGTGCGGATTCCGCGACCTCTACGCGGAGTTCCGCGCGGCCGGCGCCGAGGTCCTCGGCGTGAGCGCCGACCCCCCCGGGACCCACCGGAAGTGGGCTGCCCGGCGGAGGTTCCCCTACCCGCTCCTCTCCGACGAGGGGAAGGGGACGCTGCGGCTCTGGGGGGCGTGGGGGCGAAAGAGCCTCCTCGGGCTGAAGTACGAGGGGATGACCCGGTGCACGTTCCTCCTCGACGCCACGGGCCGGGTCGCCCGGGCCTGGCCGAGGGTCAACCCGATCGGCCACGCCAGGGCGGTGCTGGCGGCGGTGAGGGCATGAAACGGTCCTTTGCGTCGTTCCGAGCCGCGGTTGTTGTTGCCCGCCGCGTCGGGCGCGCTACCATCCGTCCGCGGAGCACGGACCGTCGCACCGGAGGACCTCGATGACCGAACCCCAGGCGGTGAGGCGCAGGCGGCTCTTCGACGCGGAGAGCGCCAACCGCGCGCTCCCCTACATCCGGGCGATCGCGGACGACATCGCCGCGGCCTTCGCCCGCGTCGCCGAGGCCGAGTCCTCGCGGGGCCGCGGGCGCGGCGCCCCCGTCCCGCCCGCCGAGCGCGGGTCGCGGCGCACGGCCGAAGAGCGGGCCGTCGCCGCCCGCGTGGAGCTCGCGAGGCTGCTGGCCGAGCTCGGGAAGGCCGGCGTGGAGCTGAAGGACCCCGCCACGGGCCTGCTGGACTTCCCGGCCGAGATCGAGGGGCGCCCGGTCTTCCTCTGCTGGAAGCGCGGCGAGGAGCGGGTGGCCTGGTTCCACGACCGCGAGGGCCCGAACGCGGGCTTCCCCGCGCGCCGCCCGATCCCGGGCATCGAGCCCCCCGCGGCGGAGCCGCCGGCGCCCATCGCCCCGGGGGTGGACCCGGACGCGGCGCCCGCCGGCCCCGCGGACTCCGCCCCGCCGGTCCCGCCCCCCTCCGCGAGGAGGAGGGCGCGGTGACGCAGCTCCAGGCCGCCCGCGACGGCGTCGTCACGGCGGAGATGGAGGCCGTGGCGCGGGAGGAGGGGGTGCCGGCCGCGCAGGTCCGCGCGGGCATCGCCGACGGGACGATCGTGCTCCCCTGCAACCGGAACCGGAAGCACGCGGTCGTGCGCGCCATCGGGCGGGGACTCAAGACCAAGGTCAACGCCAACTACGGCTCCTCCGCCGACCACGAGGACCCGGCCGAGGAGATGGAGAAGCTCGCCGTCGCCATCGAGTACGGGTCGGACTCGGTGATGGACCTCTCGACGGGCCCGCGCCTGAACGAGATCCGGCGCATGTCCTGCGAGCGGTCCACCGTCATGCTCGGGACCGTCCCCATCTACGAGGCCGCGCAGAAGTCCGGCGTGTACCACTTCGACGACTCCATCTGGGACGTCCTCGAGGGGCAGGCGAAGGAGGGGGTGGACTACGTCACGGTCCACTGCGGCGTGACGAAGCGCTCCATCGCCCGGCTGGAGGACTCCCCGCGCGTGTGCGGGGTCGTCTCGCGCGGCGGGGCCGTGACCGCGGCCTACATCCGCAAGACCGGGAAGGAGAACCCGCTCTACGAGCGGTTCGACCGGCTGCTCGAGATCGCGGTCGCGCACGACGTGACGCTCTCGCTGGGGGACGGCCTCCGTCCCGGGGCCGGCGCCGACGCCACGGACCCCGCGCAGCTCGAGGAGCTCTTCATCCTGGGCGAGCTCCAGCGGCGGGCGCTGGCGGCGGGGGTGCAGGCCATGATCGAGGGCCCGGGGCACGTCCCGCTGGACGAGATCGCGGCCAACGTCCAGATCGAGAAGCGGATCTGCCGCGGCGCCCCCTTCTACGTCCTCGGCCCGCTCCCGACCGACTGCGGCGCCGGCTACGACCACATCACCGGGGCCATCGGGGGCGCGGTCTCCGCGGCCGCCGGGACCGACATGCTCTGCTACCTCACGCCGGCGGAGCACCTCCGGCTGCCCACGAAGGAGGACGTGCGGGACGGGGTCATCGCGACCCGGATCGCCGCCCACTGCGGCGACGTCGTCAAGCGCACGGGCGGGGCCCGCGAGCGGGACCGGGCCATGAGCGACGCCCGCAAGCGGCTCGACTGGGAGGAGATGTTCCGCCTGGCCTTCGACGGGAAGAAGGCCCGCGAGTTCCGCGAGAACAGCGAGGACGCCGACCGCGCCGTCTGCTCCATGTGCGGACCGCTCTGCTCGGTGAACATCGACAACCACTCCGACCCGCAGTACGCCGCCGAGGCCGCCTCCCACCACCGGAAGCTTTTCGGCCAGGCCGTCGTCGAGAAGGTCGAGAAGGTCCCGCAGGGGACGCTGTAGCCGGGGGTCAGACCCCTCGCGCATCCGCGCGTCGTTCGCAATCCACTGCGCAAAGTAGACTTGTGACGCCACCGGCCGCGTGCGTTTGCAACTGCAAACGCGGGGTCAGACCCCAGGCGCCGAGTTCACTCGACGTGCTGAGCAGCCAAGGGGTCAGACCCCAGTCGTTTGCAAACGCTGGGGAGCGACACGAGGGGTCTGAGGCCACTGTTTGCAAACGCCCGAGGTCTGACCCCTGGTCCATGCGGCTACCTCCCGGTGACTTCGCCGACCTTCCAGACGCGGACCAGCCGGTCCGAGGCGCCGAGGGCGAGGAAGCGCCCGTCGGGGGAGAACTCGAGCGAGCAGAGCCCCTTCGCGCCCACCTCGATGGCCTCGAGGAGCTTCCCGTCCTCGGAGTCGTGCAGCCGCACCTGGTGCTCGACGCCGACCGCCAGCGTACGCCCGTCGGGGCTCGCGGCGAGGGGGAAGACCCCGGGGGACTGGAGCTCGATGCGGAGGCGCTCCTTCCAGCGTCCGGGCTCGAAGGCCCGGAGCGTGGAGTCGAGGCAGGCCGCGAGGAGGGCTCGCCCCTCCGGCAGCCAGCGCAGCCGCACGGCCGGAGGGGCCCGGAGGGGGATCGCCCCCGTGGGCTCGCCCGAGGGGACCATCCACGCGCGGACCTCGCCCGCCTGGGAGCCGGCGAACAGCCGCGCGCCGTCGGGGGTGAAGCAGAGGGAGAGGATCCGCGACTTGGCCGGCGGGATCGCCACGACGATGCTCCCGGAGGCGAGGTCCCACACGGTCGCCGTACCCTTCGTGGTCAGGGAGGCGACCCGCTTCCCGTCGGGGGAGAGCTGGGCGGTCGTGTAGCCGCGGTGCGAGGCCAGCGCGTCCCCGGAGGGGAACCTCCAGACCCGGGCCAGCCCGTCCCCCGCGCCTGAGACGACGCGCCTCCCGTCCGGGGCGAAGGCGAGCGTCTGGAGCTTCCCCGCGCTCCCCGGGAGTTCGCCGGCGGCCACGAAGGAGCCGGTCCGCCAGAGGCGCACCTTCCCCTCCACGCCCCCCGAGAGCAGGGTGCCCCCGTCGGGCGAGAAGGCGACCGCCTGGACCCGTCCCTCGTGGCCCTCGATGGTGATGGGCTCTCGGATCATCCCTTCCACCCCTTCCCTCGGCGGGCCCGGTCCCCGCGGGCACCGGAGGGAGCGCACATCCTATCCGTTCTTCGAGGGGGAACGGCGCGCGACCTCCTTCTCCCACCGGATGCGGTCGTGCAGGGCGAGGTCGAACTCCGGGTAGTCCTCGGGGCCGCCCCGGTAGTGCGCCTCGCACCGGTGGCAGACGACGACGTTGCCGACGGTGAGGTAGAGGAGGGTGTCGAGGAGGAGCGCCCCGCCGAGCGCCCCGAAGAACCCCCAGGGGCCGAGGAACACCCCCAGCGCGACGGCCAGGGCCATCCCGCCCACGAGCAGGCCGATCCCCACGCGGGCGTTGAAGTCCTTCTGGACGTAGAGCCGCGCGTCCCCGCAGGCGGAGCAGAGGGCGACGCGGCCCCCCGCGAAGTCTCCCGGCCTCCGCGGGGCGCTCCACCCGCAGGCGCAGGCGAGCGCGGCGGCGGCCACCAGGTCGGGGAGCTCCGCCTCCCCGCCGCACCCCGGGCAGGCGAACTGGACCTCGATCGGCATCAGAGGGGAAACCCGGTCTGGATGAGGACGTAGCGGCCCGCCGCCTCCCCCATGAGGATGAACACCACGACGCCGTAGAGGATCCCCGTGGCGGACTGGGTCGCGCGGATGGCCACGGTCCCCCGGATCATCCACGACATGGCCAGCGGCGAGCCCAGGCTGAAGAGCCCGTAGACGATGACCGGGATCGCCCAGCGCCGCACGACCGTCGCGCCGCCCCCCGGGTCGAGGGCGAAGGCGGCCCCCGTCGCCGCGAGCCGCGCGAGGAGGAAGGCGAAGAGGAGGCCCGTGAGGGCCTTCAGCGGGCGGGCCGGGAGGTCCCGGACCACCAGGTACCAGTGGCCGAGGAGCATGGCCCCGAGCACGCTCCCGAGGAGCCCCGCGCCGGCGAGGTAGTTCCCGACGAGGAGGGCGGGGACCGCGGCGGGCCCCTGCGCGGCGCCCGCCGCCCGGACACCGTCGGCCGCCACCGCGGCCCACCCGAGCGCCGCGGCCACGAGGGTGATCCCGAACCCCCGGTCCCCGCCCCAGGCCAGGAAGGCCGCGAGCGCGAGCATGGCCGCGATCCCGTAGGCCCCGAAGAGCACGGTGGTCGCCCCGCGCGCGTCGAGGGCCAGCTCCCCGGGGGCGGGGAACCCCCCCGGCGTGGATGCCCGGAAGAGCCAGGCCACGGGCAGGAGGGCCAGGGCGATGGCGAGCATCATCACGTAGTAGCCCTTGCCCACCGAGCGCCAGGGCACCACCGGCGTGAGCCCGAGGCAGCCCACGGAGAGCTGCGTGAAGAACATCGAGAAGTCCACGGGCGGGGGGCCTCCGTCGGAGGGCGCGGGGGAGCGCATCCTAGGTGGCGCCCGGGAGGGGGGGGAGGAATGAAGCGGGACAGGGGGTCAGACCCCGGGCGCCGAGCGCACCCGACGTGCTGCGCCGCTCGCCGGCGCCCGAGGTCAGACCCATGCCTTCGTCGGCGCCGAGTTCATTCGACGTGCTGAGTACGCTTGCCGGCGCCTGAGGTCAGACCCCTGGTGTCTACGCGCCCGAGGTCAGACCCCCGGTTCTTTTGGGACGCGCTCCCGGGACCGCTAGGATCCCCCGTCGTCTTCGCTCGCGGGGGGTCTTGTGGTGCCCCCGCCCGCCCGCGGGAGCCCGCCCTTGGACGAGGACTTCCTGACCGCCCTGGTCTTCCTCCTCTTCGGGGGCGCCTTCGTCGTCCTGAACGTCTCGGTCCTCTCGAAGCTCCTGCGCACGGACGAGCCGGGCCACGTGAAGGGCCTCCCCTACGAGTGCGGCGAGCCGGCCTTCGGCTCCTCCTTCATCCGGTTCGACATCCGGTTCTACGTCATCGCGCTCGTGTTCCTCGTGTTCGACGTGGAGGTCATCTTCCTCGTCCCCTGGGCCGTCGCGCTGAAGGGGATGGCCGAGCGCGGGCAGGGGCTCCTCGCCTTCGGCGAGGCCGCCGTGTTCGTGGGGATCCTCGCCTGCGGCCTGGCCTACGTCTGGCGCAAGGGGGACATCGAGTGGATCCCGCGCGGCCTCGTGCAGGCGCGGGAGGCGGAGCGCGCGCGCTCCGAACGGGAGGAGTAAGTGGAGATCTACCGCGCCGCGGACTGGAACCTCATGCACCCGGCGCAGGAGGATCAGGACGCCGCCATCCTCACGCGGGTCGAGCTCCTCCGCAAGCTGGTGGACTGGTCCCGGATCAACGCCGTGTGGCCGATGACCTTCGGGCTGGCCTGCTGCGCCATCGAGATGATGGCCTCGGCGGCGACCCGGTACGACATGGACCGCTTCGGGGCGGGGGTCTTCCGCGCCACGCCGCGCCAGGCGGACCTGATGATCGTGGCGGGGACGGTGACCTACAAGATGGCGCACCGGGTGAAGCGCCTCTACGAGGAGATGCCCAACCCGAAGTGGGTCATGGCGATGGGGGCCTGCACCATCGGCGGGGGCCCCTACTCCAAGCACGGCTACCACGTCGTCCAGGGCGTGGACCTCGTCGTCCCCGTGGACGTCCACGTCCCCGGCTGCCCCCCGCGCCCCGAGGCCGTCATCGAGGGACTGTTCCGCCTCCAGGAGAAGATCCGGGAGCGGGGGACCCCCGAGCACCGTCGCTGGATGGAAGAGGCTGCGGAGAGCGCCGGTCGGCCCGAGGCGGCGAAGGCATAGCGACGCGGCCTAGGACCAGGGAGCGAGCGCCCAACGGATGACCCCCGCGGAGATCGCCGACCGGTTCAAGGCCCGCCTCGGGGACAGGGTCCTCGAGGCGAAGGCGGACGGCATCCACCCCTTCGTCCGGGTCGCCCCCGCGGCGTGGACGGAGGCGGCCCGGCTCGCCAGGGAGGAGCTCGGCTGCGAGTCCCTCCACGACCTCACGGCCGTGGACGGGAAGGCGACCATGACGGTCGTCTGCCACCTCTGGTCCTTCCGGAACCGGCACTGGGTGAACCTCAAGGCGGAGCTGCCCCGGGACAACCCGGTCGTCGCCTCGCTCACCCCCTTCTGGAACGGCGCCAACTGGCACGAGCGGGAGTGCTGGGACATGCTCGGCGTGCGGTTCGAGGGGCACCCGAACCTCCGCCGGATCCTCTGCCCCGAGGACTGGGAGGGGCACCCGCTCCGCAAGGACTACAAGATGCCCGAGTCCTACCACGGGATCCCGGGCATCCCGATCGTGCGGGGACAGGAGGCCGAGGTCGGGCACTCCTACCCGCCCCCGAAGAAGCCGGCGCCCCCGAAGGCGGCGGTCGCCCCCGCCCCAGCCACGCCGGCCCCTCCCCCGGCCACCGCCGCCGCG
>CAZKTF010000108.1:0-11502 GCA_964555565.1 uncultured Planctomycetota bacterium | reverse complement strand
GCAGCGCGGCATCGAAATCGGCGCCGCGGCCGAGTGCGCGTCGTAGCCCCGTCCCCGGGCGCCCGTCATGAGCCCCTGCATGGCGGGGGCGTGGAGGGCGATCCCCTCCATCCCCCGCGCGACGGGGAGCCGCACCTCCTCCGCGCGGACCTCGAGCCGGCGGAGGTCCACGAGCCCGCGGGCCAGGGACAGCTCCTGGAGCAGGGACTCCTCGAGCCAGAGCGGCCGGCCCTCCTCGCGCCGCGGGGCCCCGGCCGGGCCCGCGCCCCGCCCCCGCGCGTAGAGGCCCTCCCTCAGCGCGGCGGGGAACCCCCGCTGGAGGTCCACGGTGCGGTCCTCGGCGTCCGGGTCCGTCGTCGGGACCCCGCCGCGGAGGCGCAGCGCCTCCTCCTCGAGCACGACGATCCGGTCGAGGGCGACGCGCTCGCCCACCCCGCGCGGCGTCCCCGGGAAGACCGCGCCGGCGAGCATCCCGTTCCACAGGGAGACCTGGCGCTGGGCCCAGTCCTCGAAGGAGGCCGCCCCGTCCCCCGGGGCGGGCTGCACGCGGTGGAACCACGCGAGGAGCGGGCTCTCCACCCAGACCCCCAGGAGGATCGCGTCCGTGGCGACGGTGCGCTCGTTGTTCCCCTCGGAGGTCTCCGCCTCCCCGTTCCCGGGGTCCACGACGAAGCGCACCTCGTGGCGCGCGCCGTCCCACCGCAAGCGGAGGTCCGCGGTCGTCTCCGCGAACCGCTCGAGGCCGTCGAGGACCCCGCCCCCCGCGGGGACCCCGTCCACCTCCCAGGCGCAGCCGACCCGGCGGGCATCGATCTGCCCGTAGTTCTTCACGTGGGCGCGCCAGGTCACCGCGTCCCCCTCGCGCGGCCTCCCGCCGTCCGCCCCGTCGAGGGGGAGGCGCGGCAGTCGCTCGATGTGGGTCACGTCCCAGTCCGGGAGTCCCCGGGGGCGCACCTCGATCTCGAGGGGCGCCGAACGGAGCCGCCCCCCGACCCCGCCGCGCAGCCACGCGGTGACCCGGGCCCTCCCGGGGCGCAGGGCCCGCGCCTGCGGGGGACGCCCCGCGGCGGCGCCGGGGACCTGCTCCAGGGCAAGCACCTCCGGCGGCTCGCACTCGAAGACCAGGCGGTCCGCGAGCCGCGCCGGGGTCCCTTCCGAGGACCGGAACCCGCCGTCCCAGGTGACCCGGGCCCCGAGGGGGAGCCGCCCGCCGGCCACCACCACGGGCGAGGACACCTCCACCTCGACGACCTCGGGTCGCTGCGGGGAGGCCAGGACGATCTCCCCGAACAGGACGTGGTCGTCGCCGCCGGCGCGCCGGGCCACGACGCGGAACAGCCGCGCGGTCACGGGACGGCGGAAGGTCTCCCGCGCGCTCCAGCCGCCGGCGGGCACGTCGCGGGCCTCGAAGAGGGGCACGAGCCGCGCCGGGTCCTCCCCCGCGTAGAGGGACCACGCGTGGGGCGCGCCGCCGGCGAAGAAGGCCTGCGCCCCGATCACCTCACGGGGCCGGTCGAAGGCCACCTCGAGGAACGCGGGGTTCACGCCGCGGCTGCGCAGCGCCGTCGCCGGGCGCCCGTCGAAGGCGTCCTCGGGCCGCCCGGAGTCGGAGGGGGAGTGCCGGAAGGCCGCCCTCCCGAGGGCCGCCAGGACCCCGGGACGGAGCGGCTGCTCCTCCGCCTCGAGGTTTTCGTCCCCCGCGGGCGCCGCGCCCCCGGAGAGGAGGGGACCCGCGAGGAGCGCCGCGAGCGGGAGGAAGCGCATGGGGGGATCGTGCCACGGAGGGAGGCGCGGGACGAGAGCATCAGGCGTCGGGTGCAGGTCCGCCCGTAACGCCCTGTTTACGTTCGAGGACCTCCCCTTGACGGCCGGCCGGCCGTCCCATGCCTGACGGATTGGCACGCCGTTTGTGCTTAGGGGGTGGTATCGCCGGGCCTTCTCGCGGCGTTGCGGGCGCTGATGGCCGGCAGAGAGCACTTGGAGCCGGCATGGGCACTTCGCGGTTGACCGGACTCTTCCCGAAGCTTGCCGCGGTGGCCGTCCTCGTCCTCGGCGGGGCCGGGGCCTGGGCCTTCACGACCCGCGGTCCCGACATCCAGAAGCGGGGCTCCCTCTACGAGGTCACCGACGGCGCGGTCGCCTACCGCTTCGACGCCACCTGGCGCACGGAGACGCTCCACGACCTCGCGCGCGACCCGGTCGCGCGGCGCGACGTCGCCCGCGCCCGCGCGGAGGACACGTCCCGGCTGCGCGGGGCGCTCCTCCGCCACCTCGGACTACGGACCCTGGACGAGATCCCGAAGGAAGGCGCCGAGGAACTGAGGGTCCTCCGTACACTCGGCTACTTGTGACCGCGAGGTCCCGGGCGGCAGCCACCGCGCTCGGGGCCCTCGCGCTGGCCGGGGTCGCGCTCTTCGCCGCACGCGGCGTCCTCGGCTCCCGCCCCCACCTGGTCCTCGTGGTCTGGGACACCTGCCGGGTCGATCGCCTCTCGGCCTACGGGTACGACAGGCCCACCACCCCGCGCCTCGAGCGCCTCGCCGCGGAGGGGGTGCGGTTCGAGCGGGCCTTCTCGCCCTCCTCCTGGACCCCGCCCGCCCACGCCTCGCTCTTCACCGGTCTCCTCCCGAGACGGCACGGCCTGCTCCGGATGCCGCGGGACCGCGTGCGGCCCGGGGTCCGTCTCCTCGCCGAGACGCTCCGGGACGCGGGCTACGCCACGGTCGGGTTCACGGCCAACTCCTTCCTCTCCCCGGTGACGGGGCTCTCGGAGGGCTTCGAGCGGATGGCCCTGCTGTACACGGGCACGGAGGCCGGGAAGGCGGACGGAGCCTCCGTGGCGGCGGCCGTGGAGGGGTGGTGCCGGGAGCGCAAGGCGGGGAGCGACCGGCGTCCGCTCTTCCTCTTCGTCAACCTGATGGACGCCCACCTGCCCCGCCGGCCCGCGCCCGCGGCCGTGAAGGCCGTCGGCCCCGCGGCCCCGGCCGCGGCGGTGGAGAGGGCGGCCGCGGTGAACCAGAGGAGGGCGATCGCCCACATGCTCGGCGTCGAGAAGATCGACGCGGAGACGCTGGCCGCCATGGGGGACGTCTACGACGCCGCCGTCCGGGAGTTGGACGAGGCCACGGGACGGATCCTAGACGCGCTCGAGGGGGCCGGGCTCCTCCGCGACGCCCTGGTGGCCGTGGTCGCGGACCACGGGGAGAACCTGGGCGAGCACGGCGAACTCGACCACATGGCCTCGCTCTACGACCCGCTCCTCCGCGTGCCCCTGGTGATCCGCTGGCCCGGAAGGTTCGAGGGGGGGCGCGTCGAGAAGCGGCAGGTGTGCCTCCAGGACCTCCACCCCACGCTGCTCGAGGCGGCCCGCGTCGCGGCGCCCCCGGGCACCGCGCGGGACGCCGTCTCCCTGACGGAGGAGCCGCGCGGGCCCCGGACGCTCCTGGCCGAGATCGACCCGGCGGACCAGTTCCTCCCCGACCTCCGGCGCGAGATGCCGGGGGCGGCGGAGTTCCTCTTCGACCGGTTCCGCCTGAGGGTCGGCGCGGCCCGCGACCCGGACGGGGCGCCGGGCGCGAGGAAGTACCTCCGCTTCGTCCGCGCCGCGGACGAGGGGCCGGAGACGCTCCAGCGGGAGGAGCTCTACGACCTCGCGGCCGACCCCGGCGAGACCCGCGACCTGATGCGGGCGCCCGGCCCCGGGGACCGGGAGGCCGCGGCCCGGCTCCTGCGCCTCTTCGAGACCGGCCGTTAGGGGTCAGACCTCGGGCGTTTGCAGGCAGGGGTCTGACCTCAGGCGCCGGGGAGCTGCGCAGCACGTCGAGTGCCCTCGGCGCCTGGGGTCTGACCCCCTGTGTGGATCGCACAGGCAGTGTCGCCACGGGATGTTAGTCTGTAGTTAGCATGGAGCGGGTGGTCAGCGCAGGTGCCGGTGTCGTGCGGGAGGCCCTCCCCCGGGGGGAGAGCGGGGGGGCGCTCTCGCGCTGCGACAGCGGCCACCTCCCCTTCGAGTGGACGCTGAACCCCTACCGGGGCTGCGAGTTCGGGTGCAAGTACTGCTACGCCCGGTACACCCACGGCTACCTCGGGCTCGAGGACCCCCTCGACTTCGAGCGGAAGGTCTTCGTCAAGGAGGACCTCCCGCGGGCCCTGGCGCGGGACCTGGACCGGCGGGTCCTCCCCGGCCACCGCATCGCGGTGGGCACCGCGACCGACCCCTACCAGCCCGCCGAACGGGTGCACGGGGTCACCCGCGCGTGTCTCGAGGTCGCGGCCCGGCGCCGCGGGCTCCGGCTCTCGATCACGACCAGGTCCGACCTCGTCCTCCGGGACCTGGACCTCCTCCGGGTCATCGCCGCGCGGAGCAGCCTCCACGTCAGCCTCTCGGTGACGACCCTCGACCGCGCGCTGGCCGGGGCGCTGGAGCCTAAGGCGGCGTCGCCGATGCGCCGGCTCCAGGCGCTGCGCGCCCTCCGCGCCGAGGGGATCGAGGCCGGCGTGTTCCTCATGCCCGTCCTTCCCGGCCTCACCGACGGGCCCGGCCGGACCGACGAGACCGGCCGGGTCCTCGAGAAGGGGGCGCTCGAGGCCGTGATCGACGCCGCGGCCGACGCCGGGGCGGCCTACCTCGTGCACCAGGTGGTCTTCCTCCGGGAGCCCGCCCGCTCCTTCTGGACCGACTACCTCCGCCGCGAGCACCCCGGGCTCGTCGTCCGCTACGCGCGGTGGTTCGCGAGGGGCGCCTCCGCGGACCCCGACCTCCGCGAGGCGGTCGCCCGCCGCGTGGCCCGCGCCCGGCGCCGCCGCCGCCTCGCGTCCGCCCCGCGCGATACGGGGCCGCCCGACCCGCAGCTGACGCTTTTCGATGTGACCTCAGCCAAGGGGTCAGACCCCAGTCGTTTGCAAACGCTGGGAAGCGACGCGAGGACGCTGAAGACCACGGTTTGCAAACGCCTGAGGTCTGACCCCCTTGTGCCGCTTCACCCAAGGTAGACTCCTGGGCCATGCCCCGTGCCGTGAACGTCGTCGAGGAGCTCCGGCGGATCCAGGAGGAGCACGGGTGGCTCGAGCCCGGGGCCCTCGGCGCCCTCTCCGAGCGGACCTCCACGCCGCTGTACCGCCTGCACGGGGTGGCGACCTTCTACCCGCACTTCCGCCGCAGTCCTCCGCCCCGCTGCGAGGTGGCGGTCTGCCGCGACTCGTCCTGCTGGCTCGCCGGCGGGGACCGGCTGGCCGCGCGCGCGCGGGAGGCCGCCGCGGCGGACCCCTCGGTCGAGCTGCACGAGGTCTCCTGCCTCGGCCGCTGCGACGGGGCCCCGGCCTTCGCGGTGAACGGCGTCCCCCGCGGCGGGAAGGACGGGGCCCGCCTCGCGGCGCTCCTACGCAAGCCCCCGAAGTCCCTCCCCCGCGCCCCGAAGGGCCCGGCCCCCCGCTACCGCTGCGACCCCTACGCGACGCCCGCCGAGCGATGGGGCGCGCTCCGGACCCTGCTGGCGGGCGGCAACGGCGCGGAGGAGGCGTCCATCGCCGCGCTGAAGGACGCCGGCCTGCGCGGGATGGGGGGCGCAGGCTTCCCGGCGGGCCTCAAGTGGGAGTTCGTGCGCAAGGCCCCGGGGACGCCGAAGGTGGTCGTCTGCAACGCGGACGAGAGCGAGCCCGGGACCTTCAAGGACCGCGAGGTCCTGGCGCGCCTGTCGCACCTCGTGCTCGAGGGGATGCTCTGCGGGGCGCGGGTCGTGGGCGCCTCGCGGGCGATCCTGTACGTCCGCCACGAGTACGGCCCCGAGGAGCGGGCCTTCCGGGCGGCGCTGGCCGCGGCGCGGAAGGCGGGCGCGGTGGGGAAGGACGTGTTCGGATCCGGCTGGGGCTGCCGGGTGGAGGTCTTCGTCTCCCCGGGCGGCTACATCTGCGGCGAGGAGACGGCCCTCCTCGAGGCGCTCGAGGGCCGCCGCGCGGAGCCGCGGAACAAGCCCCCCTTCCCGGGCACCCACGGCCTCTTCGGGAAGCCCACGCTCATCAACAACGTCGAGACCTTCGCCTTCGTCCCCTGGATCCTCCGCCACGGCGCGGCCGCGTGGAAGGCGCTCGGGAGGAACGGGGCCGCGGGCCTGAAGTTCCTGTCCGTCTCCGGGCACGTGGAGAGGCCGGGGGTGGTGGAGGTCCCCCTCGGCACGACCGTGGAGGAGGTCCTCGCCCTCTGCGGCGGGGTGAGCGGCGGGAGGCGCCTGAAGGCCTTCTCCCCCGGCGGCGCCTCCTCGAACTTCCTCCCCGCCGCGGCCGCGAAGACCCCCATGGACTTCAAGGCCATGGGCGATGCCGGGAGCATGCTCGGCTCCGGGGCCCTCTTCGTCGTGGCCGAGGGGACCGACATGCGGGCCCTGGCCCTGAACGTCGTCCGCTTCTTCCGCAACGAGTCCTGCGGGAAGTGCGTGCCCTGCCGCGCGGGGACGGAGAAGGCGGTGAAGATCCTCGAGGGACCGCCCGGCGGCGAGGGCGCGGCCCTCCTCCCCGAGCTCGCCGACGCCATGGGCATGACGAGCATCTGCGGCCTCGGCCAGGCGGCGCTCAACCCGGCGCTCTCGGCGCACAAGCACTGGCCGCACGAGATGGAATAGCGGGGGTCAGACCTCGGGCGTTTGCAAACAGTGGCCTCACCCCCAGGGGTCAGACCCCAGGCGCCGAGTGTACTCGGCGTGCTGCGCCGCTCGCTGGCGCCTGAGGTCAGACCCCTCCGCTCCCCAGCGTTTGCAAACGACTGGGGTCTGACCCCTCTGCTCCTCAGCACCTCTGCTCCTCAGACGCGCTTGGCAGGGACAACGCTGTTAGTATCTTCCGCATGGCCCACGACGACGTGCGCATGCGGGGCTTCCGCGAGCGGATCTCCCTCGAGGAGGCCCTGAGGCGCGTCCTCGATGCCGTGTCCCCGCTCGGCCCGCCCGAGGAGGTCCCCCTCGCCGAGGCGCTGGGCCGTCCGCTCGTCGAGGACGCCGTGGCCCCGCGGCCGGTGCCGCCCTTCGACCGGGCGGCCATGGACGGCTACGCCGTCAGGGCCGACGCCACCTTCCCGGCCACGACCTACGACCCGGTCGCCTTCGCGGTCGCGGGGGAGGCCCTCCCCGGGGCGCCCTGGGAGGGGACGCTCGGAGAGGGGAAGGCCGTCCGGATCATGACCGGCGCCCCGCTCCCCGCGGGGGCCGACGCGGTGGTCCCCGCCGAGGGGGCGGAGGAGTCGCGCGGGCGCGTCCGCATCACCACCCCCGTGTCCCCCGGGAAGAACGTGGGCCGCGCCGGCGAGGACGTCGCCGAGGGCACCGTCGCGGTCCCCGCGGGGCGCGCGCTCCGGCCGCAGGACCTGGGCCTCCTCGCGTCGCTCGGGCTCGCGAAGGTCCGCGTCCCGCCGGTCCCCTCCGTGGCCCTCCTCGTGACGGGCGACGAGATCGTGAAGGCCGGCGCCCCCATCAAGGCCGCCGAGATCTACGACGCGAACACCCCGATGCTGGAGGGGCTGGTCGCGCGGTGGGGCGGCCGCGTGGTCCAGGCGCTGCGCGAGCCCGACGACCGGCCGCGCGTGCTGCGCTTCATCGGGCGCCTCCTCGCCAACCCGAGGGCGCATGCGCTGCTCGTCTCGGGCGGCTCCTCGGTGGGGAGCGAGGACCACGCGCCCGGCATCGTCGCGGAGATGGGCAGGGTGCTCTTCCACGGCGTGGCGCTCCGCCCCGCGGGCCCCACGGGCTTCGGGATCGTGGACGGGAAGCCGGTCTTCCTCCTCCCGGGCAACCCGGTGTCCTGCCTCTGCGCCTTCGACCTCCTGGCCGGCCCGGCGATCCGGAGGATGGGCGGGCACGGCGAGCGGGGGCCCTACGCCCGCGTGCGCCTCCCGCTGGCCGGGAGGCTGGCCTCCGTGGCGGGGCGGAGCGACTACGCCCGCGTGGCGATCCGGGACGGCCGCGTGGAGCCCGTCGCGGTCTCCGGCGCCTCGATCCTCTCCTCGACCGTGAAGGCGGACGGCTTCGTGCTCGTCCCGCCCGAGGTCGAGGGGCACGACGCCGGGGAGACCGTCGAGGTCCACCTCTACGGATGAGGCCGGACCGCCCCACGGGGTTCCTCCGCGTCGTCTCCCGCGACGAGGCCGAGCGGCTCTGGCGGGAGGCCGTGTCCTTCGAGCCGCGCGGGGAGGAGGAGGCGGACCTCGCCGCGGCGCTCGGGCGCGTCCTCTCCCGCGACGTCGTCTCCCCCGAGGACGTGCCGGGGTTCCGCCGCGCGGACCGGGACGGCTTCGCGGTGCGCGCGCGGGATACCTTCGGCGCCACGGAGGAGCGGCCCGCCCTCCTCCGGCGCGGCGCCCGCGCTCTTTCCCCGGGCGCGGCCGCGGGCCCGGAGCACCCGGAGGGGGGCGCCACGCCCATCGCCACCGGCGCCGTCGTCCCCCGCGGCGCCGACGCCGTGGTCATGGTCGAGGACACGCTGGAGGAGGGCGCCGCGGTCCGCGTCCTCCACCCCGTGGTCCCCGGCGAGAACCTCACGCAGCCGGGGACCGACGTCGCGCGCGGGGAGACCGTGGCGCACCGCGGGGACCGGCTCACCGCGCGGGACACGGCGGTGCTGGCCGCCTGCGGGATCGCGCGCGTGCCCGTGTTCCGCCGGCCGCGGGTGGCGGTCCTCTCGAGCGGCGACGAGGTGGTCCCGCCGGGGGCGGCGCTCCGCGAGGGGCTCGTGCGGGACTGCAACGCGCGGGCGCTGGCCGACGCGGTGCGCGCGGAGGGGGCCGAGGCGGAGGAGCGGGGCGTGGTCCCCGACCGGGCCGAGGCGCTGGAGCGGGCGCTGCGGGAGGCGGCCGCCGCGGCGGACCTGGTCCTCCTCTCGGGGGGGACGAGCAAGGGGGGCGGGGACCTCGCGGACTCGGTCCTCGGCGGCATGGAGGGCGGGCGGCTCGTCGTCCACGGGGTGGCGCTCCGGCCCGGGAAGCCGCTCGGGCTCGGCCTCGTGGGGACGACGCCCGTGGCGCTCCTCCCGGGGTTCCCGACGAGCGCGCTGTTCACCTTCACGGAGCTCGTCCTCCCGCAGCTCCGCCGCATGGCGGGCCTCCCGCCGCGGGAGGAGCGGGAGCGGGTGCGCGCGCGGCTCGCCGTGCGGCTGCGCAGCGTGCGCGGGCTCCTCGACTTCACGCTCGTGGACCTGGTGCGGGACCGGGACGGCGCGCTGCTGGCCTACCCCGTGGGGAAGGGGTCGGGGTCGGTGACGACCTTCGCGCGGGCCGACGGGTTCGTGCGGGTCCCCGAGGAGCGCGAGCAGATCGAGGCGGGGGAGGAGGTGGAGGTGACGCCCGTGGCCGCGGGCGGGCGGCCCGCGGACCTCACCGTCATCGGGAGCCACTGCCCGGGGCTGGACCTCCTGCTGCGGGTCCTGCGCGAGCGCCACGGGCACCGGGCCAAGGTGGTCCCCGTGGGCTCCATGGCGGGGCTCGAGGCGGCGAAGCGGGGGGCCTGCGACCTGGCCGGGGTCCACCTCCTCGACGAGGGGAGCGATTCCTACAACGAGCCCTTCGTGCGGGGGAACCCGGCGCTCGAACTCCTCCGGGGCTACGGGCGGCGGCAGGGGTTCGTGTACCGCCGCAGGGACCCGCGCTTCGAGGGGAAGGACGCCGCGGCCTGCGCGGCCGCGGCGCGCGCGGACCCGGGGTTCCTCCTCGCGCAGCGCAACCGCGGCTCCGGGACCCGCGTCCTCGTGGACCGGCTCTTCGGCGGGGAGTCGCGGGACCTCCGCGGCGGGGACGCGGAACTCCGGACCCACGCGGCGGTGTGCGCGGCGGTGCGGCACGGGAAGGCGGACGGAGGGGTGGCCGAGGAGACCGCGGCCCGCGCGGCGACGCTCGGCTTCGCGTTCCTCCGGGAGGAGCGCTTCGACTTCGTCCTGCCCGCGGGGCGGCTCGAGCGGCCCGCGGTCCGCGATTTCGCGGCCCTCCTCGAGGACCCGGCGGTGCGGGCGGCGCTCCGGGAGGCCGGGTTCCTGGCGTAGGGGGGCACGCACCCCGACCGTTCGCCGGTATCCTTGGGGCCATGGACGCGCCGGCCCCGTCCGAAGAGACCGCCCCGGTCGCGGAGGCCCCTCCCGGGCCGCCCCCCGTGGAGGAGGACCCGGGCCTCCCGCCCGCACGGTCGCGGGTGGGCATCCTCCTCGCGGGCCTGGGACTCGCGGCCTGCCTCTCCGCGGGCGAGGTTTCGATCCGGGCGCGCGCGGACGAGGCCCGGGCGGCGGTGGAGGCGGCGGCCGGTCCGGTGCAGGTGGGTGGCGGCCTCGCGCCCTTTGGAACCGTCCTCTGGAGCGGCAACGCCGCTCTGGTGGGGTCGGTGGAGGAGTGGGTCGCCCTCCGGACTTCGACCTCCATGCCGGCATTCAGGCTCCTGCGCCGTGAGACCACCACCATCGCCGTCGCCCTCCGCGGCGGACAGGTCTTCCAGCTGAACGCGAGGCCAGGCAGGAACTGGGCCTGGAACCTCCGGGGCTCGAGCGTCGCGAGCGTGCTCTCCACGGCGCGGCCCATGACGACGGCGGAGACCTTCGAGCGGCTGACCGCGGCCCTGCTGGATTCCCCCGGGGAGATCGCGCAGACCGTGAGGACGGCGGCCGAGGAGGCGCGGGCCCGGACCGGCAACCCCCGGGTGTTCTTCGAGACCGGCGGCCTCGTGGAGGACCTCCGGGTCCTGGCGCTGGGGGCAACCGGACTCCCGCAGGCGCGACGGGCGCTGCTCGCGCTCCGGCCCGCGGAGGTCCCGCCCGCGTTCCTGGCATGCGTGGTGCGAGCCCTCGCCCAGGCCCCCGGGCCGCTCGCGGGCATGGCGCCCGAGGTCCCGCCCGAGGACCTCGTCCCGCGCGGGGCGGTCCTCCTCGGGACCCCGCTCGACGGGCAGGCCATGGTGGACGGCCTGCTGCGCTGGTACCGGGAGGCCGGGCGGGACGACGCGCAGGTGCGCGAGGAGATCGTCTGGGCGCTCGCCGCCCACCTCGCCGACGCGCGGGTGGAGGGGGTCGTCCTGGACGCGCTGCGGCGCCCGGGGAGCGAGTCCCGGGCGGCGCTCCTCCTCGCCTGCCGCGAGGCGAAGCGCGCCCGACCCGCGTCCCGCCGGCTGGCGGAGGCGTTCCGCGGGCTGGCGGGGAGTCCCGGCGGCGGGGAGGCGGCGCTCCGCACGGCGATCCTCGACGCGATCCTCCGCGAGGGCAGCCTCCCCGCGGAGGCCGCCGCCGCCGCCACGTCCCCCGAGCCGGCGGAGCGCGTGCGCCTCCTCGGCACGGTGGCCGGGGCGCTCGGGGAGTGGAGCCTGCCGGCGCCCGGGTGGGCGGTCGATCTCGCGGTCGCGGCCGCGCGCGACGGGGATCCCGGGGCCCGCGCCGCCGCGGTCCCCGCCCTCGCGTGGGTCCTGGCGGCGATCGGGTGGGACGAGGGACCGGTCCGGGAGGCCCTCCTCGCGCTCGTCGCCGACGTGGCCCTCCCCGAGGTCGCGCGGA
>CAZKTF010000107.1:0-11557 GCA_964555565.1 uncultured Planctomycetota bacterium | reverse complement strand
GGCGGTCCCGTCCGCGTCCCCCGGGCGCCACTGCGGGTGGACCACCACGGGGAGCCCGGAGCGGGCGGCGCGGGCGACCTCGGCCTCCGGGGCGCCCGCGGGGAGCGCCCGCGCGCCCGGGAAGTCGGTCGGGTGGGCCCCGCCCGAGAGTTCGATGGGGGGGTCGCCCGGCGGGAGCCCGTCCGCGGGCGGCGCCCCCTCGGGGCGGATGCCCACGCGGACCGGCTCCTCCCCCCCGAGACGGACCCCCTGCCAGGCGACCGGCGCGGAGGCGCGCCGGCGGGGGTCGAAGGGGTTGCGGACCTCGGGGAAGCCCGGCGGGACCGCCTCGCGGGCGAGGCGCGGCCCGCCGCCCGGGTGGGCCCCATGGAAGGAGGCGACCAGCGCGCGGGCCACGGGGATCTCCCGCACCGGGTCCTCGGTGAGGGAGACGCGCACCGTGTCCCCGATCCCGTCCGCGAGGAGGGAGCCGATCCCGATGGCGCTCTTGACGCGCCCGTCGAGCCCGCCCCCGGCCTCGGTCACGCCCAGGTGGAAGGGGTACTCCATCCCCTCGCGGGCCATGCGCGCGGCCAGCAGCCGGTAGGCGGCCACCATGACGCGCACGTTGGACGCCTTCATCGAGAGGACGAGGTCCCGGTACCCGTGGCGCTCGGCGATCCGGACGAACTCCAGCGCGCTCTCGACCATCCCCTCCGGGTTGTCGCCGAGGCGGTTCATGATGCGGTCGGAGAGGGAGCCGTGGTTGGTCCCGATCCGGATGGAGCGCCCCAGGCGCGCGCACTTCTCCACGAGCGGGAGGAAACGCTCCTCGATTCGCCGGAGCTCCGCGTCGTACTCCGCGTCGGAGTACTCCCGCGCGGCGAACCGCTTCGTGTCCGCGTAGTTCCCCGGGTTGATCCGGACCTTGTCGGCGAAGTCCGCGGCGCGCAGCGCCGCCTCCGGGTTGAAGTGGATGTCGGCCACGAGCGGGGCCTCGCACCCGCGGGCGCGCAGCGCGTCGCGGATGCGGCCGAGCGCCTCGGCGTCCTTCACCGTGGGGGTCGTGACCCGCACGATGTCGCAGCCCGCCTCGACCAGGCGGAGCGCCTGGTCCACGTTGGCCTCGACGTCCTGCGGGTCCGGCGTCGTCATGGACTGCACGGAGAGCGGGGCGCCCCCGCCGACGGTCACGCGGCCCACCTTCACCGCGCGCGTCGGGCGGCGGCGGTAGCCGAAGGGGTCGAGGCAGTAGGGGAGGCGGGGGTCGATCACGCGCGCGGGATTGTATCCCTGCCGTCGGGCGATGCGAGGAACCGGATCCCCCGCGGCTCCTCCCTGAATCGAGTGGGTGCGCTTGTCGCGGCAGAGGCGGGTAAGGGTAGGGGTAAGGGCACGGGCAGCCTGGACGGGATTCTCCCCTGCCCTTACCCATACCCATACCCCTACCCGCCTCTCGACCATGGCAGGCGACCCACTCCGGATACCGAAGAACCTCCCCCGGGGCCCGGCTCTTCCGGATGCCCGCATCCCGCGGCCCGTGGTTACAGTCGGCGCCGTGTGGGGCAGGAGACCCGGCCGGGACGAGGTCACGAGGGCGGGGATCGACCGCCTGCTCGCGGCGCTCGGGTCCCTCCCGCGCGACGTCGGCGAGACGGGCTGGGTCGCCCGGGTGGAGTGGCTCCGCGGGACCGTGGCCTGGCTCGCGGGGGACGGGGACTCCGCGCGCCTCGAGGCCTGCGCCGCCCGGCTCAGGGCGGACCCGGGCGCGGCGTCTCTTTTCCGCGAGGCCGTGCAGGTCGTGTTCGAGGGAGGCCAGGGGCTCCGCCTCCTGGCCGACGGCGGCTTCCCCCAGCGGGCCTCCCTGCTCGAGGAGGCCCTCGCCCGCCTCGTGCGCAGCGTGGTGCCCCCCGTGCCCGAGAGCCGCGACCTCATGGACGTCGTCGCGCGGGTCCTCCTCCGGCCGGACGAGGCCCGGTGGCTGGCCTCGCTGCCCGCCGGCACCCTCGCCGCCTTCCTGGAGGCCGCGGGGCTGACGGACCCGGCCCTCTGGCCCGCGCTCCGCCGCTGCCTGGCCGAGGCCGTGCGCGTCCACGGGCTCCGCTGCGCCAACATCGGGTTCGACGGCGACTTCCGCCGGGCCCTGGGCAGGCCGGACGTCGCCGGGTCCCCGTTCCTGCGCCTCGACGCCGCGACCGCGTCGCTGCTCGACGCCGCGGCGGGTCCCGGGAAGGACCCCGCCCGGGCCGCGGAGGCGCGCGCCGCCATCGAGGCGTGCGTCGCGGAGGCGCGGGCGGCGCGCCGGGTGGTCCTGGAGCAACTCGAGAGCACCGGGGTGAGCACGGGCCTCATCCACCGCCTGGACCTCCTCGCCAAGGGCCTCGCGAGGATCGCCGGGGCCCTCCCCCTCCTGGCGCCCCGTCCCGGGGAGCGGCCGGCGGCGGCGGGGGAGGCCCTGGTCCGCTCCCTCGTCGCGGACCTCCGCCACGACGCGAGCCTCGTCAACGTCTTCCGGGACCGCTCCCGGCTGCTGGCGAAGAAGATCGCCGAGCGGGCGGGGGCCGCCGGCGCCCGGTACATCACCGTGGACCGCGCCGAGTGGTGGCGGATGCTCGCCAAGGGCGCCGGGGGGGGCCTGCTGATGGTCCTCGCCGTGTTCGTCAAGGCCGTCGTGTACGAGGCGCACCCCCCGCCGGGCACCGCGGCGCTGCTCATGTTCCTCGACTACGCCCTGGCGTTCCTCGCCATCTACACGCTCCACTGGACCCTGGCCACGAAGCAGCCCCCGATGACGGCGGCGGCGCTGGCGGACGCGCTCTCGGTGGCCGAGGAGCGCCGCGACCTCCGTCCCCTCCAGGACCTGGTGGCCCGCATCGGCCGGTCGCAGGTCGCCGGCCTCCTCGGGAACGTGGCCGTGGCCGGGATCGGCGCCTGGCTCCTCGATCTCGCGTTCCGGTCCCGGACCGGCGCGCCGGTCCTCGCGGAGGAGGCGGCGGTGCACGGCCTCGAGTCCCACGACCCCTTCGCCTCCGCCACCCTGCTCTACGCGGTGTACACGGGCGTCGCGGTGTGGCTCTCCTCCATGGTCGCGGGGTGGGTGGAGAACGCCGCCGACTACGGGCGGCTGCGGGAGTCCCTGAATGCCCGCGGGCCCCGAGGCGTCCGGGTGCGCGGCGGCCGGCTCACCGCGTGGGTGGTCAACAACGTGGGCGGCGTCGCGGGGAACGTGAGCCTGGCCTTCTTCCTCGTCGCGCTCACCTTCACCGGGAAGGTCTTCGGGATCCCCGTCGATGTGCGCCACGTCACCCTCGCCACGGGACAGGTGGGTCTCTCGTGCTCCGCGCTCGGGGAGTTCTTCTCCCCCGCGGTCGGGTGGGCCCTCCTCGGCCTCCTCCTCATCGGGTTCCTCAACATCGCGACGGGCTTCCTGCTCTCCCTCGCCGTGGCGATGCGGTCCCGCGGCATCCCGCTCCGGGCGCGCCTCTCCGTCCTCGGGTCCGTCGTCTTCGCGCGCCCGCGGAACTGGATGCAGTACTTCCTCCCCGTGGGGGACCTGACGGTCGATGCGGCCCCGGGGTCCGCCCCGGCGCCCGCGGCGCCGGCGGCGCCGGCCCTGCCCGCGGGGCCGCCGCAGGGACACCGGTAGACCGCCGAACCGTTCCGGCCCGGTCGAGGGGGCTGGTAGGCTTCCCCGGTGCCCCTCTCCCTCCGCCACGTCGTCGTCGGCCCCTTCGTGCAGAACGCCTACCTGGCGTGGTGCCCGCGGGCGAAGGAGGGGGTGATCGTCGATGCGGGCTGGGAACCGGGGCGCATCCTGGCGATGGCGGCGGAGGAGGAGGTGCGCGTGGTCGCCGTCGTGGCCACGCACGGGCACATCGACCACGTGTGGGGCGCCGCCGAGGTCTGCCGGGCCGCGAAGGCCCCCTTCCGCATGCACCGGGCGGACCTCTACTGGCTCGAGGCGCTGGACCGTCAGGCGGCGATGTTCGGGCTGGAGCCGCCGCCCGGGACCCCGTCGCTCGACGGGGAGATCGGGGACGGGGAGGTCATCCGGTTCGGCGGGTGCGCGCTCACCGCGATCCACACGCCGGGGCACACGCCGGGGAGCGTCTGCCTCCACGACGGCGCCGGGAACCTCCTCACCGGCGACACGCTGTTCCAGGGGTCCATCGGGCGGACCGACTTCCCGGGGGGGGACTTCGGCGCCATCGTCCGGTCGATCCGGGAGCGGCTCTTCGCCCTCCCGCCCGCGACGGAGGTCCACCCGGGGCACGGGCCCGGGACGACGCTGGCGGAGGAGCGGCGCGCGAACCCCTTCGTGGGGGACCGCGCGGGCGCCGCGGGCCCGGCGGACGGCCTGTACGGCGTGATGTAGGGCCGGGCGCGTGAACACCCCCGCCGCCGTGGTCATCTTCGCGGGGACCTACGTCCTCGTCTCGATGCGGCGGCTGCGCGTCCTCCCGCTCGGGAGGCCCGCGGCGGCGTTGACCGGCGCGGTCCTCATGGTCCTCGTGGCCGGGCTCCCGCGGGAGGACGCCTACAGGGCCATCGACCACGACACGCTGGCCCTCCTCCTCGGGATGATGGGGCTCGTCGCGTACCTCGCGAAGGCGGGCTTCTTCGAGATCGTGGCGGAGGGGCTCGTGCGGCGGGCCGGGACGCCGCTGCGGCTGCTCCTCGGCGTGGGGCTCCTGTCGGGGGTGGCCTCCGCCTTCCTCGTGAACGACGCGGTCTGCCTGTTCCTCACGCCGGTCGTGGTGCTCCTCTGCGTGCGGCAGGGGCTCCCCTTCGTCCCCTTCCTCATGGCGATCGCGACCTGCGCCAACATCGGGAGCGTGGCCACGCTCGTGGGGAACCCCCAGTGCATGATCCTCGGGAACAAGGGGGACCTGCGGTTCACGGAATACGCGCTCCGCATGGCGCCGGTGGCCGCGGCGGCGCTGCTCGTGAACCTGGCGCTGCTCGCGGCCTACTACGGGCGCCGCCTCCGCGGGGTCCGCCTCGCGCCGGGGGCGCCCCCGGCGCGGAGGCCGGGGTTCCGGCGCGCGGTGGGGGTGACGGCGCTCGTCGTCGCCGGGTTCTTCGCGGGCCTCCCGCTCGGATGGGCGGCGCTGGCGGGCTTCGCGGCCCTCATGGTGCTGTCGCGGGAGGACCCCGGGCCGGTGCTCAAGCGGACCGACTGGAGCGTCCTCCTCTTCTTCGCCGGGCTCTTCGTGGTCGTGGCCGGGTTCCAGGGGACCGGTCTCGCGGACCGCGCCTGGGAAGCGGTCCCGCCGCCCGACCTCGGGTCGCTCGGCGGTCGGGGGGTCCTCACCGGCATGCTCGCGGCCGGGAGCAACGTCGTCAGCAACGTCCCCATCGTCCTCATCGTGGCGGAGAAGCTGCGACTGATGGGCGGGGCGGGGGTGGGGTGGTACCTCGCGGCCATGGCCACGACCTTCGCGGGAAACCTCACGATCCTCGGATCCGTGGCCAATATCATCGTCGCCGAGGAGGCCCGGGAGCACCACGAGCTGGGCTTCTGGGAGTACTTCCGGTTCGGGGCCGTCAGCACCGCGTGCACGCTCGCGGTGGGGGTGCTGCTGCTTTGAGGGTCCGGTCGGTCGTCGCCGCCGTCCTCGTGCTCGCCCTCCTGGCCCTCCCCCTCGGCGGCTGCAGCGCCTTCGAGGCCTTCACCCCCCCCGACTGGTCCTACTTCGACGTGGTGCAGCACCCGGTGGGCGGGGTCCCCGCCACGGGGGGCTACTACCTCGGCGTGGCGGCCTGGTCGCCCGTCGGGTTCCTCCTCGGCGCGCTCCTCCCCGAGCCCCTCGACTCCACCATCGGCTGGGGCCCCGGCGAGGCGATGGGAACGGGCCTGGGCCTCGTCCTCGGCGCGCCCTTCCATCTCTGCGCGTTCCCCTTCGGGGACTGAATGGTCCGCGCACGGAGGCACGACCCGAGGACGTTCCTCCTCTACGTCCGGGCGATCCTGCGGGAGTTCCGATGGACCCTCTGCGGCCTCGCCTTCGCGGTCCTGCTCGGCGGGTTCCTGTTCTGGCTCGCCCCCGGCGAGGGCGGCGTCGGCCTCCACCCGCTCGACGCCCTCCTCGCCTCCTGGCTGGCCCTGCTCAACCAGACCTTCGGGACCCCGCGCGTCTGGTACCTCGCGTTCCTCGTGGGCTTCTACCCGCTGGTCGGTTTCTTCCTCGTCGGTGAGGGCGTGGTGCGCTTCGTCCTGCTCATGTCCTCCAGGAAAAAGGGCGAAAGGGAGTGGATGAGAGTCATGGCCTCCACCTACCGCGACCACGTCGTCGTCTGCGGGCTCGGGCACGTCGGGTTCCGGGTCCTGGAGTGCCTGCTGGCCGACAGGGTGCCCGTCGTCGCCGTCGAGAGCGACCCGGCCTCCCGCTACCTGGACCGGGCCCGGGCGACGGGGATCCCGATCCTGCTGCGGGACATGAGGGACGACACGACGCTCGTCGAGGCGTGCGTCCCGCACGCGCGGGCCATCGTCATCGCCACCAACAACGACATCGGGAACCTGGAGGTGGCCCTCGACGCGCGCCGGATGAACCCGGGGATCCGGATCGTGATGCGGCTGTTCGACGATCAGATCGCCGCCAAGTTCAAGTCCGCCGGGATGGTGGACGAGGCCTTCTCGACCTCGGCGCTCGCGGCCCCCGTGGTGGCCCGGATGGCGCTGCCGGGCAAGGGCGGGTAAGAAACGGCGGGCGGGGGGCCCGCCGCAAGAACGGCGGGCCGGGCAAGCCCGGCCTCTACTCCTGCGACGGTGGACCCGCCTTGGGGGCGCCCGCGGCGACGGCGCGGGAGAGGGAGAGGACGACGAGGAACTTCCCGTCGTCCAGCTTCTGGATCGAGAGGTCCCTCAGGATCGACCCACGGAGGCAGCGCAGGCGCGCGTTCACGTCCTGGGCCAGCGTGGCCGCCTCGGCGATCACGGTCTCGACCCGGAACTCCTCCACCGTGGGGCGGCCGCTCGCGTTCTGGAGCGCGTTGATGAGGTGGGAGAGGTTGATGATGCGGGGGCCGAAGCGGTCCTCGACCTCCTGGTAGGCGAAGGAGTAGGGGGAGCCGCGGATCCCCTCCTCGTCGTGGAGCACCGACTCGGTCAGGCGCTCGACGAGGCTCCCGTAGACGTCCTGGAGGACGGCGAGGGCCTTCTGCATGTCGCGCTGCTGGCTCATGGGGTCCTGCCCGCCTCCGTGACGGGGACCGCCGGCGAAGACGACCATCGTGCCACCCCCCCTCGGCACGAGTCAATCAATCGGACGCCCCGGGGCGGGCGACCCCCCGCCCCGCGGCGCCGAGGGGCGCCTTCTTCGGGCGGCACCGGGGGCGCGGCTACGATGAGGGACCCGCATCCCCGAAGGGAGGTCCCCGTGCCCGACAACCTGACCCGCAAGATCCTCCGCGCCCACCTGGTCTCCGGCCCGCTCGAGCCGGGGAAGGAGATCGCGATCCGGATCGACCAGACCCTCACCCAGGACGCCACGGGGACGATGGCCTACCTGCAGTTCGAGGCCATGGGGATCGGCCGGGTGCGGACCGACGTCTCGGTCTCCTACGTGGACCACAACATGCTCCAGGACGACTTCAAGAACGCGGACGACCACCGCTACCTCCAGTCGGTCGCCGCCCGCTTCGGGATCTGGTTCTCGCGCCCGGGCAACGGGATCTGCCACCAGGTCCACCGGGAACGCTTCGGCGTCCCGGGGAAGACCCTCCTCGGCTCCGACTCCCACACCCCCACCTGCGGCGGCCTCGGGATGCTCGCCATCGGGGCGGGCGGCCTGGACGTGGCCGTGGCGATGGCGGGCGGGTCCTTCCACCTGCCGATGCCGAAGGTCCTCGGCGTGATCCTCAAGGGGAGCCTCCAGCCCTGGGTCACGGGGAAGGACGTCATCCTCGAGGTCCTCCGCAACCTCACGGTGAAGGGGGGCGTCAACCGCGTCCTCGAGTACGCCGGGCCCGGCGTGGCCTCCCTCCCCGCCGCGGACCGCTTCACGGTCACCAACATGGGGGCCGAGCTCGGCGCCACGACGAGCGTGTTCCCCAGCGACGCGCGCACCCTCGAGTACCTCAAGGCCCAGGGCCGCGAGAAGGACTGGGTCGCCATCGGGCCCGACCCGGGCTGCACCTACGACGAGACGCTGGAGATCGACCTCGACCTGCTGGAGCCGCTCATCGCGCGGCCCCACAGCCCGGACAACGTCGTGAAGGTGCGCGAGGTGGCCGGGACCGCGGTGCAGCAGGTCTGCATCGGCTCCTGCACGAACTCCTCGTTCCACGACCTCGGGGTCGCCGCGCGGATGCTCCACGGCACGGTCGTCGCCCCGGGCCTCTCGATGACCGTCACCCCGGGGAGCAAGCAGGTCTTCGAGACGATCGCCCGCGCGGGGGCGCTCTCGGACATCATCGCGGCCGGGGCGCGCATCCTGGAGTCCGGCTGCGGGCCCTGCATCGGGATGGGGCAGGCCCCCCCGAGCGGCGGGGTCTCCGTCCGCTCCTTCAACCGCAACTTCGAGGGACGGTCCGGCACGGTGGACGCGAAGGTGTACCTCGCCTCCCCGGAGACCTGCGTGGCCACGGCGCTCCGCGGGGTGATCACCGACCCGCGGGACCTGGGGCTCGGCTTCGAGCCGGTCCCGGAGCCGAAGGCCTACGTCCTGAACGACAACATGCTGCTGGGTCCTCCCGCGGACGGGGCGAAGGTCGAGGTGCTCCGCGGCCCCAACATCAAGCCGCTCCCGGCGGCGAAGGAGTTCCCCGACTCCATCGAGGGGGAGGTCCTCCTCAAGGTGGGGGACAACATCACCACGGACCACATCATGCCGGCCGGCGCGAAGGTCCTCCCGCTCCGCTCCAACATCCCGGCCATCAGCGAGTTCGTGTTCGAGCGCGTGGACAAGGGCTTCGTCGCGCGGGCGCGGGAGAAGGGCGGCGGCCTCGTCGTCGGCGGGGACAACTACGGGCAGGGGTCGAGCCGCGAGCACGCCGCGCTCGCGCCCATGTACCTGGGGGTGAAGGCGGTCCTCGTGAAGGCCTTCGCCCGGATCCACCTCGCCAACCTCATCAACTTCGGCATCCTCCCGATCACCTTCGTGAACCCGGCGGACTACGACGGGGTCGCCCAGGGGGACCGCCTCGTCCTCCCCGGCGTCCGCGCGGCGCTGGTGCCCGGGAAGGTCCTCCGGGTGAAGAACCTCACGAAGGGGGTCGAGTTCGAGGTGGCGCACCCGCTCAACGCCCGGCAGGTGGACATCCTCAGGGCCGGGGGGCTCCTCAACTTCACGCGCCACGAGGCGGAGAAGGGGAAGAAGTGACCGACGAGGCGCTGCGGGACGAGATCCACGAACGGCTCCGGGGGGTGATGGACCCGGAGATCCACCGGGACATCGTCTCCCTCGGGATGGTGAAGGCGATCGACGCCGCCGACGGCGCGGTGGCGCTGACGATCGAGCTCACGACCCCGGCCTGCCCGCTCAAGGAGACGATCCAGGCGGACGTGGAGAAGGCCCTGGCCCCGCTCGGCCTCCGCTCCCTCGCGGTGCGCTTCACGGCCAACGTGGCGAGCCGCTCGGGGGGGCTCCCCCTCCCGTCCCAGGCGCGCCTGGGGGGGATCCGGAACGTGCTGGCCGTGGCGTCGGGGAAGGGCGGCGTCGGGAAGTCCACCGTGGCCGCGAACCTCGCGCTCGCGCTCCGCGACGAGGGGGCCCGCGTCGGGCTCATGGACGCCGACATCTACGGGCCGAGCCAGCCGCTCATGTTCGGCCTCTCGGGGCGGCAGCCCGACGTGACGCCCGAGGGGAAGATCGTCCCGCTCGTCGGGCACGGCGTGACCCTCATGTCCATCGGGTTCCTCGTGGAGGCGGGGCGCTCCATCGTCTGGCGCGGCCCCCTCATCCACAAGGCGCTCACCCAGTTCTTCGACGACGTGCTGTGGGGGGACCTCGACTACCTGGTCGTGGACCTCCCGCCGGGGACCGGGGACGCGCAGCTCTCCCTCTGCCAGCTCGTCCCGCTCACGGGCTCGGTGATGGTCACGACCCCGCAGGAGGTCGCCCTCATCGACGTCCGCAAGGGGGCCGACATGTTCCGCAAGCTGAACGTCCCCATCCTCGGGGTGATCGAGAACATGTCCTCCTTCATCTGCCCCTGCTGCGGGACCCGGTCGGACATCTTCGACCACGGCGGCGGGGAGCGGCTCGCGCGGGAGCTGGGCTGCGCCTTCCTGGGCGCGATCCCCATCGACCCGCGGGTGCGCGCGGCCGGCGACGCCGGGGTCCCTGTGGTCCTCTCCCACCCGGAGTCGGACGTGGCCGCGTCCTTCCGCAGCGTGGCGCGCTCGCTGGCGGGCCGGGTGAGCGTGGAGGTCCTCTCCGCCCGCGCCCCCGCGGTGGCGGTCTAGCGCCATGGCGGCGGAGCGCGGGCACGGGTCGCAGGGCCTCGCCTGGGCGGGGATCCTCCTCGCCACGGCGGGGATTGTCCTCGCCCTCCTCCCGAGGGGGCGGCGCGGGGAACCCTCCTCCCGCGACGACGCCGACCTGGCCGACCCGGGCTCCCTCGAGGGCCGGGTCCATGACCTGGAGCGCCGGGCCGAGGCGGCGGAGAAGAGGCTCGCCGAGGCGGAGACGCGGCTCGCGGCCGCGCAGAAGGCCGCCGACGAGGCGAAGGGGGAGGCCGCGCGGGCGGCGGACGCGGCGAGGTCCCGCGGCGGCCCCCCGGTCCTGGTGGACGGGGGCGAGAGGCCCGCGGCGGGGGAGGGGAAGGAGGCCGCGAAGGGGGACCTCGCCGACATCCTCCGCCTGATCGAGACCGGGGGGGTGCCGAAGGACCAGCTCTGGAAGACGCTCGAGCGGGCGCGGGAGCTGGGGGGCGTGGACGACGCCGTGAAGGCGCTCGAGAAGTACGCCGCCGACCACCCGCAGGACGCCGAGGCGCAGTACGCCCTGGGGACGGGCTTCCTCCAGAAGCTCCTCTCGGTCCCCGACGGCCCGGAGCGGGGGAAGTGGTCCACGAAGGCGATCGCGTCCTACGACGCCGCCCTCAAGATCGAGCCGGAGCACTGGGAGGCGCGGTTCTCCAAGGCGATGAACTACTCCCAGTGGCCCGACTTCACCGGGATGCAGCCCGTGGCGATCAAGGAGTTCGAGGCCCTCGTCCAGCAGCAGGAGAAGAAGTCCCCCGAGGCGAAGTTCGTCCAGACCTACTTCCAGCTCGGGAACACCTACCGGAAGGCGGGGAACGTGGACAAGGCCCGGGAGGCCTTCCAGCGCGGCCTGGCGCTGTTCCCCAACGACGAGAACCTCAAGCAGCAGCTCGAACTGCTCGACAAGCGCTGACTCCCCCGGGGCGGACGACGGGCTACTCGTCGTCCCCGCCGGGGGGCCCTTCCCCTTCCGCCAGCGCCAGCAGCGCGTCGGTGTCCTCCACCGGCAGGAACCGGCACAGCAGGCGGGCGCAGCGGGCGGCGGTGCTCTCTGCGGCGGCGGGGAGGCGGGCCATGAGGACGCGCACGACGGCGGAGCGCCCCGCCTCGGCCGCGAGCGCCGGGTCGGAGACGCCGCGCGCGCCG
>CAZKTF010000106.1:10003-11866 GCA_964555565.1 uncultured Planctomycetota bacterium | reverse complement strand
GTTTGGCCTTCACACGTTCCTGGGCGGGGTGAACTCGCTCGAAGAGATGGCGCGCAGGGTGTTCGACCGCCTGGTCAAGGAGAGCGCGGAACGACCCTGGAAGGAGAAGATCCGGGACCTTCTGAGCAGCAGCATCCGTGAGGTGGGCCTGTTCGGGCTCAGCATGGAGTTCGCCCCCCCCCAGACGGAACTGCAGAGGCTCGTCAGGGATTGGGCCCCCGCGCTCCGGAAAGTGATCGAGCGCCTTCGTGACGACAGGAAGGGGCTCGTCGTCATCCTGGACGACATCAACGGGTTGGCGGAGTCGGCTGAGTTCGCGAACTGGCTGAAGAGCCTGGTTGACGAGATCGCAACCTCAGGGAAACCGCTCCCCCTGTTCCTGCTGCTCGTCGGTCTCGAAGAGCGTCGGCAGTCCCTTCTGGTGCACCAGCCGTCGCTCGCGCGCGTGTTCGACGTAGTCGAGATCAGGCCCTGGAGCGCCGAGGAGACTCGGAGGTTCTTCCAGGAGACCTTCGCGAACGGAGGCATCTCCGTGGACCAAGAGGCCCTCTCCACCCTCGTGGAGTTCACGGGTGGTCTCCCCGTCCTGGCTCACGAGATCGGCGACGCCGCTTTCAACGCCGACTCGGACGGTCGGCTCGACCCGGAAGATGCCGTCGATGGAGTCATCGGGGCGGCCGACATCGTCGGGAGGAAGTACCTGCAAGCACAGGTCTACCAGGCCATTCGGAGCGAGAAGTATCGAGGCATTCTGCGGACCATCTGCGAAGCAGGAGTCCAGATGACCTTCCGGCGCGGAGACCTGTTGCCTCGTCTCAAGCAGGAGGAGCAGAAGGTCTTGGACAACTTCCTCAAGCGCATGAAGGCTCTCGGAGTCATCCGTCCCGAGGAGGAGAAGGGCCCGGGCGCCTACCGCTTTGACAACCAACTGCACAGAGTCTACCTGTGGTTGGAGGCTCGACGGGCGAGGGCCAAACCGGCGTAGCATCCGCGGCGAGCCGCGAGACGGTCAGGACCCGGGGCGTGCCATGAGCACGCGAGCGTGGCCTGCGAGATCGAGGATGGGAAGCGCCGGGATCATCCCAGCCTCCCGGAAGGTGGCCGCGACGGCCCCGGCCCGCTCCGGGGTGACCTCCACGGCGAGGGTGCCGCCCGGGCGCAGCAGGCGCGCGGCACCCGCCGCGAGCGACCGGTAGACGGCCACCGGGTCCGGTCCGGCGAAGACCGCCTCGCGGGGCTCGTGGAGGACCTCCGGGGCGACCTCCTCCCCGTCCCCGACGTAGGGGGGGTTCGAGAGGACGAGGTCGAAGGGGCCGCGGAGCCCCTCGAGCAGGTCCGCGCGGACGAAGCGGACCCGGCCGGCGACGGCGTGGGCGCGGGCGTTCCCCCGGGCCACGGCGAGCGCGGCGGCGCTGCGGTCGGTGGCGACCACCCGCGCGTCGGGGCGCTCCCGCGCGAGCGCCACGGCCACGCACCCCGAGCCGGTCCCGACGTCCGCGACCCGCGGCGCCGCCGTCCCCGCGAGCGCCCGGAGCGCCGCCTCCACGAGGTGCTCCGTCTCCGGGCGGGGGACGAGGACCGCCGGGGTCACGCGGAACTCCAGGGACCAGAACTCGGCGCGGCCGAGGACGTAGGCCGCGGGCTCCCGGCGGGCGCGCCGCTCGACCCAGCCGAGGAAGCGCCGTGCCGCGGCGGGGGTCAGCGCCGGGGGGTCGGCGTGGAGCCGCGCCCGGTCGGTCCGGAGGGCGCGCGCGAGGAGGAAATCCGCCTCGCGGAGCGGCTCCTCCACCCCCGCCGCGGCCAGGGCGGCGCGGGCGCGCGCCAGCGCCTCCCGGACATCGCCCCGCGCCCCGGCCCCCGTCG
>CAZKTF010000106.1:0-9993 GCA_964555565.1 uncultured Planctomycetota bacterium | reverse complement strand
CTACTTCTTGCGCGCGGCGCGGGCGGCCTTCTCGGCGTCCTTCCGCGCGGCCGCGGAGCGCCCGCCCTGGATCACGCTCGCGATGAGGACGATCCAGAAAACGGTGGCGAAGATCACCACCAGGTAGAGCCCGGGGCCGAAGAGGTGGAAGAAGCCCGCGAGGCTCTGCTTGACGTGGTACAGGTCGCTCCCGTCCCACTTCCACTCCCGCCCGGCCGGGGATTCGAGGAGCTGGAAGACCCGCCGCCATCCGCAGTAGGCCCCGTCCAGCGCCGCCAGCATCACGGGCCACACGATCATGCGGCGGTGGAAGACGTTGAAGAAGGCGGCCACCATCCCGTAGCCCGCGAACACCAGGAGGAACGCGCCGCCGATGGAGCGGGAGCCGTAGGAGTCCCCGACGTTCCCCTCCCAGGGGAGGAGGGTGCCGAGGAACATGGCCAGGGCCGCCACGAAGAAGAAGAAGTGCTGGCCGTAGGCGCGCCCCTCGGCGATGGGGAGGAAGCCCGCGCAGTGGCGGCACCGGTCCGCCCAGGAGGGGATCGCCTCCCCGCACCACAGGCACTCCTTCCCCTCGGCGGCATCCCCGCCCGCGGGCGGCGCCCCTCCGTCCATCGGCTGGCCTTCCATGGATGCCTCCTGGCCGGGACCCCGCCCGGCGGGCCCCCCCATCCGGAACGTGGCGCGGTTCTACCCGTTCGGCTTTCCCGGCGGGAGAGATCCCCGGTCCGGGCCCTCCTCCTGGATCGACCTCAGCCGGTTCTCGCGATCCCATGACTGGAGGCGCTCGAAGAGGGGGTCCAGGTCCCCGTCGATGATCCGGTCGAGCGCGTGGAGGGTGATCTCGGCCCGGTGGTCCGTGACCCGGTTCTGGGCGTAGTTGTAGGTGCGCACCTTCTCGCTCCGGTCGCCGGTGCCGACCTGGCTCTTGCGGAAGGCGGCCCGCTCCCTGTCCAGCTTCTCCCGGTAGAACGCCGCCAGCCGGGAGCGCAGGATCGACTCGGCCCGCGCCCGGTTCTTGTGCTGGGACTTCTCGTCCTGGCAATGGACCGCGATCCCGGTGGGGAGGTGGGTCATCCGGACCGCGCTCTCGGTCTTGTTCACCTTCTGCCCGCCGGGCCCGCCCGCCCGCATCGTGTCCACGCGCACCTCGTCGGGCTTCCAGGAGACCTCCACCTCCTCGGCCTCGGGGAGCACGGCCACGGTGGCCAGGGAGGTGTGGATCCGGCCCTGGGTCTCGGTCTGGGGCACGCGCTGGACCCGGTGGCCGCCGCTCTCGTAGCGGAGGGAGCGGTAGACGAAGGGCCCGGAGACCTTGCACACGATCTCCTTGAGGCCCCCCCGCTCGGAGAGGGAGGTGTCGTAGATCTCGATCTTCCAGCCCTTCCGCTCCGCGTACCGCGAGTACATGCGGTAGAGGTCCCGGGCGAACAGCGCCGCCTCCTCGCCGCCGGTCCCGCCCCGGACCTCGAGGATGACGTCGCGGTGGGAGAGGCCGTCGTCGGCGACGAGGAGGTCCTCCGCGCGGCGGCGAAGGTCCTCCTCGCGGGCGCCGAGGGACGGGAGCTCCCCCCGGGCCATCTCGACGAGCTCGGGGTCGTCGCCCCGGACGAGCGACTCCGCTTCGGCGCGGGCCTTCACCGCGGCCTCGAGCACGGGGATGACGTCGTGGAACGGCTGGAGCAGCCCCCGCTCCTTCTGCAGCGCGGTGATGCGGGCGGGGGCGGAGAAGACCGCCGGGTCCTCCAGGGACTTCATCACCTCGAGGTACCGGCGGTCCCTCACCAGGAGGGCCGCGAGGAGGGTCTCGTAGGGGACCATGGCGGCGGGGCCCGGGACGGTCCCGGGCGGGGCCGCCGCGGTCCGGGCGGCGCTACTTCGGGGCCTCGGCGGCGGGCTTGTCCGAGCTCGAGCGGCCGTACTTCCTCAGGAACTTCTCGACGCGGCCGGCCGTGTCCACGAACTTCTGCCGTCCCGTGTAGAAGGGGTGGCAGACGGAGCAGATCTCGACGTGGATCTCCTTCCTCGTGGAGCGCGTGAGGAAGGAGTTCCCGCACCCGCAGTTGACCTTGCACTCGACGTAGTCGGGGTGGATCTTCGGCTTCATCGGCGTGCCTCCTGAGGCGAAGGGATCGAGCCTAGCGCCCCCCGCGGCGGGCGGGAAGTTCTTCCCGCGCCCCCACGGGCCCGGTTCCTCAGACTCCGCCCCCACGGGCGGAGCAAGGGGTCAGACCCCATTCGCCTGGCCTAGGCCAGGCGAATGGGGTCAGACCCCTACAACGGCGGGCGGGGCCCGGTCGGGGGGGGGACGGCCACGGGGGAGCCGGAGGCGTCGAAGCGGCGCACGTCGTCCGCCGCCCCGGGCCGGTGCAGGACCACGAGGACGCCGGAGGGGGGCCTCCCCCCGGTCCCCGGGGCGAGCGCGAGCCCCACGACGCGCTGGAGGACGCGCTCGACGACGCGGCGATCCCCCGCGGCCTCCGCCCGGAGCGACCCCTCGATGCGCCAGATCCAGGGTCCCCCGGGCCCCGCCTCCAGGACCACGCTCACCTGCAGGGGCGGCACCGGTTCGAAGAGGGCTCCCTGGCCGGCGAAGATCCGGTCGCGCAGGTTCCCCGCGTCCGCGACGCCCGCGACTCCCCGGAGGGCCACGCCCATGGTCAGGGAGAGCACGACGAGGCCCGCGATGACGATGAGCGCCATGATGAGGAGTCCCCGGCTCATCGGGGTCGCACCCCCCGGATCGCCTCGGTGAGGTCGGCCCGCTCCCCGGGCTCCACGCCCGCCTCGCGGAACCACCCCGGGCCCATCTCCAGCACGAACTTCGCCGGCCCCCCGCTCGCGTACTTGGGGAGGGCGTCGTCCGGGACCCCCGCGCCCGGGGTCATCTCCACCACGGTCAGGACGCGGCCGCCCGCGTCGAGGAAGGCCGCCGAGATCGGGTGGGCGCAGCCCTTCATCCAGAAGCGCCGCTCCTCGGACTCGGGGTACACGAAGAGCAGCCCCGTGCCCCGCGGCAGCGCCGGGCGGCCCATGAGGCCCTGCTCCCGGGCCTCGGGGTCCGAGGCGACCTCGACCCAGGCCGTGGGGGGGACCGTGGGCGCGGGGTCGGGGGGACGGACCGAGAGCGGCCGCACGCGGAGCGCGGTCCCGGGGTCGGCACGGCAGCCCCCGAGTGCCACGGCCAGCGCGGCGGCCAGGGTCGCGCCCCGTGCCCCGGTCACGGCTCCACCCCCAGGAGGCGGAGACGCTCCAGGACCTCGTCGATCGGCAGCCCCACCACGTTGGTCCGCGAGCCCTCGAGGCGCGTCACCCAGGCATCCCCTCCCTCCTGGAGGGAGTACCCCCCGGCCCTGTCGAGGCCCGTCCCCCGGGCGGCGTAGTCGCGGACCTCCGCGTCGGACAGGGGCCGCATCGTCACGCGGGTCTCGACGTGGAAGACCTCCTCGACGCCGGAGGGGAGCCCGAGGAGGCAGACGCCGGTGAAGACCGAGTGCGTCGTGCCCGAGAGGGCCCTGAGGTGCCCCTCCGCCTGCTCCCGGTCCGAGGGCTTCCCGAGGAGCCGGCCGTCGTCGAGCGCCACGACCGTGTCCGCCCCGAGGACGACGGCCGACTCCGGCGCGAGGAGCGCCGCAACCGCGCGGGCCTTGGCGCGGGCGAGGAGCCGGGCCACCGCGTCCGGGGGGGTCCCGGGGGGCAGCGCGTCCTCGTCCACCGCCGCCGCGAGGACCTCGAAGCGCAGGCCCGCCCCCGCCAGCAGCTCCCGGCGGCGGGGGGAGGAGGACGCGAGGACGAGGCGCGGCAAGGGGCCCCGCTCTCAGTCCTTTCCGGCCGGCGTCCCCGCGGGCCGGTGCCTGCGGCCGTAGTCGCAGAAACCGAGGCAGGGGCACTCCCCGCACCGCGGGGCGCGCGGAAGGCAGTAGGTCTCCCCGTGCTCGGTGAACAGGTAGTGGGCGAGGACGCGGAGGCCGTCGTCGGGGCCCAGGGCCCGCACCAGGGCCTCCGCCTGGGCCTTCTCGCCCCCCGACGGCACGACCCCGATCCGCTGCGCAGTCCGCAGCATGGCGGGGTTCCCGCGGATGGGCGGATCCGGCCGGGCCCGGGCCACGACGGCGGCCACGAGCCCCGGGGACAGCCCCTCGACGCTCGAGAGGGCGCGGACCACCCGGGCGGTGTCGTCCTCGGTCTCGAACTCCATCCGCACCCGGTCGCGGGTGTCGAACAGCCCCTGGAGCGCCCGCCGGAGCAGGTTCGCGCGCCGCCCCCGCTCCTCCTCCGGCTCGACGGACCCGAGGTGCGGGGTGATCTCGGCGTCCGCGGCCACCCGCAGCTCGTTGCGGTCCACGAAGGCCTCGCCCACGGCGCTGAAGGCGTCCCGCGCCCGGGAGGCCGGACCGTTGCCCGCGAGGATCCCGTAGACGAGATGGTCGAGGGCCTCCTTGCCCGGGGCGTGGGCGGGCTCCCTCCCGTGGAGCTTCCCGAGGGCCTCGATGGCGGAGGACAGCCTGGCGCCGCGGCTCTGGCCCATCCGTCAGGCCTTCGCCTTCGGAGGGACCGCCTTGCCGGCCGGGTTCTTGCCGGCCGCGGCCTTCTTCGCCCGGCGGTTCCGCTCCGGGCGGGCCTTCGCGGGACGGGCCCAGGCGATCCGGTTCCGCTTCAGGAGCTGGCCGACCGGGAGGGTGACCTGCGCCCCCTGCCCCACCCACGCCTTCAGGCGCTCCGCGTCCAGGGAGAAGGCCTTCCCGGCCTCCTTCGTGAGCGGGTTGTACCAGCCCAGGATCTCCAGGGCCGGTCCGTCCCGGCGGGTGTGCCTGTCGAAGACGGCGATGCGGTACTGCGGGAGGTTCTTCCTCCCCGTGCGCGTGAGACGGATGCGGACCGACACTTAGTCCCCTCCCTTCGGCTTCCTCGCGCCCGGGCCCTTGCCCGGGGGCGCGTCCGGGCGTTCGCCCGGCCTCCCCTTCCCCCGGCCCGCGGCGGGACCGAGGCTCCACCCCCGCTCACGCAGGCGGCGGAACTGCTCGCGCTTCTTCGCCTCCCGGCGGCCCTTGAGGAAGCCGCCCAGCGGCCCCCCCTGGAGGTTGCCGACCTTCTTCATCACCTCCCGGGCGTCCCGGAACTCCTTCAGCAGGACGTTGACCTCCTGCACGGCGACGCCGCTCCCGCGCGCGACGCGGCGGCGGCGGTTCCCGTCGATGGCCTCGGGGTCGGCCCGCTCCTCGGGGGTCATCGAGAGGACGATGGCCTTCTTGCGGGCCACCTGCTTCTCGTCGAACCCGGACTTCTCGATCCCCTCCTTGAGCCCGGGGAGGGGAAGCATGCCCAGGAGCTCCTTCAGCCCCCCCATCTTCTCCAGCATGGTCACCTGTTCGAGGAAATCGTCGAGGGTGAAGGTCCCGGCGAAGGCCTTCTCCATGGCGGCCTCGGCCTTCCCCTGGTCCATCGCCTCCCGGGCGCGCTCCACCAGGGCGACGACGTCCCCCATGCCGAGGATCCGCCCGGCCATGCGCGCCGGGTCGAACTCCTCCAGGTTCTCGACCTTCTCCCCCACCCCGGCGAACCGGACCGGCTTCCCGGTGACCGCCCGGAGGGTGAGGGCGGCTCCCCCCCGGGCGTCGCCGTCGAGCTTCGTGAGGACGACCCCGGTCAGGGGGAGGGCCTCGTCGAAGGCCTTCGCCGAGTTCACGGCGTCCTGACCCGTCATGGCGTCGCAGACGAGGAGGATCTCGTCGGGGCGGGTCCGGGCGGCGATCTCCTTCACCTCGTCCATGAGCTCCCGGTCCACGTGGAGACGCCCCGCCGTGTCCAGGATGACCACGTCGCGGCCGGTCTCCCGGGCGTGCTCCAGCCCGCGCTCGCAGACCTTCGGGGCCCGGCGGGAGTCCTCGGCGTAGACGGGGCAGTCGATCTGCTTCCCCAGGGTCTTCAGCTGCTCCACGGCCGCCGGCCTCTGGAGGTCGGCCGCCACGAGGAGCGGGCGGCGGCCCTGCTTCATGAGGAGCCGGGCCAGCTTGGCGCAGGTGGTCGTCTTGCCGGAGCCCTGGAGCCCGGCCATGAGGATCACCGTGGGGCGCCCGGGGGGGGCCGCGGGGATCCCCGTCGGCTTCTCCCCCATCAGGGCCACGAGCTCGTCGTGGACGATCTTCACCACCTGCTGGCCGGGCTGGACCGACTTGAGGACCTCCTGGCCCACGGCCTTCGCCCGCACCCGGACGCAGAAGTCCCGGACCACCTGGTAGGCCACGTCGGCGCCGAGGAGCGCGGTGCGGATCTCCCGGAGGGCCTCGTCCACGTCCTTCTCGGAGAGGGCGCCGCGCCCGGCCAGGCGCTCGAAGATGGAGCTCAGTCCGCGCGAAAGGGTCTCGAACATGGGGAGCCGCGCAGTTTATGCGACGCGGGCGAGGGCCGTGGAGGAATGGCGGGGAGCACCAGGGGTCTGACCTCGGGCGCCCATGAGGCGCCGCAGCACGTCCCGCGAGGCGCCCGGGGTCTGACCCCTCGGGGAGCCCCAGCGTTCGCAAGCGCCCGGGGTCTGACCCCTCAGCTCCTCAGCACCAGCGTTTGCAAACGCCCGGGGTCTGACCCCTCGGGGAGCCCCAGCGTTCGCAAGCGCCCGGGGTCTGACCCCTCAGCTCCTCAGCACCAGCGTTTGCAAGCGCCCGGGGTCTGACCCCTAGCTCCGCTACACCGGCACGACCGGGGCCCCGGTGGCGGCGGCGGCGACGACGGCCTCGTCCTCCCCCTCCGTGTCGGGGCGGCGATCGATCCGGGCCCCCAGGGCGGCGAGGCGCTCCTCGATCCGCTCGTAGCCGCGGTCGATGTGGTAGACCCGGTGGACCTCCGTGGCCCCCTCGGCCACCAGGCCCGCCAGGATCAACGCCGCGCTCGCCCGGAGGTCGCTGGCCATCACGGGGGCGCCGGACAGCCGCGGGACCCCGCTCACGATGGCGCTCGGTCCCTCCTTCCGCACGTGGGCCCCCATGCGGGCCAGCTCGGCGATGTGGATGAACCGGTCCGGGTAGATCTTCTCGGTGGTGACCGAGACCCCGTGGGCGAGGCACTGGAGGACCATGAACTGGGCCTGGAGGTCGGTCGGGAAGCCGGGGTAGACGTGGGTGTCGATGTCGGCGGGGGCGACGGGACGCCCCCGGCGCACGAAGAGGGTGTCCTCGGCCACGCGGCGGACCTCGGCCCCCATCTCCTCCGCCTTGTCGATCACCGCGCGGAGGTGGTCCGGGCGGCAGCCCCGGAGCGTCACCTCCCCGTCTGTCAGGACCGCCGCCGCGAGGAAGGTCCCGGCCTCGATCCGGTCCGGGATCGGGCGGTGCTCGGCCCCGTAGAGCCGCCCCACGCCGCGGATCACGAGCCGGGGGCTCCCGACCCCGCCGATCTCCGCCCCCATGGACCGGAGGAACCGGCAGAGGTCCACGACCTCGGGCTCGCAGGCGGCGCTCTCGATGACGGTGATCCCCTCGGCCAGGACCGCGGCCATGAGGACGTTCTGCGTCCCCGTGACGGAGGAGCCGAAGGGGCCGCCCAGGAACACCTCCCCCCCGGGGAGGGAGGGGGCCTTCGCCTCGATGTAGCCGTTGCGGATCTCGATCTCCGCGCCCAGGGCCCGGAGGCCCTTCAGGTGGAGGTCGATGGGCCGGTGGCCGAAGCCGCACCCGCCCGGGAAGGAGACCCGCGCAGCGCGCCGGCGCCCGAGGAGAGGGCCGAGGACGCAGATGGAGGCCCGCATCTTGCGCACGAGCGCCCAGGGGGCCTCGACGGGGGAGGGGTCCACGATCCGCGTGGCCAGGGACCCGTCCGCCTCCCAGCGGCTCTCCACGCCCAGGACCCCGAGGATCTCCCGCATCGTCTCCACGTCCCTCAGGCGCGGCACGTCCAGGATCCGGCACGGTTCCTCGGTGAGGAGCGTGGCCGCCAGGATCGGGAGCACGCTGTTCTTCGCGACGGAGCACGTCACCTCGCCGCGGAGCCGCACCCCCCCCTCGACCACGAACTTGTCCACGCGTCGCCTCCAGGACCGGGAGGGACGGAACGCGTCCCTTCCCGGGGGAGTACATCGGCCGCGGGACCGCGGGGGCTTCACCTTCCTTCCTCTTCCATTCCTTCATTGCCCGCCGCCGCCCCGCTATCCTCCTCCGTTTCCGGCCCCGGTTCCGGGACCGGCGTGTCCAGGGAGGCTCCCCCGCGCATGTCTTCCCCCTCCGCCTCTTCCCCCGCCGCCCCGGACGTGGCCGCGGTCCTGCACCGCGCGCGCCCGGACTACGTCGAGGTCGCCGCCGCCCGGCGGGCCGTCCTCACCGACCCCGCCGCCCGCCGCGTCGTGGCCGCGGCGCTCTCCGCGCTCGCCGAGGACGCCTCGGGGGCCGAGGCGCTCCAGCGGGGGCTCTGTCTCTACCTCCTCTCCCGTTCGCGCGAGGCCGCCGAGGCCTTCGCGAAGGCCGGGAACGGGGTCGCCGCCCGCTACTTCCGGGCGGCGAGCCTCATGGAGTCGGGGCGCCCGGGCTCCGCCGCCGAGGCCCTCGAGGGGCTCGTCGGACAGGAGCCGGAGGGGGAGCACCTGGCCACCTACCTCGAGGCGCTGCTGCGGGCGGGCCGGCCGGAGGACGCGAAGGCGACGCTCCCGAAGGGGAAGGACGGCGGGGTCCTCGGCGACGACGCCCGGGCCCGCTACCTCCGCGGCTTCTGCGAGGAGCTGCTCGGGGACTACGCCGCCGCCGACGAGCGCTACCGCGCCGCCCTCGAGGCGGACCCGGAGCACGGCCCCACCCTGTTCCGGATCGCCTTCGCGGCGGACCTCCGGGGCGACGAGGACACCGCCATGGAGCACTACCGGCGGGCCGCTTCCCTCCGGCCGCCCTCGGTGGGCGCGCTCCTCAACCTGGGGGTCCTCCACGAGGACCGGGGGGAGTACACCCGGGCCGCGGAGTGCTACCGCTCGGTCCTCGAGGCCGAGCCGGAGAACTCCCGGGCGCGCCTGTTCCTCGGCGACGCGCGGGCCGCCCTGCACATGTTCTACGACGAGGAGATCGAGCGGAGGGACGACCGCCTGGCCTCCGTCCTCAGGATCCCAATATCCGACTTCGAGCTCTCGGTCCGCTCCCGGAACTGCCTCGCGAAGATGGGCGTCCAGATGCTCCAGGACCTGGTCCGGTTCACCGAGCAGGAGCTGCTGGCGCACAAGAACTTCGGCGAGACGAGCCTCCAGGAGATCAAGGACATCCTTGCCCAGAAGGGCCTCCGGCTCGGCATGAACCGGGAAACGGAGGACGACGACACCCGGGCCTTCCTCGGCATCGATCGGGCCGTGGAGGACCGGGACGCCCTCCTCAAGCGGCCGATCTCGGAGCTGGAGCTCTCGGTCCGCTCGCGCAACTGCATGACCACGCTCGTCGTCGAGACCATCGGCGACCTCATCCGGCACTCCGAGACCGACCTCATGGCCTGCAAGAACTTCGGCCAGACCTCCATGAACGAGATCCGGCAGAAGCTTGCCGAGTTCGGTCTGATGCTGAAGCCGGGGGCGGAGTAGGGAAGGGAACACGACCGGGGGCTTCCCCTGTACGAGTTCATCTCCGGCCGGCTCGTCGCGAAGCGCCCCGACCGCGCCGTCCTGGAGGCGGGCGGGGTGGGGTGGCGCCTCCTGGTGCCGCTGTCCACCTACGAGCGGCTCCCCCGCGTGGGCGAGGCCGTCCGCCTCTTCACCCACCACCACCTGCGCGAGGACCGGGAGGCCCTCTACGGCTTCGCGACGGAGGAGGAGCGGGAGTTCTTCGAGACCCTGGTGCAGGTGGACGGGGTCGGGCCCGCCGTGGCCCTCGGCGTCCTCTCCTCGGTCCCCTTCGACCGCTTCCGCGAGGCGGTCCTGGACGCGGACGCGGCCGCGCTCACCCGGATCAAGGGGGTGGGGAAGAAGCTCGCCGGCCGGATGATCGTGGAGCTGGCCGAGCCGCTCCGCGCCCGCGGGCCCGCCCCGGCCGCCCG
>CAZKTF010000105.1:0-11899 GCA_964555565.1 uncultured Planctomycetota bacterium | reverse complement strand
GCGGCCGAGGACCCGGTGCGTGGGGAGGAGGAGGAGGCCCGGGCCGTCGGCGTGGACGAGGCCCACGAGCCGGAGGCCGGACCCGGCCCGCCCGGCCCCGCGCCCCGCGGCGAAGCGCATGGCGGCCTCCATCCTGTGGTGGCCGTCGGCGATGAGGAGCGGGTCGGACCCCAGCGCCGCGGACACCGCGGCGGCCGCGCCCGGGTCCTCGACGCGGCGCAGTTCGTGGCGCGTCCCGCCGGCCTCGCGGAAGGAGAGGAGCGGCGGGAGGAGCCGCAGCGGCCCGAGCGCGCGGCCCACGCGGCCGTCCTCGTCCTCGTAGAGGAGGAGCGTGGAGTCGAGGTTCGTCCCGGTGCGCTCGAGCACCGCCTCCTGCGCCTCCACCACGCGGGGGACCGTCCGCTCGTGGAAGAGGATCGGGGGCGCGCCCCCGCGGGGGTCGAGGGGGACGAGGCCGTGGAGGACCTCGCGCTCGAGGACGCGTCCCCCGTGCTCGAAGGACTCGCGCTCGAGGTAGATCGCCGACGCCGGGTCCGGGCGCAGCACCCCCTCCCGGCGCCAGCGGTCGAGCGTCCCCGCGGCGGCGTCCCCGGCGGCGAGCGTGAGGTGAGCCACGTTGTGCGGCGCGGCGAGGAGGCGCTCCACCTCGCCCGGGTCGATGGCGTCGTAGGGGGGCGCGGTCGCCGCGGCGAGGTCGATCCCCTCGGCGAAGCGGAGCGCGCGGAAGGGGAGGAGTCCCACGGGCGGGGGAGTATAGGCACCGCGGCCCGGGGGCGCGCGGATCCGCTACCGCGGGGCGGGCGGCGGGTGGAGGACGAAGCGCGCGAAATCCTCCCCGGAGACGCGGAAGGCGCGCCAGCGCGGCTCCCGCTCGGGCGGGGGCCGGCGGCCGGGCGGGGGGAAGGCGTGGGGGAGCGAGGACTCCACGCGGTGGCCCGCGGCCTCCAGCTGCACGAGGGCCTCGCCCGGGACCCCGCGGAGGAGGACCCTGCCGCGGTCGTCGGTCCGCTCCGTGCGGGCCGCGGCCCGGGGCCCCAGCGCCGGGGGGCTCCCCGGGGGGGACGGGAACACGACCAGGGAGACGCCGACGCCGCGGACCGGCCGCCCGTCCGCGTCCTCCACCGTGACGGGGAGATCGCGGCCGGGCACGGCGCGGAGCAGGACTCCGCGGCGCGCGCCGGGGTCCCGGGGCGGCACGGGGAGCAAGGGGATGCGGGCGCAGCCGGTGAACTCGATGGAGAGCAGGAGCGGTTCGTCGAGGGGGGCGTCCGGGATCTCGAAGGTCCCGTCCTCCGCGGTGGTCGCGGCGAGGCCCGGGTCCCCCGGCCGCGCGTGCCGGGCCGGAGGGGTCCCGGGCGCGCGGGGCGAGGCTTCGAAGGGGGGCGGCGGTGGCGGGGTGAGGGCGCGCACGGTGGCGCCCACGAGGGGGAGGCCCTCGGGGGAAACGGCCCGGCCGGTGACGGGGGCCGTGGGGCGCGGGCGGGTTCCCCGGGGGGGCCGGGGCGGGGCGGGATCCGCTTCGGCCCCCCCGGCGTAGGCCTCCGAGAGGGGCGAGAGCCCGGCGCGCGGAACGTCCGTACCGGAGACCGCGAGGTGTTCGGGGGAGGGGCTGGCCCAGAGGATCCCCAGGACCGCGGCGGCGGCGAGGCCGAGGGGGAGGAGGAGGAGAGGATCCAGCGGCTCCCTCTCCGCGGCCCTCTCGCGGGCGGGGCCGCGCAGGTCCGCCTCGCGGATCGCCCCGAGGGCCATCTCCTCCTGCCGGGCGTCCGTCAGGCGGAGCGGGTCGAGGGCGCGGGCCTCGTCGCCGGGCGCGGTCACGGGAGGGCCTCGCGGGCGGCGAGCGCATGGCGCAGGCGACGGAGCCCCGCGTTCAGCCGGCGCCGGACCTTGCCGATGGACCAGCCCAGGAGCGCCGCCGCCTCCGGGTGGTTCCGTCCCTCGAGGATCTCCAGCGCCACGGCATCCCGCTCCTCCGCGGGGAGCGAGGCGAGGGCGCGCAGGGCCCGGGCCGCTTCGTCCTCCTCCGCCGCGGCGGAGGCCGGGTCCCGGGCGCGCGGGTCGAGGGGCTCCACGCCGGGGAGGGGGCGGGCGACGGGGCGCGCGTGGCGGCGGCGGGCCAGGTCGAAGCAGGCGTTGCGCACGAGCACCCCGAAGAAGGCCCCGAACCTCGCCGGCTCGCGGACCGTGCCCAGCGCCCGGAGAGCGCGCACCGCGCACTCCTGGGCCAGGTCCTCCGCGTCGGCGGTGTTCCCGAGCCGGGAGAGGGAGAGGGCGTACCCGGCGCCCACGAGGCGGCGGGCCAGCTCTTCCCGGGCCCCGCCGTCGCCGGCTCGCGCCGCCGCGGCGAGGCCCCCGAGCTCGTCGCTCAAGGGCGGCCTCCGGAGAGAAGACGCATGCGAGGTGTGCAACTGCCGCTACGGGGTCAGACCCCCCTCCTCGTGTGTATTTGCAAACGCCTCGTCTATAAAGTCATGAGGGGAAAATGGTTACGACATGCACGAGGGGTCTGACCCCTAGTGTCCATGGCGATCCGTGCCGCAGTGCCCACAGACGGCCCCCTTGCGGCCACGCCCCTTCACGGCCGGGGCCACCGCACCGCAGCAGGGGCAGCGGGAGGCTCCCCCCCGCTCGAGCATCGACCCGACCCAGTCGGCGGTCTCGTGGGAGACGGTCCCGCGCCCCTCGCACACGGGGCAGGCGACGTGGAAGGCCCGCTCGATCGCCCCGCGGATGAAGGCGCTCTTGTCGGGGAGCCGCTCGAGCTCCTTCGCGAGGTGCCTGTCCACGCGGAAGGCGACGACCATCTGCTTGCCGGCCATGGATGCGGGTCCTTTCTCCCCGGGGCGCCGGGAGGCGGCGAGGGTACGCCCGGCGCGGGCGACGGGAGAGGAATCGCACTGCGGTACAGTTCCATCCCGGGCAGGGGGAGGACCATGGCGGACGGGGCGGTCGGGAAGCCGGACCTGGTCGTGGGCGGCACGGGGTTCGTGGGCTCCCACGTCGTCCGCGCGCTCCGGGCCCGGGGCCGCACGGTCCGGTGCATGGTCCGGAGGGAGACCGACCCCGGACCGGTCCGGGACCTCGGCTGCGAGGTCGTCCCGGGCGACGTCCTGGACGAGGAGGCCTACGCGGCCGCCGCCTGGGGCTGCGGGCGGATCTTCCACGTGGCGGGCTTCGTCTCCTTCCTCGCCGAGGACCGGGGCTGGCTCGAGCGGGTGAACGTGGACGGGGTGCGCCACGCCGTCGAGGCCGCGAAGGCCGCCGAGGTGGAGACCCTCGTCGTCACCTCCAGCGTCGCCGCCGTGGGGGGCGGGGAGGACCCGGCGCCGGTGGACGAGACCTACCCCTGGCCCGGGGACGAGGCCCCGGGCTACGCCTCGACGAAGCGCCGCGGGGAGCTCCTGGCCCGCGCGGCCGCCTCCGAGGGGATCCACGCCGTCTGCGTGAACCCGGGCATCGTCCTCGGGCCCGGGGACCCGCGCCCCTCGGCGGGGGGGGAGTACGTCCTCCGCGCCGCCCGCGGGCGGATCCCCTTCGCCCCGCGGATGGTGCAGGGCTTCGTGGACGCGCGGGACGTGGCCGAGGGGCACCTCCTCGCGGCCGAGCGCGGGCGCGCGGGGGAGCGGTACATCCTCAACGCCGCCTCGCTCCCGATGCCGGACTTCGTCGCGCTCTGCCGCGAGGCCGCGGGGAAGCGCGGCCGCCCGATTCCGGTCCCCGCCTGGGTCCTCCCGCCCCTCGCCGCCGTGGCCGAGGCCTGGGGCTCCCTCACCGGCCGCCCGATCGCCCTCACCCGCGAGCGGGCCCGCATGGCCCGCCGCCACGCCGCCTTCTCCTCGGCGAAGGCCGAGCGGGAACTCGGCTGGAAGGCGCGGCCGCTCGCCGAGACCGTGCGGGACGCGGTCGCGTGGTTCCGGGAACGGGGTATGCTCTGACGGCATGCCGCGTCCCGCCGCGTCCGTCGAGACCTTCCCGAACCCCGAGCCGCGGCGGGAGTACGTCGTCGAGATCGAGGTCCCCGAGTACACCTCGGTCTGCCCGAAGACGGGGCAGCCGGACTTCGGCACGATCCGGATCACCTACGCCCCGGCGAAGCGCTGCCTCGAACTCAAGAGCCTGAAGCTCTACTTCTTCTCCTACCGCAACCGCGGCGTGTTCTTCGAGGCCGTGGTGAACCGGGTCCTCGACGACCTGGTCGCCGCCTGCCGGCCGCGCTGGATGGAGGTCCTCGGCGAGTTCAACGTCCGCGGCGGGATGGCGACGACCGTGCGCGCGCGATACCGGTAGCCCCCCCCGGACCCTGGTCAGGGGGCGGAATCGGCCGGCCCCGGGGAATCCGGCCCGGGGGACACGACGGGCGTCAGGGTTTGCGGACCTCGAAGGGGTCGAAGAACTCGACCTCCGAGCAGGCGGAGAAGATCCCGCACAGGTTGGCCTGCATCATGTCCCGGCGGATGACCTCGCGGAGCGACCGGCGCAGGGCGTCGGCGTCCGCCCCCTCCGCGGCGGCCTCGCGGGCCGCGACGGCGAGGTGTTCGAGGAAGGCCTCGATCTCCGTCTCGTGGCGCAGGTGGTAGCGCGGCATGGGCACCTCCGGCCCCGACCGACGCACGCCGCGTACCGGACGCGGACCCGCCTATCGGGGCGTCCCCCCCCCGATCCCGTCCACGAAGGCGAAGGTCTCCCGCAGGAACTCCTCGGGCATCTCCAGGCAGGAGCAGTGGCTCGCGCGCGGCCCCCGGAAGAGGTGGAACCGCGCCCCCGGGATGAGGTCGGCCACCTCCCTCCCGTACTCCGGCCGCACCTGGATGTCGTTCTCCCCGGTGGCCACGAGCGCGGGGGCCCGGACCGACGGGAGGCGCGGGGTGGCGTCGTGGGTCTTGTCGGCGTGGATCATCCCGAGGATCCCCTCCGCGCTCGGGGGTGCGGGGTTCTCGTCGAAGAACCCCCGGAAGATGGCCGCCACCGCCGCCTCGTCGTTGAGGAAGGTGCGCGAGAGGATGCAGGGCAGCGCGAGCCGGAGGAACCCCCGCATGTCCCCCCGGCGGGCCGGGTACTCCATGATCTCCATCATCTCGACGAACCACCGGTCGCTCCGCGCCCAGGCCCCGTGGAGATGCAGGCTCCGGACGAGGTCGGGGCGGGCGGCCCCGAGCTCCATGGCCACGGCCGACCCGAGTGACAGCCCGGCGACGTGCGCCGGCCCCATCCGCAGCGCGTCCAGGAGTCCCGCGGCGTCCTCGGCCATGAGCCGCATGGAGCAGGTCGAGGGGTCCCGCGGCCGCGTGGTGCGGCCGGTCCCGCGGGGGTCGGGGGTGACGACGCGGAAGCGCTTCGTCAGTTCGGGGAGGTGGTGGGTCCAGAGCGAGTGGTCGCTCCCGGTCCCCCCGAGGAAGAGGAAGGGGTCTCCCCGGTCCCCGTGGACCTCGTAGTACATCCGGATCCCTGTGGGGAGGTCCACGAACGCCCCGTTCGGGGGGATCCCCCCCGCGGGCGCGGCCTGCCCCCCCCGGCCGTCCCCTGGGCCGCGAAGGGGGGCGCACCCCGCCAGCGCGAGCCCCGCGGCGGCGGCCCCCGCGGCCCCCAGCACTTCCCTCCGGCTCATCGGTCGCACGGGACCCTCCTCCCCCGACAGGGACTCGACGGGAACGGGGCGGGAGTCTAACGCGTGCGGGAGCGTCCCGCCGCCCTCCGCCCCCCTCCCCGTAGGATGGACCCCTTGTCCCAGGATCCCCCCCCCGGCGGTCGCCGCGTTGTGGACCCCCCTCCCCCTGCGTCTAGCCCGGTGCGGGCACCCATGTCCGGCGACAGCGGGGAGCGCGAGGAGGTCCTGGCGGCGCAGGGCGGAGACGCAGTGGCGTTCGCCGCCCTCGTCCGCCGGCGCCAGGGCTTCGTCGTCGCCCTCGTGGCGGCCCGCGTGCGAGGACGGGCCGATGTCGAGGACCTGGCGCAGGAAGTCTTCATCCGGGCCTTCCGCCGGCTCCCGGATCTCCGGGAGCCCGAGAGATTCGCGGCCTGGCTCGCCCGCATCGCCGTCAACGCCGCGCACGACCACCACAGGCGCGCCATGGTGCGCCCGCGCCTCCAGCCCCTGGGGGACTCCGAGGACGAGCCCGCCGACCCGCGCCCCCCGGCCCCGGACCCGGTCGTGGCCGGCGAGGACCGCGCCCGCCTCCTCGAGGCCCTGGGCACCCTCGACCCGCGGAGCCAGGCGGCCGTCGCGCTGCGCTACCTGGAGGGACTGTCCGTGAGGGAGGTCGCGCGCCGCCTGGGCGACTCCCCCGCGGCCGTGGGGATGCGGCTCACGCGGGCGCTCCGGCGCCTGCGGGAGAGGCTCTCGTGACCCCCCGCCCCGAGGACCTCCCGGAGGAGCCCTTCGACCCGCGCCCCGTCGATCCCTGCGAGGAGGCGCTGGCGCTCTCGCTGCTGGCCGCGGAGGGGGACGTGGACCCGGGGGACCAGGCGCGGCTCGGCGCGCACCTCGGCTCCTGCCCCTCCTGCGCGGCCGGGGTGGAGGCGCTGCGGGCCGACGGGGAGCGGATCGCGGCGGCGCTCCGGGAGGCCGCGCGCTCCGTGCCCCGCGACCTCGCGCCCGCCGTCCTGGAGGGGATCCGCCGCGCGGCCGCGTCCGCCCCCCGGACCACGGCCGCGGCCTCCGCCGCCCGGGTCTTCCCGCTCCGTCGCGGGGCCCTCTCCCGCATCCCGCTGCTGGCGGCGGCCGCGGCGATCCTCCTCGTCGTCGTCACGGCAGGTCCCGTCCTCTCGGGCCGCTGGTGGTGGACGGGCGGGGCGAAGCCCCCCGGCGGGGACGGGCCCGTCCCGGGGGCCCAGTTCGCGCGGCTCGTGGACGCGACGGAGTCCGCGGGGATCCGGTTCGTCCACCACGGCCCCCTCTCCGGTGTGCGCTGGATGGCCGACGCGGTGGGGAGCGGCGTCGCGGCGGCGGACTTCGACGGGGACGGTCGGCCCGACCTGTTCTTCGCCGACGCGTGGTCCCTCGGGGATCCGCGGCCCGCGGGGGCCGGGAACCGCCTCTACCGCAACCGCGGGGACGGGACCTTCGAGGACGTGACCGCGCGGGCCGGGGTGGACGTGCCCGAGCCGGTGTGCGGCGTCCTCGCCGCGGACCTCGACGGCGACGGGAGGCGCGACCTCCTCCTCTGCGGCTACGGGAGGCTCCGCCTCCTGGCCAACCGGGGCGGGATGGCGTTCGAGGACGTCTCCGACGCGGCGGGCTTCGGCCCCGAACCGCAGTCCTGGTTCACCTGCGCCGCCGCGGCCGACTTCGACGGGGACGGGGTCCTCGATCTCTTCGTCACGCGCTACGCGGACCAGGAGGCCTACCGCGACCTCCGCCGGCGCGCCGGTCTCCCGGAGGACGGGAAGGAGTGCTCGTGGCGCGGGCTGCTGGTGTTCTGCGGGCCGGAGCCCCTCGAGCCGGAGACCGACCGCCTCTACCGGGGCCTCGGGGGCCTCCGGTTCGAGGACGCCTCCGCCGGGCTCGCCGGCCAGCAGCCCCGCTACGGGTTCCAGTGCGTCGCCACGGACGCCGACGGCGACGGCCGCCTCGACGTCTACGTCGCCAACGACACCCAGGCCAACTCCCTCTGGCGGAACCTCGGCGGGATGCGGTTCGAGGACGCGGCGCTCGAGGCGGGGTGCGCCTTCGACGCCGAGGGGAAGGCGCAGGCCGGGATGGGGGTCGCCGCGGCGGACCACGACGGGGACGGGATCCCGGACCTCGTGGTCACGAACTTCAGCAACGACCACCTGACCCTCTACCGGGGGGCCGGCCGCCCGGGCCGTCCCGCCTTCGACGACCGCTCCACGGCGACGGGCGTGGGCCCCCTCACCTACCACGACCTCGGCTGGGGCGTGGTCGCGGCCGACGTGGACCTCGACGGCCACGAGGACCTCCTCGTGGCGAACGGCCACATCTACCCGAACGTGACCGATGCCCCGGGACTCGGGGTGACCCACGCGCAGAGGATGCGGCTGTTCGCGGGGAGGCCCGACGGGACCTTCTCCGACCGCACCGACGGGGGCGGCCCCGGCCTCGCGCGCACCCGGGTGCACCGCGGCCTCGCGGCCGCGGACTTCGACGGCGACGGGCGGATCGACTTCGTCGTCACGACGGTGGGCGGCCCGCCGGCCCTCCTCCGCAACGCGACCCCCCGCACGGGGAACGCCTGGGTCGCCTTCCGTCTCGCCGGGGGCCGCGGCCTCCGGGACGCCGGGGGCGCGAGGGTCTCCGTCACGGCGGGCGGCCGGAGCCGGACCCGCGAGGTGCACCTCGGCGACTCCTTCGCCTCCACCTCCGACCCCGTCCTGCACTTCGGCCTCGGCCCTGCGGAGAAGGTGGACCGGGTCCTCGTCCGCTGGCCCTCGGGCAAGGTGACGGAGACGGGCCCCCTCCCGGTCAATCGCCTGCACGAGCTCGTCGAGCCCTAGTAGGGGCGGGGCTTGCCCCGCCCGCCGTTGACAGTCGGGGACTGTCCCCTAGTCGGGGATTGTCCCCCGCGGGCGCCGCTACGATCGCGCCCATGCCATCGGCCGAGGCCGTCCACCGGGCGCTCGGGGAGCTCGCGCAGGTGCGCGAGGGGCTCCGGGGGCCCGGCCGCGCGGAGCGGGCGGGGCTGTTCTCCTGCAGGGGCTGCGTGGCCTGGTGCTGCCGGGAGGGCTCCAACTCGATGCGGGCGACGCCGCTCGAGGCACTGGCCGTGGCGCGGCACCTGGAGACCTCGGGGGAAGCCGCCGGGGCGCGCGCGCGGCTCCGGGAGGCCGTCGAGCGCTTCCGCCTGGCGGCCGACGACCGGGAGCGGCCCCGCACCTACACCTGCCCGTTCCTCACGGCGGAGAACTCCTGCGGGGTCCACCCGGTCAAGCCGCTCGGCTGCTGCACCTTCAACCCGGTGCGCGACGGGGGGTGCGACCAGGACGAGGGGCGGCTCGCGCGGGCGTTCCGGGTGGCGGGTCCCCTCAACGACCGGGTCTTCGGCCGGGGGCGATGGGAGGACCTGCCGATCCCGGTGGCGGTGCTCAGGGCCCTGGGCGGGTAGGCAGCCTCGACGAAGTTCCTGCGCACCGGAGGGGGTGCGCCTCGACTCCTACGCCCGGGCGGTGGCCCGCCCCTCCCGTCAGCGCTTCTTGCCGCGGGTGTTGTAGCAGTCGAGGCAGTAGACCGGCCGCGAGGCGTCCGGCTTGAAGGGCACCTGGCAGGGCTTCCCGCAGGTGGCGCAGGTGGTCTCGAACATCTCGCGGTTCCGGGAGTGGGACCGGCCGCCGCCCCTCCCCCCGCCTCCACCCCCGCCGCCTCCTCCGCCGCCCCCGCCGTGGTGCTGGCCCTCGCCCCCTCCGCCGGCATCGGACGGGCCGTGGGAGCCGCCGCCTCCTCCCCCGCCCCCGCCTCCGCCGCCCTTCTTCGCGGCCCGGCAGTCCCGGCACCGCTTGGGGTCGTTGGTGAGGCCCTTCTCCCGGTACCACTGCTGCTCCCGCTCCGTGAAGGCGAACGGGGCCCCGCAGTCCACGCACATGATCTCGCGGTCCGGCACGGTCTCCCTCCTGGCCGCACGACGCTGGCGGCCGGGTCGAAGGCGGGCCCGGCTCCAGCCGGACCCGTCCCGTCCCCCGGTCGGACGGATCGTAGCCGCCCCTGGGGGCCGGTTCAACGCCCAGTTCGCCCTCCCCGGGCTCCGTGGTATGGTCGGGGGTCCACCCCGGGGAGCCCTGGATGAAGTTCGCCGTCGGCGGGCCCGTGCGCCTGCGCCTCGAACTGAACGGCCTGATGATCGCCGGCGGGGTGGTCTTCCTGGTCGGCGCCGGGAGCGTCGGGGTGGGGCTGGCGGCGGGGCTGGGGAAGGACTCCCCCCTGCAGAGGGTCGCCTGGGGCGTCCTCCTCCTCGGCATCGCGTTGTACTTCGCGGGGAGGCTCGTCCATCTCCTGAGGCCCCATGGCAGCGCCATCCCGGCGGAGTCCCGCATCTACCGGGTCCTCGTCTACGGGATCTCGGCGGTGATGCTCGGAGGACTCCTGTGGGCCTCGCGGGACCTGTGGCTCCCGGGACCCGGGGGGGAGTAGCCCCCTGAGCGCCGCCCGGGCCGCCCTCGTGGCCGCCGTCCTCCTCCTGCCGCCGGGCTGCGGCACCGGGGAGCACGTCTCCCCCCCGCCCTCCCCGGCCCCCGCCCCCCCTCCCGCCCCGAAGGGGCCGGCGGTGCGCTACGTCCTGCTCCCGGACTCCTGCGGCTTCGGTCCCGTCAACCACACCGGGAGGAAGACCCAGAAGGACTGGATCGCCGAGGCCAAGGGGGGCGGGATCCTCGTCCTCGACTACGACGGGGACGGGGACGAGGACCTCTTCTTCGTGGACGGGAACTCCATCGAGGGGGAGCCCTACCCCGACGCCGGCTCGCGCCTGTACCGCAACGACGGGGGCATGCGCTTCACCGACGTGACGGAGGAGTCCGGGATCCGTCTCAACGGCATGGGGTACGGGGGGGCCGCAGCGGACTTCGACAACGACGGCGACACCGACATCTACGTCTGCTGCCTCGGGAAGAACCACCTCCTCCGGAACGAGGGGAACGGGAAGTTCACCGACCTGCCCGACGCGGCCGGGGCCGCGGGCGCGGACGACGACCACAGCACCTGCGCGGCCTTCGGGGACCTCAACGGGGACGGGTGGCTCGACCTCTACGTCGCGAACTACGTCGATAGCCGCCGGCTCATGGAGGACTTCCGGAAGCAGGGCCGCGCGGGGCGGTCCTGCGAATGGAGGAAGTTCAAGGTCTACTGCGGGCCGCAGGGCGTCCCGTTCCAGAAGGACCGGCTCTTCCTCAGCCGCGGGGACGGGACCTTCGTGGACGCGACGGACCACCTGCGGGAGCAGGAGGCGCTGCCCGCCTTCCAGCCCGTCATGGCCGACTTCGACGGGGACGGGGACCTGGACGTCTACGTGGTGAACGACACCGAGCCCAACACCCTCTGGATCAACGACGGGAAGGGGTGGTTCACCGAGGAGGCCAAGACGACCGGGTGCGCCTACGACGCGAGCGTCCAGAAGCAGGCCAGCATGGGGAACGACGTCGGGGACTACGACAACGACGGGCTGATGGACATGATCGTCACCAACTTCTCCCACGACCACTACACGCTCTACCGCAACACCCTCGGCACCTCGAAGCCGCGCAAGGACGGGAGGCGGACGCTCGGGTTCGACGACGTGAGCGTGAAGACCGGCATCTCGGCCGCCACCTTCTACCCCCTCGGGTGGGCCGCGGTCTTCACGGACTACGACAACGACGGATGGGCCGACCTCTTCTTCGCCAACGGGCACGTCTACGGGGAGATCGACAACTTCGCCGCGACGGGCACCACGAACCGGCAGACCTGCCAGCTCCTCCGGAACTCCGGCGGGGCGTCCCCCGTGTTCGAGGACGTCTCCGCCGCGGCGGGCCTCGACCGGGCCGAAGTGCACCGGGGAGGCACCGCGGTGGACCTCGACGACGACGGGGACGAGGACCTCGTGGTCTCGGCCCTCAACGGCCAGGCCTACATCCTCCGCAACGACGGCGGCAACGCCCGCCCCTGGATCCGGTTCGCGCTGCGGGGGAAGGCCCCGCGCGACCCCGCGGGCGCGACGGTCCGGGTGGATGCCGCCGGTGCGCCGAGCCGCACGCGCATCGTCCTGCGCGGCCACTCCTTCATGGCCAGCCCCGACCCGAGGCTGCTGTTCGGCCTCGCCGCCGCGAAGAGGGCCGACCTCGTGACGGTGCGATGGCCCTCGGGGAAGACCCAGGAGTTCCGCGACCTCCCGGCCGGGACCTCCTGGCTCCTCGTGGAGGGGGAGGCGGACGCGAAGAGGCTGCCGAAGTAGCCGACCGCGTCAGGCGCCGGACACGG